>NZ_JASGBW010000027.1:0-70404 GCF_030053215.1 Stenotrophomonas sp. PFBMAA-4 | reverse complement strand
GAATGCCGCTCTTGATCTTGAGGTTGCCGGCCAGCGGCCGGCACTACCGCAGGTGCAGGGCTGCAAGCCCTGCCGAAACCCTCCCCTACCATGACTGCAGTCACTTGCCCGATTGCCCCGCGCTGGCGAAAGTCGAGCAGTTGACGTGATCGGAGCGGCCCTTTGCCCTCCGCACGGTCGTAAGAAGAGAGAGAGAGAGACGCTGTGCAACGACGTGAGTTCCTGGCTTATTCCGGTCTGGGCCTGGCGGGCCTGGTGCTGCCGCATTCGCGGCTGATCGCGGCCGAGCAGCTGCTTGCGCCCGTGGATACCGCGCAGCGCCGGCGGCTGGCCGAGGTCGCCCTCGCCGCCGCACGCACCGCCAAGGCCAGCTACTGCGACGTACGCATCGGCCGCTACCTCAACCAGTCGGTCATCACCCGCGAACACCAGGTCGGCAACGTGACCAACCGCGAGTCGTCCGGCGTGGGCGTGCGGGTTCTGGTCAACGGCGCCTGGGGCTTCGCCGCCACCCACCAACAGACCGAGGCCGCCGTGCACGGCGCGGTCGAGCAGGCCACGGCCATCGCCCGCGCCAATGCCGGCATCCAGACCCGGCCGGTGCAGCTGGCGCCGACGCCACCGGTCGGTGAGGTGCGCTGGCAGACCCCGGTGCGCAGGAACGCCATGGAAGTGCCGATCCAGGACAAGATCGAACTGCTGCTGGCGCTCAACAGCGCCGCGCTCGATGCCGGCGCCGACTTCATCAATTCCACCCTGTTCCTGGTCAACGAGCAGAAGTACTTCGCCTCCAGCGATGGCTCCTTCATCGACCAGGACATCCACCGCATCTGGCTGCCGTTCACCGCCACCGCCATCGACAAGGCCAGCGGCAAGTTCCGCACCCGCGCGGGCCTGTCCTCGCCGATGGGCATGGGCTATGAGTTCCTCGACGGCGATGCGCGCGGCAAGGTGCAGCTGCCCGGCGGCATCACCGCCTACCGCGATTCCTATGATCCGGTGGAGGACGCCATCGCCGCCGCCCGCCATGCGCGCGAGAAACTGAAGGCGCCGTCGGTGAAGCCCGGCAAGTACGACCTGGTGCTGGACCCGTCCAACCTGTTCCTGACCATCCACGAGAACGTCGGCCACCCGCTGGAGCTGGACCGCGTGCTGGGCTACGAAGCCAACTACGCCGGCACCAGCTTCGCCACGCTGGACAAGCGCGATGCCGGTTTCCGCTGGGGCAGCGACCTCGTCACCTTCTTCGCCGACAAGACCCAGCCGGGCAGCCTCGGTGCGGTCGGCTACGACGATGAAGGGGTGAAGACCCAGCGCTGGGATCTGGTGCGCGATGGCGTGCTGGTCGATTACCAGGCGACCCGCGATGAGGCCCACATCCTTGGCCGCGACGCCTCGCATGGCTGCAGCTATGCCGATTCCTGGTCCAGCGTGCAGTTCCAGCGCATGGCCAATGTCTCGCTGGCGCCGGGCAAGGCGCCGCTGAGCGTGGACGACATGATCAAGGACGTGGAGAACGGCATCTGGATCCACGGCCGCGGCTCCTATTCCATCGACCAGCAGCGCTACAACGCGCAGTTTGGCGGCCAGCTGTACTACCAGATCAAGGACGGCAAGATCGCCGGCATGGTCGAGGACGCGGCCTACCAGATCCGCACGCCGGAGTTCTGGAACGCCTGCACCGCGATCTGCGACCAGCGTGATTTCCGCCTCGGCGGTTCCTTCTTCGACGGCAAAGGCCAGCCCGCGCAGGTATCGGCGGTCTCGCACGGGTCGTCCACCACCCGCTTCAACGGCATCAACATCATCAACACCGCGCGCAGTCTCGGCGCCTGAGTCGTCCCATCCTTCGACGTGGAGAGCTGCCTTGCAGAGACGTGACTTCCTCGCCCTTACCGGGCTTACCGCGGGCGGCCTGATCGTGCCGTCGTTCTTCGGCAAGGCCATCGCCGCCGAGCAGCTGCAGTCCAGCCTGGACCTGGGGCTGAAGAAGCGCCTGGCCGACGCCGCGCTGCAGGCCGCTCGCAGCGCCGGTGCCACCTACTGCGATGTGCGCATCGGCCGCTACCTGCGGCAGTTCGTGATCACCCGCGAGGACAAGGTGCAGAACGTGGTGAACACGGAGTCCACCGGCGTCGGCATCCGCGTGATCGTGAACGGCGCCTGGGGCTTCGCCGCCACCAATGCGCTGGGCACCGCCGACGTGGCCCGTGCCGCGCAGCAGGCTGCTGCCATCGCCAAGGCCAACGCCGGCGTGCAGACCGCACCGGTGCAGCTGGCCAAGGCACCGGGCGTGGGTGAAGTGAGCTGGCGCACGCCGATCCGCAAGAACGCCATGGACGTGCCGATCAAGGAAAAGGTCGACCTGCTGCTGGACGTCAACGCCGCCGCGATGGGCGCCGGTGCCAGCTTCGTCAACTCGATGCTGTTCCTGGTCAACGAACAGAAGTACTTCGCCTCCACCGATGGCTCCTACATCGACCAGGACGTGCACCGCATCTGGGCGCCGATGACGGTCACCGCCATCGACAAGGCCAGCGGCAAGTTCCGCACCCGCGAAGGGCTGTCTGCGCCGATGGGCCTGGGCTATGAGTACCTGGACGGCGCCGCCGCCGGCAAGGTGCTCACACCCAACGGCGTGGTGAACTACGGCTCGTCCTACGACATGAAGGAAGATGCCATCGCCGCAGCGAAGCAGGCACAGGAGAAGCTGAAGGCACCGTCGGTGAAGCCGGGCAAGTACGACCTGGTCCTCGATCCGTCGCACACCTGGCTGACCATCCACGAATCGATCGGCCACCCGCTGGAACTGGACCGCGTGCTCGGCTACGAAGCCAACTACGCCGGCACCAGCTTCGCCACGCTGGACAAGCGCGAACAGCACTTCCAGTACGGCAGCGAGCACGTCAACATCTTCGCCGACAAGACCCAGCCGGGCAGCCTCGGCGCGGTCGCGTACGACGATGAAGGCGTCAAGTGCAAGCGCTGGGACCTGATCAGCAACGGCAAGCTGGTGGACTACCAGACCATCCGCGACCAGGCCCACATCCTCGGCAAGACCGAGTCCGATGGCTGCTGCTACGCCGATTCCTGGTCCAGCGTGCAGTTCCAGCGCATGGCCAACGTATCGATGGCGCCGGGCAAGACCCCTCTCAGCGTTCCGGACATGATCAAGGACGTCGAGAACGGCATCTACATCATCGGCGACGGTTCGTTCTCCATCGACCAGCAGCGCTACAACGCGCAGTTCGGCGGCCAGCTGTTCTACGAGATCAAGAACGGCCAGATCACCCGCATGCTGGAGGACGTGGCCTACCAGATCCGCACGCCGGAGTTCTGGAACGCCTGCACCGCCGTGGCCGACGAACGCGACTACCGCCTGGGCGGTTCGTTCTTCGACGGCAAGGGCCAGCCGGGCCAGGTTTCGGCGGTCTCGCACGGTTCGTCCACCGCGCGCTTCAACGGCATCAACGTCATCAACACCGCACGCAGCCTCGGCTGACCGGTCAGGAGCCCTTACACCATGAGTATCTTCACCGAAGCCCAGGCCAAGGCCATCCTCGACAAGGTCATCGCCCTGTCCAAGGCCGATGAGTGCACCGCCGTGCTGGCCGGTTCCATCAGCGGCAACATCCGTTTCGCGCTGAACAACGTCTCCACCAGCGGCATCGTCGACAACACCGAGCTGGCCGTCACCGTGGCCTTCGGCAAGCGCGTGGGCACCGCCTCGATCAACGAGTTCGACGATGCCGCGCTGGAACGCGTGGTACGCCGCGCCGAGGACCTGGCCCGCCTGGCCCCGGAGAACCCGGAGTTCATGCCGGCCATCGGCAAGCAGAGCTACCGTCCCAGCCCGACCTTCAGCGAATCCACCGCCGCGATTGATCCGGCGTTCCGAGCCAAGGTTGCCGCCGATTCCATCGCGCCGTGCCGGGGCAACGGCCTGATCGCTGCCGGTTTCCTCGAAGATGGCCAGGGATTCCAGGCCACCGCCAACAGCAACGGCAACTTCGCCTACCAGCGCACCACCAGCTTCGACTACACCTGCACCGTGCGTACCGAAGATGGCCGCGGTTCGGGCTGGGTCGGCCGCAACCTGAAGGATGCGGCGGACTTCAAGGCCGACCAGGACATCCGCATCGCCATGCGCAAGGCCACCGAATCGGCCGAAGCCAAGGCGCTGGAACCGGGCAAGTACACGGTGATCCTGGAGCCGGCGGCGGCCGCGGGCCTGATCAGCTTCATGATGAACTTCTTCAGCGCACGCTCGGCCGATGAAGGCCGCAGCTTCCTGTCGAAGAAGGGGGGCGGCAACAAGCTGGGCGAGCAGGTCTACGACCCGCGCGTGAGCATGTATGCCGACCCGTGGCATGCCGAGGCACCGGTGCTGCCGTGGGATGGCGAAGGCATGCCGCGCGAGCGCATGGCCATCATCGAGAACGGAAAGATCGCCAACCTGGACTACTCGCGCTTCTGGGCGCAGAAGCAGGGCAAGACCGCCAAGGCCACGCCGGGCAACCTGCTGATGAGTGGCGGCGACAAGAGCACGGCCGACCTGGTGCGCGGCACCCAGAAGGGCATCCTGGTCACCCGCACCTGGTACATCCGCATGGTCGACCCGCAGACCGTGCTGCTGACCGGCCTCACCCGCGATGGCACCTTCTACATCGAGAACGGCCAGATCAAGCACCCGGTGAAGAACTTCCGCTTCAACGAATCGCCGGTGATCATGCTCAACAACATCGAGGAACTGGGCCGGCCGGTGCGCGTGGCCGGTGATGAATCCAGCTTCGTGATGATGATCCCGCCGATGAAGCTGCGCGATTTCACCTTCACCTCGCTGTCCGACGCGGTCTGATGGATCGCCGGGCCTGCCTGCGCTGGCTGGCCGCTGCCGCTTCGGCGGCGGCGCTGCCCGCCTTCGCGCAGGCAGGCCCGCGCAGTTCGCGCTACGACTTCTGGTTCACCCGCCTGCAGTACGACTCCGGCGATTGGGACGTGGATGCGCGCATGCCGTCCAACCTGATCACCTCGCTGATCGACTACACCTCGCTGCGCGTGGACCCGCAGGAACACGTGGTGGCCCTGGCCGACCCGCGCATGCTGGAAGCGCCGTTCTGCTACCTGGCCGGGCACACGCTGGTGGAGTTCAATGCCGCCGAGCGGCAGAACTTCGTGCGTTACGTACGCAACGGCGGCTTCGTCTTCGTCGATGACTGCAACCACGACATCGACGGCCTGTTCGCCACCTCGTTCGAGGCGCAGATGGGCCGCCTGTTCGGGCCGAAAGCCCTGCAGAAGCTGCCCAACACCCATGCGCTGTACCGCAGCTTCTTCCGCTTTCCCGAGGGTCCGCCCGCCACCGGCTTCGAGCTCAACGGCTGGGGCGACGACCTGGTGCACGACTACCTGAAGGGCATCGATGTCGATGGCCGCCTGGGCCTGCTCTACAGCAACAAGGACTACGGCTGCGAGTGGGACTACGACTGGCGCAACAAGCGTTTCCTTGCCGAAGACAACACCCGTTTCGGCGTCAACATCGTGATGTACGCGCTGAACAACTGACAGGACCTGCACGACCATGACCACCCCCGACCTCGATTCCCTGCTGCCGCGCCTGGATGAGCTGCGCGCGGCGCTCGCGCGTGCGGTGGTCGGCCAGCACACGGTGGTCGAGCAGCTGCTGATCGGCCTGCTGGCCGGCGGCCACTGCCTGCTGGAAGGTGCGCCCGGCCTGGGCAAGACCCTGCTGGTGCGCTCGCTGGGCCAGGCACTGGAACTGCAGTTCCGGCGCGTGCAGTTCACTCCCGACCTGATGCCCAGCGACATCCTCGGCACCGAGCTGCTGGAAGAAGACCACGGCACCGGCCATCGCCATTTCCGCTTCCAGCAGGGCCCGATCTTCACGAACCTGCTGCTGGCCGACGAACTGAACCGCACCCCGCCCAAGACCCAGGCCGCACTGCTGGAAGCGATGCAGGAACGCACGGTCAGCCATGCGGGCACCACGCGCGAGCTGCCCGCGCCGTTCTTCGTGCTGGCCACGCAGAACCCGATCGAACAGGCCGGCACCTACCCGCTGCCGGAAGCGCAGCTGGACCGTTTCCTGCTGCACGTGCTGGTGGATTACCCGAGCGAAGACGAAGAGCGCCGCATCATCGAGCAGACCACGGGCGGCGCCACCGGGGCGGTGCCGAAGGTGATGGACGCCGACGCGGTGATCGCGCTGCAGGCCGCCGTGCGCCAGGTGCATGTCAGCCCCGATGTGCTGGCCTGGATCACCCGCCTGGTGCGCGCCAGCCGTCCCGGCGACGGCGCACCGGCCGCCATCAACCAATGGGTGAAATGGGGTGCTGGCCCGCGCGCCGGGCAGTCGCTGGTGCTCGCGGCAAAGGCACGCGCGTTGCTGCAGGGCCGCTTCGCCGCCACCCGCGAGGACGTGCAGGCACTGGCTGCACCGGTGATGCGCCATCGCCTGCTGCTGTCCTTCGCCGCCGAGGCCGAACAGAAGCGGGCCGACGACGTGGTCGCCGCCCTGCTGCAGGCCGTGCCGTTCCCGGGTTGAAGCACACGTGAGCACCGGCACGCCGCTGACCCTGCCACCGGAACTGCGCGCGCGCCTGCGCACGCTGCGGCTGCGGCCGCGCCTGGCCAGTGGTGCACGCGGCATCGGCCAGCACGCCAGCCGCAGCCGCGGTGCCGGCCTGGAGTTCGCGCAGTACCGCGCTTACGAGCCGGGTGACGAACTGCGCCAGATCGACTGGAAGCTGTACGCCCGCTCGGACCGCTTCTTCGTGCGCGAATCCGAACGCGAGAGCCCGATCACCGTCTGGCTGCTGCTGGACGCCACCGCTTCGGCCGGCCAGGCCGACCGCGCGGCGCCGCAGCGCACCCGCCTGTGCCACATGCGCGGGCTCGCCGCCTGCGTGGTCGAACTGGCCCTGCAGCAGGGTGATCGCTTCGGCCTGCTGGCGGTCAACGGCGATGGCCTGCAGCTGGTACCGGCCGGCAACGGCGCACGCCAGCGTGATCGTGTGCACCTGCAGCTGCATGCCCTGCAGGCGCGCGGTGGCTGGCCGGCGGCCGACCGCCTGCGCCCGCTGTGGGAGCGCGTTCGCCCCGGCGATCTGCTGCTGGCCATCGGCGATGGCTTTGATGAGGCCAGCATCGTGCTGCTGGAACAGCTGGCCAGCGCACGCCGCGAGGTGATGCTGCTGCAGGTGCTGGGCGCCGACGAGCGTGATTTCCCGTTCGATGCCGGCCACCGCTTCCGCGATCCGGAAACCGGCGAGGAACTGCTGGGCGATGGCGCCGCGATCCGCGCCGACTACCTGCTGCGCTTCGCTGCCGCACACAGCGCCCTGCAGTCGCGCCTGCAGGCCAGCGGCATCGCCAGCGCCACCGGTTGGCTCGACCAGCCGTTGGACCAGCCACTGCAGGTGGTGTTCGGCCGCGGGGGCGGTGCATGACCCTGCTGTTCCCGCTGGGCCTGGCGGCGCTGGCCGCATGGCTGCTGCCACTGCTGATCCACCTGGCGCGGCGCCATCCGTATACGCCGCTGGATTTCGCCGCACTGCGCTGGCTGCGCGCGCAGATCCGCCCGCGCCAGCGCATCCGTTTCGATGATTGGCCACTGCTGCTGGTACGCCTGCTGTTGCTGGCTGCACTGGCGCTGCTGCTGGCGCGCCCGGCGCTGACCGGCAGCGCACCGCCCCCCGGCGCGTGGACGGTGGTGGCCCCCGGCCTGGATGCCCGCGCACTGCGCGGCAGCAGCGAAGTAGGCCACTGGCACTGGCTGGCGCCCGGCTTCCCGTCCGTCGACCAGCCGGCGCCCGGCGTGTCCGTGCCGCTGGCCAGCCTGCTGCGCGAGCTGGACGCGCAACTGCCCACCGGCACCGCGCTGACCGTGCATGTGCCCGACCCGCTGCCGGGCCTGGATGGTGCGCGCCTGCAGCTGTCGCGACCCGTGCACTGGCAGCCGCACCCTGCGGCCTCCGCCAGCACACAGGCCACCGTGGCCCCGCCACGCCTGCGCGTGCATGCCGAAGCACCGGCCAGCGCGCGGCAATGGATCAGCACCCTGCAGCGTGCGTGGAGCACCCAGCCTGCACCCGCCGCGCTGCCTGCCGATACGCTGCCCGCACGCGGCGAGATTGCGGTGTGGAGCGGTACCGGTGCATTGCCGTCTGCCTGGCAGGCCTGGCTGCGCGACGGCGGCAGCGTCCTCACCGCGGCCGCACCTGCGCAGGGTGCCAGCGTGCGCCTGCGCACCGCAGAGGGCGCGCCGCTGCTGTGGCAGCAGCGCGTCGGCCAGGGCCGCCTGCTGTCGCTGCCCGGCGAGTGGGACGCCACCCACAACGCCGCGCTGCGTGATGCACGTTTGCCGCAGTCCCTGTTGATGGCCCTGCAACCGCCGCCGCCCGCGCGCGTGGCCGATGCGCAGGACCAGGCACCGCAGCAGGCGGTCCTGCCCGCCAGCGCTGCTGCACCGAGTGAACCCACGCCCTGGCTGTTGATGGCCATCGTGCTGCTGTTCGCGCTGGAACGCGGGATGGCCAGCCGCAGCGCGCGGAGGCCGGCATGACCTCGCTGCAACGCACCTGGCAACGCGCACGGTGCCGCCGCGCCAGCATCACCCTGCTGCTCGGGCTGCCGTGGGCGCTGGCCGCCACCGCGCTGGCCCTGCGGCTGGCCGGCTTCGATGCCGCCTGCATGGTCGCCACGCTGGCCCTGCTTGCCTGCGCGGGCGTGGCGGTGGCGCGGGCGCGGCAGATGGACCCGCGCTGGCTGCAGCGCCAGCTCGACGGCAGCGGCCGCAGCGAGGACAGCGCCGATCTACTGTTCGCCGATGTCGCCCGCCTCAACCCGTTGCAGCAGCGCCAGCGCGCGCATGTGCTGGCCACGCTGGAACGCACCATGCCAGACCTGCGGCCGCGCTGGCCGCGCGTCGCACTGGCGCTGTGCTGGGCCGGCGGCCTGGCCATCGCCCTGCTCGCACTGGGCTGGCCGCGCAGCACGGGCATGCCTGCAGGCGGCAGTGCCACGGCAACGGCGCCCACTGCGGCCGCCGGCCCGCTGCAGCTGCAATCAACCCGCCTGCAGATCGATGCACCGGCCTACACCGGGCAGGCCACCCGCACCCAGAACGCGCTGGATGCCAAGGTGGCTGCGGACAGCCGGCTGTCGTGGTCACTGCGGTTCGACCGTGCGCCCAGCAGCGCCTGGCTGCAGTTCCACGATGGTCGCCGGCTGCCGCTGCGCGAGCACGATGGCCAATGGCAGGCGCAGGACGTGGCCCGCACGCCGGTGCTGTACCGCGTGGTGAGCGAGCCGGCGCTGGCCAGCACCCGCCTGTACCGGCTGGATGTGGTGGCCGACCGCGCGCCCAGCGTGCGCGTGCTGGAGCCGGCCGCCAGCCTGGTGCTGGGCACGCCCGGGCAGCGGCAGTGGGCGCTGCGCTTCGAAGGCAGCGATGACTACGGCGTGGCCGCGCAGGCAACGCTGTCGATCACCACCACCCAGGGCAGCGGCGAGAACATCACCTTCGTCCAGCGCAGCGTCACCCTCACCGGCAGCGGCGAGCCCACCACGCGACGCTTCGCCCACACGCTCGACCTGGCAGCGCTGGGCGCGCAGCCCGGCAACGATGTGATCGCCCAGCTGGAAGTGCGCGACAACCACGCCCCCAGCGCGCAGACCGGGCGCAGCAGCAGCGTGATCCTGCGCCTGCCGACCACCGAAGTCGCGCTCGGTGCCGAGCTGGAAGGCCGTATCAAGAAGACCCTGCCGGCGTATTTCCGCAGCCAGCGGCAGATCATCATCGATGCCGAAGCGCTGATCCGCCAACGCCGCAGCCTGGCCGCCGATGACTTCATCAAGCGCAGCGATGCGATCGGCGTCGACCAGCGCATCCTGCGCCTGCGCTACGGCCAGTTCCTGGGCGAAGAAAGCGAGGGCGCGCCAAAGCCGCCGCCGACCAGCGACCTGCCCACCAGCGATACGCCCGCAGCCGATTCGCACGATCACGACGACGAACATCAGCACACGCAGGATGATGGCCATGATGCACATGGCCACGACCACGGCAGCACCGCCGGCAATGCCGGCACGCCGCCGGTGTTCGGCAGCGCCACCGACGTGCTGTCCGAGTACGGCCACACCCACGACCACGCCGAGGCCGCCACCCTGCTCGACCCGCAGACCCGCGCCACCCTGAAGGCCGCGCTGGACCAGATGTGGTCGGCCGAAGGCGAGCTGCGCCAGGGCCGGCCCGAGCAGGCGCTGCCGTTCGCCCACAAGGCGCTGGGCTTCATCAAGCAGGTGCAGCAGGCCGAGCGCATCTACCTGGCCCGCGTCGGCCCCGAGCTGCCGCCCATCGACGAAGGCCGCCGCCTCGGCGGCGACCGCACGGGACTGGCCAGCCGCGAGCTGCCGCTGGCCGCACGCACAGCGCCGGACCCGGCCATCGTCGAGGCCTGGCAGCGGCTGGGCGACGGTGACGGCACGCCCGACCTGGACGCTTTGGCGACTTGGCAGCAGCGCAACGCCGCCTTCCTGCCCGACGCCCTCGACCTGGCTGCCGCCATCGAACAGCTGCGCATCGAACCGGACTGCAGCGACTGCCGCCAGCGCCTGCGCGCGCAGCTGTGGCGCGCCCTGCAGCGGCCGCTGCCGCAGGTGATGCGGCGCACGGCCACCGATGCGATGGGCCAGCGCTACCTCGATGCGCTGGAGGCACAGCCATGAACGCCGCTGCATTGAACCTGTGGCTGGCCATGGCCCTGGCGGCGATCGTCGTCATCGCCAGCGTGCTGCAGCTGCGCGCGCCCACTGCACATCGCGGCCGCCGCGCGGTTCGGCTGGGCGTGCAGGCCATCGCCGCGGTGCTGCTGTATTTCTGCCTGCAGCCACCCAGTCAGCAGCAGCCGGCGGGCGGCCTGGTCGTGCTCACTGCCGACGCCACCGCTGCCGGCGCATTGCCGGCCAGTGATGGCCCGCTGCTGCTGTTGCCGGAAGCGGCGGATGTGCCGGGCGGCCAGCGCGTACCTGATCTGGCCACAGCGCTGCGCCAGCACCCGGCCTCCACGCTGACCCTGGTCGGCGCCGGCCTGGCCGCGCGTGACCGCGACACCGTGCTGCCGGCGCACGTGCAGTGGCAGGCGCCGCCTGCGCCGCGCGGCTGGATTGCGCTGCAGGCGCCGGCCGACGCAGCGCCCGGTGCGCGCTTCGAGGTGCACGCGCAGGCGCACGGCATCAGCGCTGGCCGCGCCGAACTGCTGGACCCGGCCGACACCGTGGTTGATCGCGCGGACCTGGCCGCCGATGGCCGCGTGCAGCTCAGTGGCATCGCCCGCGCGCCGGGCCGCAGCGTGTTCCATCTGCGCCTGCTCGACGCGCAGTCGCACGTGCTGGACAGCGTGCCGGTGCCGCAACAGACGCTGTCGGCGGCACCATTGCGCCTGCTGGTGCGTGCCAGCGCGCCCGGGCCGGAACTGAAGTACCTGCGCCGCTGGGCCACCGATGCCGGCCTGCGCGTGCAGGTGCAGGCCGACACCGGCGCGGGCCTCAGCGTGGGCGATGGCGCGGTGCCGCTGGATGCCGCCGCGCTGGCGCGCAGCGATCTGCTGCTGCTGGACGAACGCAGCCTGGCAGGTTTGAGCGCGGGCCAGCTGGCTGCAGTGCGCCAGGCACTGCGCGATGGCCTTGGTGTGCTGGTGCGCAGCGCCGGTGCACCCTCGGCCAGCGCGCGCCAGCGCCTGCGCGATCTCGGTCTGCCGGTGCAGGGCGATGGCAGCAGCCACGTGGCCGATCTGCCCGACGATGGTGAGAGCACGATGCTTGCCGCGCGGCGTGGCCCGCTGGGCTCGACCACCCTGCCCAGCGCCGACGGCGAAGCGGCCGACCGCAGCTCGCACAGCGCAGCCCTGCCCACGCTGGAGGTGCTGGCACTGCAGCCCACCGATGGCAGCGCGCTGCTGCATGACCGCGCGGGCAGGGCACTCGGTGGCTGGCGCAGCGTCGGCAAGGGCCGCATCGGCCTGCTGCCGGTCACCGACAGCTGGCGCTGGGTGCTGGCCGGTCGCGATGATCGCCACGGCGAACTCTGGAGCGGTGTGGTCGCCACGCTGGCACGCGCGCAGGCCAGCGCGGATGCACTGTGGTCAGCGCAGGCGATTGCCTGGGCCGGAGAGCGGCAGGCCCTGTGCGGCGTGCAGGCGCCGCTGCAGGCGTTCGATGCGAAGGGCGCGGGCGTGCCGCTGGTGGTCGATGGCGCAACAGCGTCGCTGCGCTGCGCCGGCTGGTGGCCGCGTGCCGCAGGTTGGCAACGCCTGCAGCATGGCGAGGCGACCGTCTGGCGCTATGTGTTCGACGCGAATGAGGCAGCGCTGCTGCATCGGCAGGCGATGATCGATGCAACCACGCAGGCGCTGGCAACGGCCACGCCTGCGGGTGCTGCGGCGACGCAGCCGGTGCCGGGCCCGCGCTGGCCGTGGTGGCTGGCGTTCGTGCTGTGCGTGTCGCTGCTGTGGTGGCTGGAGCGGCGACGCTGAGCCCCACCCATGAAGCATCCACGCATGGCGTGGATCTACTGATCCCGGCGGGGTCGGATCCCTTTCGCACGCGAAAGGGCTCTGACCCCATCCCTCACCGCGCCCCGGTACGCCGGTACACGCCGTCGAACCGCACGTTCATGCCACCGCATTCGCTGTCGTCGGACACCACCAGTACGTCGCCCAGTATCTGGGCGTGCACCGTGCAGCTGTCCTCGACGAAATCCACCTGGCTGCCACGCGGCGTCGCCTGCGCTTCCACCTGGCCCATGTTCGGGCCATACGGCCGCTGTTCCGGCGTGGGGTTGGCCGAGGGCCAGTAGGCATCACCTTCGACATGCAGCTGGCCGCCACGCACCGAGATGCGCAGGCCGTTGTCGCCATCCTTCCAGTCACCGGCCCAGTCCTGCAGCGACGGCGTTGCCACCGGCAACGGCTGCAGCTTGCTGCGGTCGACCCAACCGGCGCTGCCGCCCACCTTGTTCGGATAGAACGCGCAGCGGTACGCGCCCAGGTCACGGCCGGTCACCACGGTATCGCCGCTCACCACGTAGCTGCGCTGGCGGCAGGCCGGTTCGCCCTTGGCCGGGCAGCCGTCCATGTCGCCCAGCAGGTACAGGCGCTGCGTGCCCACCACCCTGGCCAGCGCGAAACCAGACTGCGCGGACGGGAACAGGCCGTTGCGGCAGGAGCCACCGTCGGCCAGGTCGCTGGCCGCCGCAGCCAGCGGGCTCAGCGTGGCAAGCAGGAGAAGGGAGCGCAGCAGCATCCAGGCAGCCTCGGAAGGAAAGGCGGCAGGATAGCGCCTACTTCCCGGCCGGGGGATCGCAGCCTTCCTGCTGCTCGCAGAACTGCTGTGCACGGCGCTGCTGCTCGGCGGTCAGTTCCGGCGGTGGCCGTGCAATGGCGGACTGGATCTGGTCCGGGCCACCGGTCAGCTTGTTCAGGCCTTTGCCAGCGGCAGTCAGGCCTTTCACCACGCCCATCATGATGTAGCCACCGCCCATGCTCACCTGTTCGGGCGACGGCGGCTCGCTCCAGTCGCGGCTGAAGCGGTTGTCACCGAACTTCACCGGGTTCTTGAAGCGGTACAGATCCAGCGGCTCGTCATCTTCGGGCTTGATCGCGCGCACTTCGCCGAGGGTGGTGACATCGCCCTGCGGCGGCGCAGGCAACGGCGATTGCGCAGCGGGCTCGACCACCGGCGTGGCCTGCTGCGCCTGCGCCGTGGCGGCCAGCATCATGCCGGCCAGAAGTGCTCCCTGCAGTTCCCGTCGTGCCACAGCCATCGCCCTGCCTGTTGCGTGCAATCCTCGAGGATACGCATCACGGCTTCAGATTTCGTTGCCTGCGCTGCCGGCATTCAGCCAGCGGTGTCGTGCCGCCGCACTGAATGGTTCACTGCATCCCGGCACGCGGTCTCACACCCTGAGACCCATCTGTGGTGCCATGTGACCCCTCGCAAACCGTCCCGGCTTCACCTTCCATGGCCTACGAACTCGCCAAGCGCACTGCCGACGCCGAGCAGAAGCTCGCCACCCGCGACGGCCTGCCCGCCCGCGATGGCGCCCTGCTCAGTGCGCGCCTGCAGCGCCGCTACCACGATCGCATCACCGGCAGCTTCGCCATTCCCGGCCGCGAGGGCCGCTATGCGCCGCTGCCCGGTTCGGTGCCGCCGGCCCTGGCTGCAGCACTGAAGGCACGCGGCATCGAGCAGCTCTACAGCCACCAGGCTGAAGCGTGGGAGGCCAGCCAGCGCGGCGAGCACGTGGCCATCGTCACCCCCACCGCCAGCGGCAAGTCGCTGTGCTACACCCTGCCGGTGGTCAGCGCGGCCATGCAGGACAAGGCCAAGGCGCTGTACCTGTTCCCGACCAAGGCGCTGGCCCAGGACCAGGTGGCCGAGCTGCTGGAGCTCAACCGCGCCGGCGACCTCGGCGTGAAGGCCTTCACCTTCGATGGCGACACGCCGGGCGATGCCCGCCAGGCCATCCGCCTGCACGGCGACATCGTGGTCTCCAACCCGGACATGCTGCACCAGGCCATCCTGCCCCACCACACCAAGTGGGCGCAGTTCTTCGAGAACCTGCGCTACATCGTCATCGACGAAGTGCACACCTACCGCGGCGTGTTCGGCAGCCACGTCACCAACGTGCTGCGCCGGCTCAAGCGCATCTGCGCGTTCTACGGCGTGCAACCGCAGTTCATCCTGTGCTCGGCCACCATCGGCAACCCGCAGGCGCATGCCGAAGCACTGATCGAGGCGCCGGTCACCGCCATCACCGAATCCGGCGCGCCCAGCGGGCCCAAGCAGGTGCTGCTGTGGAACCCGCCGGTGATCAACCCGGACCTGGGCCTGCGTGCCTCGGCGCGATCACAGAGCAACCGCATCGCCCGCATCGCGATCAAGTCCGGGCTGAAGACGCTGGTGTTCGCGCAGACCCGGCTGATGGTGGAAGTGCTGACCAAGTACCTGAAGGACATCTTCGACCACGATCCGCGCAAGCCGCCGCGCATCCGCGCCTACCGCGGCGGTTACCTGCCCACCGAACGCCGCGAGACCGAGCGTGCGATGCGCGCGGGCAACATCGACGGCATCGTCAGCACCTCGGCGCTGGAACTGGGCGTGGACATCGGCAGCCTGGACGTGGTGATCCTCAACGGCTACCCCGGCAGCGTGGCCGCCACCTGGCAGCGCTTCGGCCGCGCCGGTCGCCGCCAGCAGCCCGCGCTGGGGGTGATGGTGGCCAGCTCGCAGCCGCTGGACCAGTACGTGGTGCGGCATCCGGATTTCTTCGCCGAGGCCTCGCCCGAACACGCGCGCATCGCACCGGACCAGCCGCTGATCCTGTTCGACCACATCCGCTGCGCGGCCTTCGAACTGCCGTTCCGGGTGGGTGATGGCTTCGGCCCGATCGATCCGGAAGTGTTCCTGGAAGCGCTGGCCGAGACCGAAGTCATCCATCGCGAAGGCGAGCGCTGGGAATGGATCGCCGACAGCTATCCGGCCAACGCGGTCAGCCTGCGCGCGGTGGCCGATGGCAACTTCGTGGTGGTCGACCGCAGCGACGGCCGCCAGCAGATCATCGCCGAGGTCGACTATTCCGCGGCCGCGCTCACCTTGTACGAGGGCGCGATCCACATGGTGCAGTCCACCCCATACCAGGTGGAAACGCTGGACTGGGAAGGCCGCAAGGCCTACGTCACGCGTACCCACGTGGACTACTACACCGACAGCATCGACTTCACCAAGCTCAAGGTGCTGGACCGCTTCGACGGCGGCGTGGCTGGCCGTGGCGATTCGCACCATGGCGAAGTCCACGTCGTGCGCCGCGTGGCCGGCTACAAGAAGATCCGCTACTACACGCACGAGAACATCGGCTACGGCCCGGTGAACCTGCCCGACCAGGAACTGCATACCACTGCGGTGTGGTGGCAGCTGCCGCAGGCATTGCTGCTGCGCGCGTTCGCCAGCAAGCAGGATGCGCTGGATGGTTTCCTCGGTGCCGCCTACGCACTGCACATCGTCGCCACCGTGGCGGTGATGGCCGATGCGCGCGACCTGCAGAAGTCGGTCGGCAACGGCGATGGTTCCTGGTTTGCGATCGCCGACCAGACCGGTCGCGGCCAGCTGCGCGGCGGCGAGGGTGATCCGGGCATCGTCGAGCTGCTGCAGGAGTTCGTGCCGACGGTGTACCTGTACGACAACTTCCCCGGCGGCGTCGGCCTCAGCGAACCCTTGTGGCAGCGCCAGGCCGAGCTGGTGCAGCGCGCGCGCGAACTGGTGCAGCGCTGCGACTGCAAGGCCGGCTGCCCGGCCTGCGTCGGCCCCGTGCTGGCCGCGCAGGAAGAAGATGAAACCTCGCCGCGTGCGCTGGCGCTGCGCGTGCTCGACCTGTTTGACGCCGAAGCCTGCCAGCACGTACGCGACGTGGTGGTGACCCCGCGCGACCCGATGGAGCTGCTGGCACCGTGAGCCTGAGCCTGGACAAGCTGCGCCTGCTGCGGAAGCAGGCCGGCGACCCGAAGGCGAGCGCCCCCGCCGCGCCCGAGCCGCCGCCCACGGCGCCTGCTCCGGTAGCCGCCAACGACGCGCGGCAGCCCGCCGCCGAGCGCTCGGTGTTTGCGTGGGTCGAGCAGGAGATCCGCCACAAGCCGACCGGCACGGCGGCACCTGCGACGGCCGCGGCACCGGCACCGCTGCGGCGCCCGGAAGTGGGCGGCCTGCATCGCCTGCTGGGCCTGCGCACGCGCGGCACCGCCGCCCCGGCACGGGCCAGCGCGCAGGACCGGCAGCTGCCCGGCGAAGAAATCGCACCGGGCCTGTTCCTGATCGAATCGCTGCAGCCGCAGGCGATTCCCCCGCAGCCGCTGTCACTGGATTTCGCGCGCCGCGAGGGCGAGCACGTGGCCGCACGCGACCTGCTGTTCTTCGATACCGAAACCACCGGCCTGGCCGGTGGCACCGGCACCCGCGCCTTCATGATCGGCGCGGCCGACTGGCATGCCTGCCCGCAGCGCGGCGAGGGCCTGCGCATCCGCCAGCTGCTGATGTCCACCATGGCGGCGGAAGACGCGATGCTGGCCACCTTTGCCAGCTGGCTGCAGCCCTCCACCGTGTTCTGCAGCTACAACGGCCGCAGCTACGATGCGCCGCTGCTGAAGGCGCGTTATCGGCTGGCCCGGCAGCGCGATCCGATCACCGCGCTGGATCACGTCGACCTGCTCTATCCCACCCGCCGCCGTTATCGCGGCAGCTGGGAGAACTGCAGGCTGTCCACCATCGAGCGCCAGCTGCTGCGCGTGGTGCGCGAGGATGACCTGCCCGGTTCGGAAGCACCCGCGGCGTGGCTGCGCTACCTGCGCGGCGGCGATGCAGTGAACCTGCGCCGCGTGGCCGACCACAACCACCAGGACGTGGTGACCCTGGCCCTGCTGCTGCAGCGGCTGATCCGCGAGGAACAGCGCGAGCGCGAGACGCTGGCGCTGGTGCAGCCCTGAGCGCCCGCGGGTTCAGGCGGCGTTGACACCGCTGACACGCGCAGCGGCGACACTGCCCGCTGTCCCTTCACCGGAGCCGTGCCCATGCGCCGTACAACCCTGTTGCTGCTGGCCAGCATCCTGCCGCTCGCGGCCTGCAGCCATGCCGGTGCCAACAGCACCGCCGACACCGGCACCCTGCCGGCCAAGGGCGCCGAAGGCCCGCACGAATGCCGTCCGGAGGCACTGGAGGCCTTCACCGGCAAGACGGCCGACGAGGCCACGATCAAGAAGCTGGTGGCCGACAGCGGCGCGCGCAACGCACGCGTGGTGAAGCCGGGCATGGCGGTGACGATGGATTTCCGCCAGGACCGGGTCACCGTGCGCGTGGACGAGCAGAACCGGATCGAGCGCGCCAGCTGCGGTTGATGTTGCCGGCCAGCGGCCGGCACTACCCCGCCTCCTGGTAGTGCCGGCCGCTGGCCGGCATTTACCCGTCAGAGCTGCTGGGCCTTGCCGCTGGCCATCGCGCGGGCGATCACCTGCTTCGCCTGTGCCGACGCCTGCGCCTGCAGCTGCGCCTGGCGTTCACCCAGTTCGGCCTGCTGGCTGCCCAGCGCGGCCTGGCGCAGGCCCAGCTGGGCCTGCTGGTTGGCCAGTTCGCTGATGTCGTGGCTGTGTGCGTCCTGCACCGCCTGCACTTCACGCATCGCAAGACGCGCCTCGGCCGCGGCCTGGCGGGCAATCGCGGCGTCATCCACCGCACCACGCGCCGCCCTCGCGGCCTCCGCTGCGCCCTGGCGGTTGATGTCGCTCTCGCGCACCGCCCTGCTTGCCACCTGGGTCGCCACACGGCTGATTTCCCGGGCATGCACGGCCTGCTTGCGGCCCAGCTCACCCTGCTGGCGCCCCAATACCCCCTGCTCGCGGCCGAGCTGGCCCTGCTGGCGGCCCAGTTCGGCCGATTGCGCATAGACGCGCTGCAGCGGCTGGATCAGGGCCGGATCACGCACGGCATAACGCTTGTTGCCTTCGCGGAACCACAGCACCGGGCCATCGCGGCCGACATCACGGCGGGCCTGCTGGATGTCATCGATCGTCGCACTGGCATAGCTGCGGCCGTGATCGATCAGCACGTGGCCACGTTCCAGATCGTTGCCCAGGTGCAGCTCGCCCACCGTGGTGTAGCTGTCGTCATCCTCGGCAGGCGGTGCCGGAGGCGCGGGCGGTGCAGACGGCGCAGACGGCGCGGCGGGGACGGACGGCGCGGCGGGCGGTGCCGGCGGCTTGGGCATCACCAGATGGACCCCGTTGGCCGGCACAGCGGGCGCGGCCGGCGGTGCGGGCGGTGCAGGGACCACCTTCGGCGGTGCCGGCGGCGCAGGCGGAGCCGGGGCAGCCACCAGGCGCATCGGCGCCACGCCCACCGCAACCACCAGCGCGGTCAGGCCGATGGCGAGGATGCGCGGGCAGGCACGGCGCGGCTGCAGGCTCATCAGGCGGCGCTTCAGGCTGGTGGTGCTCGGCGCGGCACTGGCCACGCCCAGGTGCGGCTGCGGTGCCACGCCCAGCTGCAGCAGCAGGCGGCCATAGGCATGGCGGCTGGCACCGTGCTGGCCGACCACCGCCGCATCCACCGCTTCTTCGCGGGCCTGGGCGTATTCGCGCACGGCCAGGCGCAGCAGCGGATGGAAGAAGAACAGGTGCTGGGCCAGTGCGGGCAGCAGGCCCCACTGCAGGTCACGGCGCTGCATGTGCTGCAGCTCGTGGGTCAGCGCCAGATCCAGCGCATCGCCCTGCAGGGCATTGGCACCGGCCGGCAGCAGCAGCACCGGGCGCAGCGGACCCACCAGCTGCGGCGCGTCCACCTGTTCGCTCATCCACAGGCGCGGTGCGCGGCGGAGGCCGTGGGCATCGGCAGCCAGCTGCAGCGCCTGTACCAGGGCAGCGTCTTCGCAGGGGTGCGAGGCGGCCAGCAGCGCACGGCACTGGCGCCACTCACCGAAGGTGCGCCACGCCATCACCAGCACGCCGGACAGCCACAGCGCGGCCAGCGCCATCGCCCACCAGGCCATCGGCGATACGCCGCTGCCGATCGACGCGGCGATGTCGTGGGCCTGGTCGATCGGCGCGGTGGCCAGCAGGTTCGCCGAGAGTTCCGGCGCCATGGGATGGATCGCATCGGCGGCCAGGTCGGTGGCGCTCATTGCCACCGCCTGCGGCGCCGGCAGCCAGGCCAGCTGCAGCGGCTGGCTCCAGAACAGGCCTAGCACCGCCTGCAGCGACACCAGCCACCACAGGCGGCAGCGGGTGCTGGCCGACAGCGAGGGCAAGGCGCGGCAGAGGCCGTACACCAGGGCCACCAGCAGCACGGTCTGCAGGCTGGTCCAGCCCAGGCGCTCCAACATCGGAATCAGCATCGTAGTGTCCATGGCTCAGCCCTCGTGGCGACGCGATTGGAGTTGGGCGACCAGTGCTTCCAGTTCGGCCAGCTCGTTGTCACTGACTTCCTGGCGTTGCGACAGGTAGGCCACGAACGGCGACACCGAACCCTGCAGGGTGTTGTCGACGAACTGGGCCACGGCGCCCTGCAGCACGCTGTCCGGGCCACGGGTGGCCTGGTAGCGGTAGACGCCTTCCTGCTGCTCGCGCTGAAGATACCCCTTGGCGCGCAGCCGCTCCATCATCGTCAGCACGGTGGAACGGGCCAGCCCGCGGGCCTCGCCGTAGCCACTGGCGACCTCGCCGACGCTGGCCGGCGCATGTTCATCGATGTACTGCAGCAGGGCCAGCTCCTGGTCCCCGATGGTCTTGCCACGCATGACACCACTCCCTTGACTACACGTGTCGTCACTGTCTGCGTGACGACAGTTGTAGTCAATCCCCCGGAAGTCATGGGCCGACGAACGGTAGGGGGCCAGCCACCGCCATTGGCGCGCTCCCCACGTCGTGAAGCCCACATCCGAGGGACTACTTCAGATCCTCAAGATGAATGAGCATTTCATCAGAACCACGGTGTTGATCGGCCCCAGGAATCTGCAACGGGCGAGCCTCAAACGGTGGAAACATCGTCCAGAAGCCATTCACGGCCGCTCGGCGTTGGCGCTATCAAGCATCGCCTGATAGGGGCCCAGTGCCATCTGCAAGCGACGCTTGTCCAAGCCTTCAATATCGGACGTTGGCTGCAGCACGTACTTACCGTTCTGGAGGGTCATCTGCGTGCCGTAGCGTTGCGGCTCGCCGGCGGCCAAGGACACACGATCAGCCAACATGGCGTACTGACGACGCGACATCCCGCGTGACGTCATCAAGGGCGTGGCCAGTTCCAGCGCACGCTTCTGGAACGCTGGATCCTCATCCGCGTGCTGGACCAGGAGGAAGGCCGTGGAGACACCATCAATGCCCACCATGTCCCGCGTCGGAAAGCCTACGTCTTCGAATACCTGTTTGATCCTGCGCAGGCCTTCTCGATCGGAGGCAGCGATCTCCTCCTTGAGCCGCTCGACCTTTGCTGAATCGCCCGTGCTGCGCGCAGCGCTCAGGGCTGTCCGCAAGGACTGATCGGGCTGGATCAGCTCACCGAGCAGCGTCCGGATGTCGGGCCGGGTGTACGTCGCCGGTGGCTGTGACAAGGTCGCTTCGTAGTCGATGCCGCCCGAGGCCAGTTCCTCCTCCAGGCTGGGAAGACCATAGAAATCACGGAAGAACAGCAGGGAGCCCAAGGAGGCTATTGGCGGATCGACCGTAGACACACCATCGAGCCGCTGCTGCAGGGTGCCGTAGAGTTGGCTGGAATCGTGGGAGGCGTGGATGCGATCAGCAAGCCGTGCATAGATTGCAGGACGGATGTCGTCGCCGACTTGCTGATCAAGAACGCGAAGCATGTATTCCTGGAATTCGAAGTCCAGACCGGAGCGCTCCAGCAATTTTCCGGCAGCATCAATCAGGGCTGGGCCCGAGGTGCGATAGGTGGGCCAGCCCTGCTGGACCAGCACCGCCTTGAATGCATCCAGTTCATCGCGGCGCAGCGATCGGCCATCCGAGTTTCTCTGGAGCTCCAGTATCTGGTCGCGGGATTGCTCCGGGTAAGGGCTTTTTCCATCAAGGCCGATGTCAAAAGCGCTTGCTGCCGTGCAGAAGGGTGCGAAGGCCAGCAGCAGCGCAAGGACACTGGCCAAGCGACTGAAGGGTCTGCCGAGGCTGATCATCGTGCAGGGCCTGCATTGGGAGCTGCCGCGTCCAACCTGACTGGGCCATGGAAGAATTTTCTCGTTCCGTTCAATTCCATTGAATGCGAGCTCCGTTGTGATCTGCCATGTGGCGTTTCCGCCCGGTGGGCCGAGTATGCCGTTCCCACGCGCCGAACGTGCAGCTTGATGGCAGCGGACGGTGCCAACCCGCAGCGGTTCATTCCGCGCATCGCCGATCTCTATGCACCTGCTAGAACAGCGCCCTGAACACCTGCAAGCACGCGCGCCCGGTCGGCCACCCCGGCCACATGCAGCACCAGTGTGTGCGGCAGCGCCAGCGTAGGGTGCTGGGCAATGGCGCAGAACGCGAACACCTCCGCCAGGGTGTCGCGGTCATGCCAGGTGGTCATCACGAAGTCGGCACCCTCGCCCTCCAGCGATGCCATGTCCACCGCATCATCCCAACCGCTGCACTCGATGCCCCAGGCCATCATGTAGCGGCAACCGCTGCGCACCAGCCAGTCGCTCACCTGCGCCTGCCAGTCCGCCTCCACGGCGGCTTCGACCGCCACAATGGCGCGGAAAGGGGAGCAGGCCCGTTCGGGCGGTATCGCGCCCGGCGGCAGCCACAGGTATTCAACGGTGCCGTCCATGCCCACCCCATCCTCTGTTCGCGTGCCCGAGGATAGCTGCCGGCCAGCGGCCGGCACTACCGCCGGCTCAACCCCGTGGACCGCCCATCACTGGCAGGATCGCACCGCTGATGTAGCTGGCGCATGCGGGCGAGGCCAGGAACACATAGGCCGGTGACAGTTCTTCCGGCTGCGCGGGGCGGCCCATGTCGCTGTCCTTGCCGAACTCAGCCACGTCGTCGGCCTGCTTGTCGGCAGGATTCAGCGGCGTCCACACCGGCCCCGGGGCCACGCAGTTCACCCGGATGCCACGCGGCAGCAGCTGGCTGGCCAGCGCCTTGGTGAAAGCATGGATGGCGCCCTTGGTGGCCGAGTAGTCGATGAGGGCCTTGCTGCCAAACAGGCCGGTTTCCGAGCCGGTGTTGATGATGCTGGCGCCCTCGCCCAGATGCGGCAGCACTGCCCGCGCCATCTGGATGTAGCCGCCGATGTTGGTCTGCAGGGTTTCCTGCAGGTGCGCGTCTTCCAGGTCTTCCAGGCGCTCGCAATGCAGCTGGAATGCCGCGTTGTTGACCAGGATGTCGATGCCACCGAACGCCTTGGCCACCTGTTTTACCGCCTTGTTGCAGAAGCGCGGATCGCGCACGTCGCCGGCAATCACCACGCAGCGCCCGCCTTCGCGCTCCACGTGCTGGCGGGTGATGTCCGCATCCTCCGCTTCATCCAGATGCAGCACGGCGACATCGGCGCCTTCGCGGGCGAACAGCACGGCCACGGCGCGGCCGATGCCGGAATCACCGCCGGTGATGATCGCGCGCATGCCCTGCAGTTTGCCGCTGCCGACGTAATCCGGGGCAAGGAAGCGCGGCGCCAGTTCCAATGCATGCTCATGGCCGGGCTTGGCCAGGTGCTGGGCCGGCATCGTTTCCGGCTGCCGGCGCGCACCCGCCCGGGTGGCGGTCTTCTTCGTCGCCTTCCTGATGGCGCGTGCGTCCTTGGCCTTCTCCTGGTCCTGCAGGCGCCGTTGCCGCGAGGCCACCCGGGCCGCGCGCGGGTCGCTGGCGGCGGCCTTGCGGGTGGCGGTCTTCACCACGCGCGGGCGATCGGGGTCGGCGACCTTCGTGGTGGCGGTGCTGCCTTTGCGCACCTTGGGCGACGCCTTGCGGCGGGCGGGGGTCTTCTTGGTGGTGGCCATGCAGGTCTCCTCGGGAGGGGGATGGGGTCGCCGGCCAGCGGCCGGCACTACCGGGGGCGGCGTGCGCCGCTCGTGCAGTGTCCCTGCCCGCGTGGTCGGTGACGGTGAGCGCACCGTGTCCACCGCGTGCATGGCATTCATTCCGCCACCACGCGTGTCGTCGCACTCTTCAGGCCAAGACACGAGGAATGCCCCGATGAAACATGCGATTGCCACCGCCGCCGTCTGCTTTGCCCTTGCCGCCTGCAGCAGCAGTCCGGTTGCCCAGATCCAGCCGATCGATGGCGTGATTTCCGGCCAGTGCCACACCAACATGGTGCGCGGCGCGGTGGGCCTGGCTGCTTCGGCGATGACCGTCGAGCGGGCGCGCGTGGACAGCGACAGCCTGCACGTGCAGGTCACCCGCGGCAGCCGCGAGCGCAGCGGCAATACCGCCAGTGGCAGCGCTGACCCTGCCGCAGGCGCGGCCGTCGAGGGCGGTGATCGCCTGACCATCGAAACCGGCCGCACCAACAACATCACTGCCATCTATTGCGGGTAAGCGCCGTCGCGCAAACGCGACGCTACGCAGCGCTCAGGCGCTGCGCTTGGCCAGCCGCCGTGCCCGGCGCAGCACCTTCAGGGTCGCCTGCTCCCATTGCCGCGGGCCGCGCAGGCCCGCCAGCGAAGCGAGCTCACCGCGTTCCCAGCCCGCAAACACGCAGGGGTCGATGTAGGCCTTGCGGCAGACCGCCGGCGTGTTGCCCAGCCGCGCGGCCACCTGGCACACCACCTCGCGCTGCGCCTTGGCCAGCGCGCGCTGGCTGGCCGGCTCCGGCAGCTCGGTGGCGGCGAAGGTCTGCACCGCCGCCAGGGTGCCGCCCCAGGTACGGAAGTCCTTGGCGGTGAAATCCTCGCCCATCACCTCGCGCAGGTAGTCATTGACCGCACCGGAATCGACCGGCTGGATGACACCCTCGTCGTCGCGGTACTGGAACAGCGCCTGCCCGGGCAGCTGCTGCACGCCGCGCACCAGCGTACCGAGCCGGCGGTCGCCCACGGTCACCTCGTGCAGCTGCCCGGATTTGCCGCGGAAGCGCATGCGCACGCGGCCACCGCGCAGCAGGTCCAGGTGGCGGTTGCGCAGCGTGGTCAGGCCAAAGGATTTGTTTTCCTTGGCATAGGTTTCATTGCCCACCCGCACCAAGGTGTCGGCCAGCAGCGCGACCACCACCGCCAGCACCTTCTCGCGGGGGAAACCACGCAGCTTGAGATCGCGGCTGAGCCTGCGCCGCAGGGCGGGCAGTGCTTCGCCGAAAGCGATGGTGCGGTCGAACTTGCCTGAGTCGCGCACTGCCGCCCAGTCGGCGTGGTAGCGGTACTGCTTGCGCCCGCGCGCATCGCGCCCGGTGGCCTGCAGGTGGCCGTTGGCATGGGTGCAGATCCACACGGCGGTGTAGGCCGGCGGGATGGCCAGCGCGCGGATGCGCTGCAGGGTGGCGGCATCGCGCACGGCGTGGCCATCGGCATCGCGGTAGGCAAAGCCCTTGCCTGCGCGGCGCCGGCTGATGCCGGGCTGGGTGTCATCGACATAGCGCAGGCCCGCCGCGCGCGCGGCCTGTCGTTCGGGGGTGGGGGCAGGAGGCATGCCGCCAGTGTGGCGATCGGCGCGGCGTGGCCACGTCAATAACGCAAGACAAACACGTGAGGGGCCACGGGCGGCTATGCTCGGGTCTTCACAGTCCCTTCCGTTCCGGAGTCATGATGCCGTTCCAGATTCGCGCCCGTTCGCTCTCCGCCCTGCTGCTGCCGGCCGTGCTGGCGTTGTCCGCCTGCCAGGCGCCCGCGCTGGATGAGCAGGATTCGGCCACCGCCCATGCCCAGCAGGCCGCCGAAGCCGCCAAGGCCCCGGCCGATGAAGCCGGCAAGGCCACCGAAGCACCGCCGGCCGGCAACTGCGATGCCAGCCAGGTGCAGAGCCTGGTCGGCCAGGCCTACACCGACGCGCTGGGCAAGCAGGCCCAGGAAGATGCCGCCGCCAGCCAGGTGCGCGTGCTCAAGCCCAGCGACGTAGCCACGATGGAGTTCCTGGGCGATCGCCTGAACATCGAAGTGGACGAAAAGGGCCTGGTCAGCGGCGCCCGCTGCGGTTGAGTGAAAGCCAACGCCGGCAAGGGTTTGCCGGCGTTTTGGTTGCACGCGCAACCGTGTATTGCGGCGTTGCAGCAACTGTGATCTAGTCGAGGCATCCGGTGGCCTCATGATGCGCTCCAGGGATTGGGCGGGCACGAGTGTCCCTGCTCATTTCATTACGCATCGAGGTAGAGATGGCCCCCCGCAACCGCCAAGGGCTTTACGACCCGCGCTCCGAGCGCGATGCCTGTGGATTCGGCATGGTCGCGCAGCTTGACGACCAGCCCTCGCGCCTACTGGTCGACACCGCCATCGCCGCGCTTTCGCGCATGACCCACCGTGGCGGCGTCGCCGCCGACGGCCTGACCGGCGATGGCTGCGGCCTGCTGCTGCGCCGCCCCGACGCCTTCCTGAAACTGCTGGCCAGCGAAGCCGGCATCACCGTGGGTGCGCGCTTCGCCGCCGGCCTGGTGTTCCTGCCGCACGACGCCGACGCCGCCCAGGTCTGCCGCACGCAGCTGCAGGCGCAGGTCGAAGCGGTGGGCTGCAAGGTCGCGGGCTGGCGCGAGGTGCCCACCGATGACAGCGTCTGCGGCCAGCTGGCCCGCGACACGCTGCCGCGCATTGAACAGGTGTTCGTCGACGCCGGTGTCGGCCAGGATGACGGCGGCTTCGCGCTGGCGCTGTTCCTGGCCCGCCGCCGCAGCGAACAGCAGCTGCGCGAGCATGCCGATTACTACGTCACCACCCTCAGCCCCAATGCGATCAGCTACAAGGGCATGGTGCTGCCGGACAAGCTGAGCCGCTTCTTCCCGGACCTGCAGCGCCGCGAACTGGCCTCCAGCGCCATCGTGTTCCACCAGCGCTTTTCCACCAACACGCTGCCGCGCTGGCCGCTGGCGCATCCGTTCCGCATGCTCGCCCACAACGGCGAGATCAACACCATCGAAGGCAACCGGCGCTGGGCGCAGGCGCGCAGCAAGGTGTGGAAGACCCCGCGCTTCGACATCGCCGAGTTCGATCCGGTCATCTCCATGCACGGCTCGGATTCGCAGAGCCTGGACAACATGCTGGAACTGATGGTGTCCGGTGGCATGGAACTGATCCAGGCGCTGCGCATCCTGGTGCCGCCGGCGACCCAGTCGCTGGAGTTCAAGGACCCGGACCTGGCCGCGTTCTACGAATTCCATGGCCTGAACAGCGAGCCGTGGGACGGCCCGGCCGGCATCGTCGCCTGCGACAGCCGCTATGCGGTGTGTACGCTGGACCGCAACGGCCTGCGCCCGGCGCGCTGGATGCTGACCGCCGACCGCCACTTCCTGGTCGCCTCCGAGGCGGGCGTGTGGGAAGTGCCGACCGAGCGCGTGGTGCGCAAGGGCAAGCTCGGCCCGGGCGAGATGATCGCCATCGACCTCAAGCGCGGCGACCTGCTCGATTCGGAAGCCATCGACCGCATCAACCGCGGCCGCGCGCCGTACAAGCAGTGGCTGCAGCAGGGCGTCACCTACCTGCAGACCGAACTGATCGATCCCTCGCTGGTGGAGGAGCCCTTCGACGAGGGCACCCTGCGCAGCTACCACAAGCTGTACCAGCTCAGCAGCGAGGAAGTGGAACAGGTGCTGCGGCCGCTGGCCGAGACCGAGCAGGAAGCCACCGGCTCGATGGGCGATGACACGGCGATGGCCGTGCTCAGCCAGCGCAGCCGCCCGCTGTACGACTACTTCCGCCAGGCCTTCGCGCAGGTCACCAACCCGCCGATCGACCCGCTGCGCGAAGACTGCGCGATGTCCCTGTCCACCCAGCTCGGCAAGGAGACCAACATCTTCCACGCCGGCCCGGAGACGGTGAACCACGTCATCCTCAACTCGCCGGTGCTGAGCCAGCGCAAGCTGCGCCAGCTGCTGAAGATGGACCAGTACGTGCAGGCCAACCGCCTGCTCGACCTGTCCTACAGCGAGGACGAAGGCCTGCGCGCCGGCATCGAGCGCATCTGCGCCGAGGCCGAACAGGCCGCCCGCGAGGGCATGGTGATGCTGCTGCTGTCCGACCGCTACCCGGTGGCCGGGCGGCCGATGGTGCACGCCCTGCTGGCCACCAGCGCCATCCACCACCACCTCTCGCACCTGGGCCTGCGCTGCGACGTCAACCTGATCGTCGAGACCGGCACCGCGCGCGACCCGCACCACATGGCCTGCCTGCTCGGCTTCGGTGCCACGGCGGTGTACCCGTACCTGGCCTACCAGACCCTGTTCGACCTGGGCCGCCGCGGCATCCTCAAGCTCAGCAAGGGCGGCGAGCAGTCGCAGATCGGCCGCCGCTACCGCAAGGGCGTCTACAAGGGCCTGTCGAAGATCATCTCGAAGATGGGCATCTGTACCGTGGCCAGCTACCGCGGCGCGCAGCTGTTCGAGATCATCGGCCTGGAACCGGAGGTGGTCGACCTGTGCTTCCCCGATACCGCTTCGCGCATCGGTGGCGCCGGTTTCGCGCGCCTGGATGCCGATGCGCGCGAGCTGTGCGCGCAGGCCTGGGACGCGCAGCAGGGCGTGGATGTCGGCGGCCTGCTGAAGTACGTGCACGGCGGCGAGTACCACATGTACAACCCGGACGTGGTGACCACCCTGCAGCGCGCGGCGCGCAGCGGTGACCCGCGTGCGTGGCAGCAGTACTGCGATGCCGTGCATGCACGGCCGCCGTCGGCGCTGCGCGACCTGCTGGAACTGGTGCCGGCGGGCACGCCGGTACCGCTGGACGAGGTGGCCCCGGCCAGCGAACTGTTCCCGCGCTTCGACACCGCCGCCATCAGCCTCGGCGCGCTGTCGCCGGAAGCGCATGAAGCGCTGGCCATCGCCATGAACCGCCTCGGCGGCCGCAGCAATTCCGGCGAAGGTGGCGAAGACCCCGCGCGCTACGGCACGCAGCGCCGCAGCAAGATCAAGCAGGTGGCCTCGGGCCGATTCGGCGTCACCGCCGAGTACCTGGTGAACGCAGAGGTGCTGCAGATCAAGGTCGCCCAAGGCGCCAAGCCCGGCGAAGGCGGCCAGCTGCCCGGCCACAAGGTCAACGAACTGATCGCTCGCCTGCGCTATGCCAAGCCGGGCATCGGCCTGATCTCGCCGCCGCCGCACCACGACATCTACTCCATCGAAGACCTCGCGCAGCTGATCTACGACCTGAAGCAGGTCAACCCGACCGCGCTGGTGTCGGTGAAGCTGGTCAGCCATGCCGGCGTCGGCACGATTGCCGCCGGCGTGGTCAAGGCCGGTGCGGACCTGATCACCATTTCCGGCCATGACGGCGGCACCGGTGCTTCGCCGGTCAGCTCGATCCGCTATGCCGGCGTGCCGTGGGAACTGGGCGTGGCCGAAGCGCACCAGGCGCTGCTGGCCAACGACCTGCGCGGGCGCACCCTGCTGCAGACCGATGGCGGCCTGAAGACCGGCCTGGACGTGGTCAAGGCCGCGCTGCTGGGCGCGGACAGCTTCGGCTTCGGCACCGCGCCGATGATCGTGCTGGGCTGCAAGTACCTGCGCATCTGCCACCTCAACAACTGCGCCACCGGCGTGGCCACCCAGGACGACCGCCTGCGCGAGAACCACTTCACCGGCCAGCCCGAACGCGTGGAGAACTTCTTCCGCCTGCTGGCCGAGGAAGTGCGCGGCTGGCTGTCCTACCTGGGCGCGCGTTCGCTGGAGGAGATCGTCGGCCGTACCGACCTGCTGCGGCAGATCGAGGCGGCGCCGCGCGATGGCGTGCGCGTGGACCTGTCGCGCCTGCTGGCCGATACCCGTTACGAAGGCAGCCACTGCGCCGCGCAGCGCCTGTACGAATCGCCGGACAGCCTGGCCACGCAGATGGATGGCCTGCTGGCCGCGGCCATCGAACACAAGCAGGGCGGCGAACACCGCTTCCTGATCCACAACACCGACCGCAGCATCGGCACCCGCCTGGCCGGTGCCGTGGCCCGAGCGCATGGCAACCAGGGCATGGCCGAGGCACCGCTGGAACTGCGCTTCCGCGGCAGCGCCGGGCAGAGTTTCGGTGCCTTCAACGTCGGCGGCCTGCACCTGGAAGTGGAAGGCGAAGCCAACGACTACGTCGGCAAGGGCATGGCCGGTGGCCGCCTGGTGGTGCGCCCGCCGCGTGGCGCGCGCTTCGAGGCCCGCAGCACCGCCATCATCGGCAACACCTGCCTGTACGGCGCCACCGGTGGCGAGCTGTTTGCCGCCGGCCGCGCGGGCGAGCGCTTTGCGGTGCGCAACTCCGGCGCGCTGGCGGTGGTGGAAGGTGCCGGTGACCACTGCTGCGAGTACATGACCGACGGCGTGGTGCTGGTGCTGGGCAAGGTCGGCCTGAACTTCGGCGCCGGCTTCACCGGTGGCCTGGCCTACGTGCTGGACGTGGATCGCGATTTCGTCGACCGCTACAACCACGAGCTGATCGACATCCACCGCGTGTCGGCCGAGGGCTTCGAGAACTACCGCCAGCACCTGCACCGCCTGATCGGCCGCCACCGCGAGCTGACCGGCAGCATCTGGGCGCAGCAGATCCTAGACGAGTTCCGCGATTACATCGGCAAGTTCTGGCTGGTCAAACCCAAGGCCGCCAGCATCGAGTCGCTGACTGAAACCCTGCGACGCGCCGCGTGATTCCGCCCGGTAGTGCCGGCCGCTGGCCGGCAACGTTCCCCTTCGCATTCCAGAGCCAGCCATGAGCCGCAAGCACGCTTTCCAGTTCCTCGACCTGCCCCGGACCATGCCGCAGCGCATCCCGGTCGAACTGCGCACCTCCGGCGACTGGGGTGAGCTGTACGGCAAGTTCGGCAAGGAAGACGCCCAGTACCAGGCCGGCCGCTGCCTGGATTGCGGCAACCCGTACTGCAGCTGGAAGTGCCCCGTGCACAACGCCATCCCGCAGTGGCTGCAGCTGGTGCAGGAAAACCGCATCCACGAAGCGGCCACGCTGTGCCACAGCACCAACCCGCTGCCGGAAGTGTGCGGCCGCGTCTGCCCGCAGGACCGCCTGTGCGAAGGCAGCTGCACGCTGGAGGAATTCGGCGCGGTGACCATCGGTGCGGTGGAGAAGTACATCGTCGATACCGCCCTGGCCAGCGGCTGGCGCCCGGATCTGGGCGCGGTGCAGCCCACTGGCCAGAGCGTGGCGGTGATCGGTGCCGGCCCGGCCGGCCTGGCCTGTGCCGACCGCCTGGCGCGCGCCGGCATCACCGCCGTGGTCTATGACCGCTACGAACAGATCGGCGGCCTGCTGCAGTTCGGCATCCCCAGCTTCAAGCTGGACAAGGACGTGATCCACCGCCGCCGCGAGGTGCTGGAGGGCATGGGCGTGCAGTTCCGCCTGGGCGTGGAGATCGGCCGCGATGTCAGCGTGCAGCAGCTGCTGGACAGCCACGATGCGGTCTTCGTCGGCACCGGCGCCTACCGCTACACCGATGGCGGGCTGGACGGCCAGGACCTGAAGGGCGTGCTGCCGGCCCTGCCGTTCCTGGTGCAGAACAGCCGCATCGTCAGCGGCGATGATCCGAAGGGCCGGCCGATTGCCGGTTGGGAGGACACCATCGCCCTGCCCGATCTCAACGGCAAGCGCGTGGTGGTGCTGGGCGGCGGCGACACCGGCATGGACTGCGTGCGCAGCGCCGTGCGCCTGGGCGCGGCCAAGGTGACCTGCGCCTACCGCCGCGACGAGGCCAACATGCCCGGCAGCGCGCGCGAAGTGGCCAACGCGCGCGAGGAGGGCGTGCGTTTCCTGTTCAACCGCCAGCCGCTGTCGATCGAAGCCGGTGCCGATGACGAAGTGATCGGCGTGACCGTGGTCGAGACCCGCCTGGGCGAACCCGATGCCAACGGCCGCCAGAACGCGGTACCGATCGAGGGCAGCGAATCGCTGCTGGAAGCGGACGTGGTGATCATTGCCTTCGGCTTCTCGCCGACCCTGCCGGCGTGGCTGACCGAACACGGCGTGGAAGGCCAGTCCAACGGCCGCATCGTGGCCGGTGGCAAGGACCGGCTGCCGTACCAGACGTCGCACCCGCGCCTGTTCGCCGGTGGCGATGCGGTGCGCGGCGCGGACCTGGTGGTGACCGCCGTCGCCGAGGGCCGCGACGCCGCGGCCAGCATCGTGCGTCTACTGGCGCACTGATCCGGCCGTCGCCGCCGCCTGTGCGACCCGTGGCGCCGACGCTGGAGGGGCGTCGCACGCGGGCAGGTACACGTCGAGGCTGACGGTGGTGCCCTCGCCGGGAATGCTGTGCAGCTGCAGTTCGCCGCCCAGTGCGGCGGCCAGCTCGCGGCAGATGGCCAGGCCCAGGCCGCTGCCACCGAAGCGGCGCGGGGTGGACGCTTCGGCCTGGGTGTAGGGCGCAAACACCGCCTGCTGCCGCGCCGGGCTGATGCCCACGCCGGTGTCGGCCACCTGCACGCGCAGGTGCTGGCCGGAGGCGGCCTGGCGCTGCACCTGCAGGCGCAGCTCCACCCCGCCGTGCGCGGTGAACTTGAGCGCATTGCCGGCCAGGTTGAACAGGATCTGCTGCAGGCGCAGGCCATCGACCCTCGAGCGGGCCTGCAGCGCCGGATCCAGCACGCAGCGCAGCTGCAGGCCCTTGCTCGCGGCCAGCGGTGCCAGCAGGCGCTGCACGCCCCGCAGCAGCGCGGCCAGGTCGGTCGGCACGGCCTGCGGGGGCCGGCTGCCGATCGGCTGCCGCGCGCTGTCCAGCACCTCGTCGAGGATCTGCCGGAGCATCACGGCGGCCTCCTCGAGGCTGGCCAGCAGGTGCCGCTGCCGCGGGTCCAGCCGCGTACCGGCCAGGCCATCGAGCATGCCCACCAGGGTGTTCATCGGCGCGCCGATCTCCTGGCGCATGGCCGCCAAGAAGTGGGCCTTGGCCACGACCGCCTGCTCGGCCTCGCGGCGGGCCTCGTCCAGGGCGCGCGCATGCCGCTGTGCTTCGGTCACGTCCATCCAGTAGCCACGCCATTCGACTGCGTGGCTGTCACCGTCGCCACGGGGCAGCGGTCGCGCGTGCGAGCGCACCCAGCGCCAGCCCATCCGCCCCTGGCTGCGGAAGGTGACGTCGATCGGACCGCGCACCCGTGCCGCGGCCTCGACATGGGCCATCACCGATGCGCGGTCGTCCGGATGCACGGCCGCCAGCAGACGTGCATGCTCGACACGCGCGCTGTCCACGTCGATGCCGAACAGGGCGTGCACGTCACCCGCAAGGTAGGGCACGCTGTAATCGCCACCTCCGCTGCGCCGCACCCGATAGACCACCGCCGGCAGGCCAGCGCTGAGTATCTGCAGGCGCTGCTGCAGTGCGCGGCGGCGCTGCACTTCGCGGCGCAGCCGCCAGCGTCCGAGGGCATGCAGCAGGCCCAGCCCGAGCAGGGCCAGCAACGCGGCGGCCAACCCGTGCGACCACGGCTGTGGCTGGCTGGCAGCGACCGGCAGGGCCACCAGCAGGACCAGCAGCACGCCGCCACAACGCCAGCGGCGGTGCGCAGTGGCGGCATCAGGACAACCAGCGACACTCACGATGGACTCCTCACGCCGCAGGCCAGACACACGGCTGCACGACGCAGCAGCCACCTGCCACGCTAGCGACACGGCGCGCAGCAGCAATGAGGAAAATTGCAAAACGCTCCAGCGGTGCTGATAGCGACATACACTGCCGCCTCTACCACTGAGGGAGCCCGCGATGCGCATCGGCCTGGCCGCCAACCGCCTGCACCACCATGACGCGCGCGCTGCGCTGTTCCGCTGGCTGCGTGCCAGCGAGCCGGGCCTGCGCGAGCTGGGCGTGTCCCTGCATGCGGTCGGGCGCACCCACGACGCCATCGAGCGCAACGGCTTCCTGGCCGGTTATGCAGGCCTGCAGCGCTATCCCTACGGGCGCCAGGGTGGCCTGATGAAGCTGGTGGCCGAAGTGGTCGGCATGGGGCCGGAGCGGACCCTCGATGGCGCGATCTACTTCATCGATCCGGTCGATCCTTCGTCGGTGTTTCCCGAAGCGACCGCGCTCAAGCGGCAGTGCGTGATCCACGGCAAGCCGTTCATTTCGACGGTGGCCACCGCGCGCGACTGGATCGAGAACGAACGCATCCACGCCGGGCTGGCCGCCGATGCCGGCGCCGATGACCTGCACGCGTTCGAGGGACAGACCCTGGCGCTGATCGCCCACGATGCGATGAAGCCGGCGATGCTGGCCTTCGCCGACGAGCACTTCGATGTCCTGGCGCGCTTCGGCGAGCGCGTGGCGACCGGCACCACCGGCCAGCGCCTGAACGAACTGGCCTGGAGTCGTGGCTGGCCCAGCGATGCACCGTGGGTGACGCGCTACCAGAGCGGCCCGATGGGCGGTGATGCGCAGATTGCCGACCGGGTGCTGGAGGGGCGTTGCCAGCGCGCGATCTTCTTCGAGGATCCGCACGTGGCGCGCCAGCACGAGGCTGACATCCAGCTGCTGGAGCGGGCGGTGACGACGGTGACCGACCAGGCGGTGTGCATCACGGCGCCGCGGGTGGCGGCACGCTGGGCGACGGCGGCGGCGTTGCGCGCAGGTTGATGGGGGTATCGGCCAACGGCTGGGCCCCTCGTGACTGGCTGCGGGATCGTGGGGCTGCTGGGCTTGGCCGGGTGGGGTGGGCTGCGCAGGACACGCCGTAAACCCGTCCATGGGGGCTCGTAGGCGCCATCCATGGCGCCTGCGGTCCTGCGCAACCCACCCCACCCGGCCACGGACAGTTTCCGTGCGCGTCCAGCCACGGAAGAAGAAACTAAAGAGCAGGAGCGGGTCGCGCGCTGCGCACGCTTCTGTAGAGCCGAGCCCATGCTCGGCTGCCGTTGAATGCAGCCGAGCATCGGCTCGGCTCTACAGTTACAAAAGCTGCCGCAGCATGGCCTTGAGTCTGCGGCCTTCCAGCTGGAAGTAATCGCGCTGTTCGCGCCAGGCGGGGAAGCGTTGTTCCACTTCGTGCCAGAACGCGGGCGAGTGGTTAGGCTGGATCAGGTGGCAGAGTTCGTGCACCAGCACGTATTCGAAGGCGTCCGGGCGGCCCAGCACGAGGGCCAGGTCCAGCGCCATGCTGCCGTCCGGGGCCAGCGAGCCCCATTGCGAGGACATCACCTTCAGCCGCACGCGGCTGGGTGCGCGCGGCAGGCCGGGCAGATACTTCGGCAGCCAGCGGCCAACGTCGGCGCGGGTCTGCGCCTCGTAGAACTCGCGCAGCAGACGGCGCAGGGTGGCATCGCCGGCCCGGGTCGGCCATTGCACGCAGGCGCCGTCGCCGTCGATCTCCAGCCGCGCGAAGCGGCCTTCCTGCCAGCGCACCGGCAGCAGTTCACCGCGCAGCGGCAGCATGCCGTCCTCGCCCGGCTGCAGCGGCGCCGGCAGGCCGTTGTCCTGGTAGACGCGCAGCTGCTGCGCCAGCCAGTCGCGGTGCTGTTCGAGGAAGCGCTCGCCCATCACCAGGCTCGCCCGCGGCGGCAGGGTCAGGCGCGCACCGCGCTCGTCCACGCTCAGCTTGATGCGGCGCGCGCGTGGATCACGCACGCGCAGTACCTCGATCTCGGCATCATCCAGGCGCAGGCGAACGGTGTCGCGCTGCACGGTGGCGGGCGGGGTCGGGCCGATCAGGCGGCGCAGCAGGCGGCTCATGTGCCCAGCATAGCGCTGCGCGGGGCCGCTGGATGACCGGCGGCCCGCGCAGTGCCTGTTCAGTCAGCCTTGCTGAGCTTGAAGGCTTCTTCCAGCAACAGGAACAGGCGACGGATCTCGGCGCTCTGCAGGGCGAAGCGGGCGTCGAACTCGGCGCGGCGGCCGTCTTCGTCGGCATGCTCCAGCTGGTCCAGGGCACCGTCGAGGAACTTCAGCTTGCGCACGATCAGGTCATCGCCGATGACGAAGGACAGGTTGTCCTCGAAGATCAGGGCCAGCTTGGTCACCTGCTTGCCGGCATCCAGGTGCTTGTCGATCTCGTCGCAGCGCAGTTCCTGGTGCTGGCACTTGACCACCGCGCCGCCTTCCACCGGGTCCTTCATCTCGCACTCTTCGCCCAGGCTCAGGCCGGTCGGCAGCGGCTCGCCGGCGATCCAGCCGGTCAGGATCGAGCGCGGCGCGACTTCGGCGTTCAGCGGCATGGCCGGGAAGCTGCCGAGCAGGCCACGGATGTCGGACATGAAGTACTCGCCGGTCTTGCGGCTGGAGGTGTCCACCGCGACGTAGCCGTGCTGCAGGTCGATGAAGGCATCGTTGCGCGAGGACTTCACGAAGGCGCGCGGCAGCAGTTCATGCAGCAGGTCATCCTTCATGCGCTTGCGCTCGCGGCCACCGGGGCGGCGGCCTTCCTTCTCCTCGATCTCCTCCAGCTTGCGCTCGAGCAGGTCGTTGACCACCGCCGCCGGCAGGATCTTGTCCTCGCCGCCCACGGTCAGCCACAGGTGTTCGGCGATGCGGTGCGACAGCAGTTCCTTCTCCTCGCGGCCGAAGGGCGAGATGAAGCCGCGCGAATTCATTTCCAGCGCACCGACCGGCTTGAGCAGGGCGTGCGGCAGCAGGGTGTCCACTTCGGAGAAATCGGTGGTGGTCGGGAAACGGAAGAACGTCAGGTTGCGAAAGAACATGGAATTCCGGATGGCGAAGAGGAAGGGCGTCCCACCTTAAGCGGCGGGCGTCTCGGGAACTGCGTCGGCATCGGCCGGAAAACCGGCCAGCCAGGCGTGGGCATCGGACACGGGTGCAGCGTCGCGACGGCCCAGCGCCATGAAGTCGAACAGGCTGGCATCGGCCAGCTGCGAGGGGTGGATCTGGCCCATGGCCCGGGCGATCTGGTCGATGCGGCCGGGATGGTCCTTTTCCCACTGCTGGAGCATCAGCCCGACCTGGCGGCGTTGCAGGTTTTCCTGGCTGCCACACAGGTTGCACGGGATGATCGGGAAATCACGGGCCCGGGCGTACGCGACGATGTCGTGCTCGCGTACGTAGGCCAGTGGGCGGATGACCACGTGGCGGCCGTCGTCGCTGCGCAGTTTCGGCGGCATGCCCGACAGCTTGGCGTGGTGGAACAGGTTCATGAAGAAGGTGGCCACCATGTCGTCGCGGTGGTGGCCCAGCGCGATGCGGGTGAAGCCGTGCTTCTCGGCGTGGTTGTACAGCGCGCCGCGGCGCAGGCGCGAGCACAGCGAACACATCGTGCGGCCTTCGGGGATGACCCGGCTGACCACCGAATAGGTGTCCTGCTCGATGATCTGGTACGGCACGCCCAGGCGGGCCAGGTACTGCGGCAGCACGTGTTCGGGGAAACCGGGCTGCTTCTGGTCCAGGTTCACCGCCACCAGCTCGAACGGCACCGGCGCCTTCTTCTGCAGCTGCAGCAGCAGGTCCAGCAGGGTGTAGCTGTCCTTGCCGCCGGACAGGCAGACCATGACCTTGTCACCGGCCTCGATCATGCCGAAGTCGGCAATGGCCTGGCCGACCTGGCGGCGCAGGCGCTTTGCCAGCCGGTGCTCCGCGCCCACGTCCCGGCGCGGTGCGACAGTCGCACGCGGCAGGGGATCGGGCAGGGAAATCACGGCGCTCATGGGCTCCATTCTACCGGCTTGGGGCCGGCGCCGGCCGCGGCGCGGGGCCGCCCTCTCCCGATGGTCATCGGCGCTGTGTATGCTCGGAGGCTGTGGATACCTACAGCCCCGCCGAGATCGTCGAACGCCTCGTCGCCCTGCGCGCCGAACACCGCGTGCTGGATGAACAGATCACCCGGATGGCCGCCAATGGCGAGGACGAGCTGGAATCGAAACGGCTGAAGCGGCGCAAGCTGCAGTTGAAGGACTGCATCGCCAAGCTGGAAAGCCTGCAGATTCCCGACGAGCCGGCGTAACCGGGGCCCCATCCACGCATGGCGTGGATCTACCTGTCCGGGAGGTCGGCGTTCCACGCCGGTTCGCCGTCGACGCTCAGCGCGCAGCGGCGCACGGGCCCGTCCACGCGGCAGAGCAGGCGCAGCGGGTGGCCGTACCAGTCGCCCTGCAGGCCCGCGCCGACAGCCGCGTCTTCATCGCCGGCAATGCGCTCGGCACCGGCCAGCCACAGGCTGTAGCGCGGCACAGCGCCGTCGCCGGCGTCCACGCACAGGCGCACCGGTGCATCGGCCAACCGCCCCGGCAGGGTGTCCTCCACGCAGGCCGGCGCCGCCTGGGCAGTGCCGGCGGCGAGCAGCAGGGCCGGCAGCAGCCACGCGGGGCTGATCCACCGGCCAGCGCGGTTCATGGCTGCGGCGTCGGTTCTTCCGGGCGCGCCGCTTCCGGGCTGACGCGCTCGATGGTGTGGCGCAGTTCGCGGCCGAGGATGAACTTGGCATCCTTGGCCCAGCTGTCCAGGCGGTCGTCGAACAGCAGCTTGCTGTTCTCGTCCGGCCACACCAGGCGCAGCTCGCGCAGCTTCTGGATGAAGCCACGGAACAGCGACTTGTCGAAGAACTCCGGCGCGGCCGGCGCGTACAGCAGGCTGAGGCGCTGCGCGGCCTGCTGGCACAGGCTTTCCAGCTCGGCGGTGCCCAGCGTGCCCGGGCCGTTCTTCACCAGCACCGAAATGGCGATGTAGTAACGCTCGAACGCCTGCTGCAGCGAATGGCCGATGGCACGCAGGCGGAACACCTCGTCGGTCTGCCCGGTGTTGCGGGTCAGCATACCGCCGTCATCGTCGTTGACCTGCTGCAGCAGGCCTTCGCGGATGAACACGTCGATGGTCTGCTCGATGCGCTGGGCGAACTCGTCCTCGCTCCACGGCAGGAACAGCTCGGCCTGCAGGAACGGGTACACGGTGCGGCCCAGGCGGACCAGGCCGGTGCGGCTCATGCGGCGGTTGTTCTGGAAGCAGCAGGCCACCCACGACGAGGCGGTGAACAGGTGCACCACGTTGTTGCGGAAGTAGCTGAGCAGCACCGCGGTATCGCCGCTGACGCTGAGCACGTCGCCCAGCGGGTGCTTGATGCGGGTGAGGACGTTGATTTCCTCGGCGTGGGCGATGATGCGCTCCGGCGAGTGCGGGGTCACCGTCACCCGGCCCGAATACGGCATCTCTTCCAGCAGCGTCTTGCACAGCTCGATCTGCGCGATCAGGTCGGCCTCGCCCATCGCGTGCTTGGGCGTGGACAGCAGCGCCAGCGCCAGCAGGTTGATCGGGTTGACGTCGGCGGCACCGTTGATGCGCACCTGGATGCGGTCGGCCAGGGTGTCCACGGTGGTCGACAGCCACGACGGCTTCTCGTCCTCCGGCACCGCCTCTCCGTTCCACTCCGGCGCCTTCTCGGCCAGCACGTCGTTCAGGGCGATCGGTTCGCCGAAGTTCACCACCACCTGGCCGTAGTTCTGCTTGAGCACCTTGGGGATGCCCCACAGCAGCGACCAGATCGATTCCTTTTCCTTCGGCCGCCCGGACAGCTCGTCCAGGTAGCTGCCGCCTTCCATCAGCTTCTCGTAGCCGATGTAGATGGGCTGGAACAGCACCGGCTTGCGCGGCTGGCGCAGGAACGCGCGCAGGGTCATCGAGATCATGCCGCCCTTGGGCTGCAGCAGGCGCCCGGTGCGCGAGCGGCCACCCTCGACGAAGTACTCGATGGAATAGCCGCCGGCCACCAGCTGCGCAACGTATTCGCTGAGCACGGCCGAGTACAGCGCGTTGCCGCGGATCGAGCGGCGGATGAAGAACGCACCGCCCTTGCGCAGCAGGGTGCCGACCACCGGCAGGTTCAGGTTGATGCCGGCCACGATGTGCGGCGGCACGATGCCACGGTCGTACAGCAGGTAGGACAGCAGCAGGTAGTCCATGTGGCTGCGGTGGCTGGGCACGTACACCACTTCGTGGCCCGGCGCGGCGGCCTTGAACTTGTCCAGGTGGTGCACCAGCACGCCGGCGTAGATGCGGTTCCACACGTGGCTGAGCATGAAGCTGGCCGAACGCACCACCGGGCTGGAATAGTCCGCGGCGATTTCCCAGGCGTAGGCGTGCGCCTTCTTCCAGGCATCGGCCGGCTTGGAGTTGTCGCGCTTGGCCTGGGCGGCAATCGCCTCGCGCACCGGTTCGGCGGCCAGCACCTGGTCCACCAGCAGGCGGCGGGTGGACAGGTCGGGGCCGATGACCGATTCGCGGATGCGGCGGAAATGGGTACGCAGCACGCGCTGCAGCTTGCGCACGGTGCGTTCGGGCTCCAGGCCTTCGTCCACGGTGCTGCGCAGCGAGATCGGCGGCGCGAAGCGGACGATGGTGCTGCGCCCGTTCAGCAGCAGGCCCAGCAGGCGGCGGAAACGGCCGACCAGCGCCCAGTTTTCCGAGAACAGCACGGCGAACCAGCCGCTCTGCTTGTCCGGCGCGCGGCCGACGAAGATCGACACCGGCACCAGGTGCACATCCAGGTCATCGCGCACGCGGTGCGCCTGCAGGACCTTGGCCAGCGAATCGGAGTGGGTCTTGGCGCCGCGCTGCTCGGGGATGAGCGAGTTGCTGGAACTGCGCCGCGACAGCGCCAGGTAGGCGCGCTTGCGGCCGGTCGGGTCGCCGGCCAGCGGCACCAGCGGCGAGGGCAGGCCGGCCTGGCGGCAGGCCTTGTCCAGGATCAGCGCGTTGGACAGGCCGTAGTCTTCCAGCACGTAGACCACCGGGCGGCCATCGTTGTACTGGCCCGGGTCTTCCGGCTCGATCTTCAGGGCCAGCCACGGCTCGACCAGGCGGCCCAGCAGGCGCGCCCAAAGGGGGCGCCGGCCAGCGGGACGGGCGTGCGCGGGCGGCGGCACCGGGTTGGGGCCGGTGCCGGTCGAGGGAGACGCCGCGGCCGGATCGGCGGGCGTCTGCTGGGGTTCTTCGCCGGGGAACGGCAGCGGGTTCTGTTTCGACATCGGCGCCATTATGGCTTAGGCGGCGTGGTTGCCGCTTCCCCGCCGGCGGCGGGGGCCTGCGCAGGCGCCGGCGCGGCGGCCGCGCGGGCCGCATCGGCCTTGCGCAGCAGGGCATCGGTATCGGCCAGGGTGCGGGTCAGGTACCAGTGGCCTTCACGCCGGCTCAGCGGCAGCTGCAGCTGCAGGGTGCGCCCGGCCAGTTCGTACTCCATGCGCACCAGGGCGTTGTCGCCTTCCACCGAAAGCAGTTCCCCACGCAGGCTGCGCAGGGCGTCGTCCACGCCCAGCCCGTAGCTGGCCAGGACCGCCTTGACCGTGTGCAGGAACGGCGCCAGCTGCTGCAGGCTGCCTTCCATGCCGGCCGCACGCAGGCCGTCTTCATCGTCGAAGCCCACCTTGGCGGCGGCCTCGACCAGGGCGGCGATGCTGCTGCGGGCGCGGGCCCGGTCGCTGATCGGCGCGCCCTGCGCCCAGCCGGCCAGGGTTTCCACCAGGGCGATGTAGTGCGTCTGCTGGCTGGGGGTGTAGCCCTTCTGGTGGCGCAGGTACTGCACGCCGAAGTTGCCCATCGACTGGGCCGCCTGGCGCACCGCGCTGGCCTGGCCGGCCAGCTGGCGGTCGAAACTGCGCTGCAGCTGGGTGGCGGCCTGCGGCTCGCGCAGGGCCGCCAGCATCGGCAGCATCTGGTCGCCCAGAGGCAGCTCGCCCAGCGGCCACTGGCTGTGGCCCTCGGTCCAGGCCTGCTGCAGGCGCTGGTACTGGCCCGGCGGCACCGACAGGCGCGCGTACCCGACCAGATCATCCTCGACCAGGCGCTGGGCCATGGCCTGCACCGCCGCCACCGGCTCGGCCGCCGGCTTGGCCGGGTCGCTGCCGGATTGGCGGCACGCGGCCATCGCCAGAAGCACCATGGCTGCCAGCCCCCATCCACGCGCAGACCTTCGTCGCACTGCCACGCTCATGCAATCGGACTCCCCGTACCGGCCCGCATCTTGCGGCCTGCAAGGTGACAGCGGCAAGCCGTGCGATCACGGTTTGCGTTCCGCGGCGATAAAAAAAGAGCCCGGATCACGGGGATCGCAGGCTCTTCAAACCGGCGCGGGGCCGGTGGACAGTTGTGGCACATCTCCGGCCCAGGGACCGGATGGCGGCGATGCTACGCCGCCGCCGAAGTTAAGGCAATACGTCATGTAACATGACTTAAATAATTGATTTTATTGAATCAATCCTTCTGCCAGACCGATTCAATGAAATCTACGGCATGTTTTTCGGCGATTCGGGCATAAACGCCAGGGTAACCGGCCTGGGCACAGCCCTCGCCCCAGCTGACGACGCCGAACTGGGTCCAGCCCTCACGCAGCTTGAGCAGCAGCGGGCCGCCGGAATCGCCCTGGCAGCTGTCCATGCCTTCGCGCCCGGCGCAGATGACCTTCCCACGCTGCAGTTCGCCGGCATAGGCCTGCTGGCATTCGGCAAACGGCACGAACGGTACCTGCACCGTCTGCAGCTGGGTGGGATAGACGCGGCCATCGCCGATGTCGGTGTCGCCCCAGCCAATGACGGTGAAGTCGCGGCCGGGCTTGAGGTAGCTGGCATCCGGGCGCAGGCGCAGGGTCACCGGCTGGGCATCGGCCAGCGGCGCATCGAGCTGGATGAGGGCCACGTCGTGTTCCAGCGAGTTGCCGCTGTTGAAGGCCGGATGCACATGGATGGCCTTGACGTTGGAGGCGCGCGGCGCGGCGTCGGTGGACAGCGCGGTGACATTGCCGGCCACCGCAATCCAGACAGGCGCTTCACCCTGCATGCAGTGCGCGGCGGTCAGCACCCACGACGGCGAGATGAGGGTGCCGCCGCAGAAGTGGCGGTCATGGTCGGTGTCGCCGTCGAAAACGCCCTGGATGCTGACCATGAACGGGTACTGCCCCGGCTGGGCGTCCTCGCCGCCGATGATGCGCGGCGTTTCGCGGGGCTCGGGTGCGGCGAAGGCGGCCGCCGCGCTGGCAGCCAGCAACAGGCCAGCAAGAACTGCAGAGGTGCTGCGATACATATCCGTGTACTCCCTCTCTGATGGTTGGAACCGGCGTAGCCGTGGGCGGCGCCGGTGCATCGATTGGGAGGGAGCGGCGTTCGGATCCAGTGCGACCGTGCGCACGGTTTTTCGCTGCGGGGCCGACAGCGACAGCGCTGGGCCCACAAATGCGAACGCCATCCCACACGAGGCGGGATGGCGTTCGGTCTTGCGCTGTGACCGGCGGCGCCGGCAGGCTCAGCGTGCAGCCAGAGCCGACGCGATTTCCTGCTGGATCGCCCGCGCGGCCGACTGCGGATCGGTGGCCAGGCGGATCGGGCGGCCGACCACGATGGCATCGGCGCCATCGGCGAAGGCCTGGGCCACGCCGACGGTGCGCTTCTGGTCATCGCCGACCGGGCCACCGGGGCGGATGCCCGGGCAGACGATCGAGAACCCGGCGCCGGTGGCGGCGCGGATCGGAGCGGCTTCCTGGCCCGACGCAATCACGCCGTCGATGCCGGCGGCCTGGGCGGCCAGCGCGCGCTCGACCACGACGTCCACCGGCTCGCGGTCGATGCCCATCTGCGCCAGATCCGGGCGCCCCATCGAGGTCAGCACGGTCACCGCCAGCAGGCGCATGTCGCTGCTGTTGGCGGCCGCGCAGGCCTCCATCATCGCCGGGTGCCAGCCGTGGATGGTGGCGTAGCTGACCGGCCACTGCGACAGGCGCTTGATCACCGCCGCGGCGGTGGCCGGGATGTCGAAGAACTTCAGGTCGACGAACACGCGCTTGTCGCGGCGCGCCAGCTCTTCCAGCACCTGGAAATACTCGCCGGAGGCAAGCAGTTCCATGCCGATCTTGTAGAACGCCACGCTGTCGCCCAGGCGATCGACCCACTCCAGCGCCTGCACGCGGTCAGGCACGTCCAGGGCGAAGATCAGCCGTTCGTCATCGCGCAGCGGCAGCGGTGCGCGGCTCACGGTGCGTAGTCCAGCGCCGCACGCTTGGCGTCGTGGCGGGCCTGGCGCGACTGGGTGTAGTCATTGTTGAACTGGGCCGGCTCGAAACCGCCGTAGGTCGGGTTCGGCAGCATCCACCAGCGCTCGCCGAACCAGTCGTGGTACTGCTGCAGCAGCGCGTCGCGGCCTTCGTTGGTGTTGGCGGTCACTTCCACGAAGTCACCCATCTGGTCGCCAAACTGCATCAGCACGCGGTACTGCTGGCCGGCCAGGCGGCGGCGGCAGTTCTTCTCGCTGCCGTTCTGCTCGCAGTCCTTCACCACGGTGCCCAGGCCCAGGAACACGCTGTCGTCGGCCACCGGCAGGCCCTGCTCGCGCAGGTTGGCCAGGGTCGCGTCCTTCAGGTGCACGGCGCGGTTGGAGATGTACAGCAGGGTCACGCCCTTGGCGTTGGCGGCCTTGGCGAAATCAACCACGCCGGGGATGGCCTTGGCCTTCTTCTCGGCCACCCACTGGTCCCAGGTCAGCTCGTCGTATTCCTTGCCGTCGCGCACCAGGCGCGCCTGGTAGGGCGAGTTGTCCAGCACGGTTTCATCCACGTCCAGCACCACGGCCGGCTTCAGGCCCTTGGCCGCGTTGCCGCGTTCTTCCGGCACCAGCGCATCCCAGTGGGCTTCCTTCAGCGCGGCGTCCAGGTGGTCGGCGGCAGCACGGTAGGTCTGTTCGGTGATCGCCTTGTACTCCTGCGCACGCTGCATCCACAGCACGGCATTGAGGTTGTCATTGGCGGTCGCATCAACCGCACCGTCGGCCTTGGCGGCCGCGGCCGGGGCATCGGGGGCGGGGGTCTCGGCGGCAGGCGCGTCCACGCGCTTGCAGGCAGACAGGCCGATCGCCGCAGTGGCGAGCAGGGTCAGGGACAGGGAAACGGGACGACGCATCAGGATTCACCGGCAATCAGATATACCCGGCCATTTTACCGGCAAAGATGACCGTGGCACGGCTATGCTTCGGGGTTGACCCGTTGCCTTGCGGAGGCCGCCATGACCGATCCCGTCCAGACCCCCGACGTCCCCCTGCTCGATGCCGTCCAGGCCCGCCTGCTGGGCTGCCTGGTGGAAAAGGAGGCGACCACCCCGGACACCTACCCGCTGACGGTCAACGCCGCACAGTCGGCAGCCAACCAGAAGACCGCCCGCGAGCCGGTGATGAACGTCGATGCCGGCAGCGTGCAGCACGCCCTGCGCCAGCTGGAGACACTGGGCCTGGCGCGCCAGCACTTCTCCTCGCGCGCCGACCGCTACGAGCACCGCCTGCAGGCCGCGCTGGACCTGACCCGGCAGCAGACCGTGCTGCTGGCGATGCTGCTGCTGCGCGGGCCGCAGACCCTGGGCGAGCTGGTCACGCGCAGCGAGCGCCTATACCGCTTCGCCGACGTGGACGAAGCCCGCCACGCCATCGAGCGCCTGCAGCAGCGCGCCCTGCTGGTGGTGCTGCCGCGCGCCAGCGGCCAGCGCGAGGACCGCTACATGCACCTGCTGTGCGGTGAGGTGGACGGTGCGGCGCTGGCCGCGAAGTACGCCAGCAGCGGCGGTGGCAGCAGCGAAGCGGCCGACCCCGGCCTGGCCGAGCGCGTGGCCCAGCTGGAAGCGGCAGTGGCTGAACTGCAGGCGCAGCTGGCCGAACTGCGCGGCGGTTGAGGGGGTGGGTGCCGACCGTTGATCGGAACTGCAATTGAGTCGTGCCGACCGCTGGTCGGCACCCACCACAATCAAACCTCGGCCGCGCCTGGCGTGGCGTACAGCCGACTGGGACTGTCCACGCCCGGCAGCTGGATCACCCCGCGTTCCTGCATGCCCAGCCCCAGCAGGATCCGCCCGGAAGCCACGTTGTCCAGGTCGGTGATGCCGTACAGGTCCTCGATGCCCAGCTCGGCACGCGCGTGCGCCACGACCGCCCGTGCCGCCTCGCTGGCACAGCCCTGCCCGGCGAATTCCGACAGCACCGCATAGCCGATGTCCGGCCCCGGCAGGCCATCACGCCGCACCAGGCCGGCATTGCCCAGCCACGCGCCGTCGGCCAGGCGCTCGATCGCGTACATGCCGAACCCGTTCAACGCATAGCTGTGCAGCACGCGCAGCGCGATGTACTCCCGCGCCTGCTCCTCGCTGTGCACGTTGCGGTCGCCGATGAAGCGCAAAAATCCCGGATCATTGAGCAGCGCCAGCATCGGCAGCGCATCCCGATCCGGCTCGATGCGGCGCAGCCGCAGGCGTTCACTTTCGATGGGATGCATGCACAGGCCTCCAGCCGAAACCCCGATTCTGCCTCAACGCCCGGCTGTTGATTTTGATTTTCTCTGCATTGCCGTGGCAGGAGGCGCCCGGAATCCGTCAGAGGCCGGTCGGGGTGGGTTCGCGGGGGTATCCGCGCCATGGATGGCGCGGCTAAGCCCCCAGGGACGGGTTCACGGCGTCCCCCGCGAACCCACCCCGACCGGCCACACCGCACAACCAACGCGCGCTCCACCACGGAGGGGCGGCGCCGTTGGAGCGCCTTAGTCGAACAGCGCCTCGATCGCCGCCAACCCCGCCGTCGCGCGCTCCTTCTTCCGCGCCGCATCCGCTACCGGGTCCGCGCCATCGCGCTGGATCTCCTCGGCCGGAATCTCCTCGAAGAACCGGCTCGGCTTCAACCGCACGTGCTCGCCGAACTTGCGCGTCAGCTTGCTGTAACTCATCCACAGCTGGATCTTCGCGCGGGTGATGCCCACGTACAGCAGGCGCCGCTCTTCCTGCAGGTTGCCTTCGTCCAGGCTGACCTGGTGTGGCAGCACGCCGTCCTCACAGCCAACGATGAAGACATAGGGGAATTCCAGGCCCTTGGAGGCGTGCATGGTCATCATGCGCACCTGGTTGCCGCCCTCGTCCTTGTCGCTGCGCGAGAGCAGCGCCAGCTGGCCGGCCAGATCAGCCGCGGTGGCGCCGCGCGGGCCGCCCTCGAACCACTGCGCCAGTTCCTCGATGTTGTTGGCACGGCGCTGGTAGCTGGCCTCTTCCTTGGCCTGCTGGCGCAGCTCGCTCAACAGGCCTGATTCCTTGGCAACCTTGCGGATCATGTCGCCGGAGGTGATCTGCCGGGTCTGCGCGCGCAGGTCGCGCAGGATGTCGGTGAAGCGCGCCAGGCTGTTGGCCGCACGCGGCGGCAGCTGCTGCAGTGCGCCGATCGACTCGGCGGCATGCGCCATCGGGATGTCTTTTTCCTGCGCCAGCTCGGCCAGCTTGGCCAGCGTACCGGCGCCGACATCGCGCTTGGGCGACTGCACCGCACGCATGAACGCGGTGTCGTCGTCCGGGTTCACCAGCAGCCGCAGCCAGGCCAGCGTGTCCTTCACTTCCTGGCGTTCCAGGAACATGGTGCCGCCGGTCAGGTGGTAGGGGATGCGCAGCAGCTGCATCGCCTTTTCCAGCGGCCGCGACTGGAAGTTGCCGCGGAACAGGATGCAGAAATCACTCCACGGCACCTTGTGCGCCTGCGCCACGAAGGCGATCTCGGCGGCCACCTTCTCCGCTTCGTGTTCGCTGTTGCGGCATTCCCACACGCGGATGCGCTCGCCGTCGGCCTGGTCGCTCCACAGCTTCTTCAGGTGTTCGTGCGGGTTGTTGGCAATGAGCGCGTTGGCCGCGCGCAGCACGCGGTTGGAGCAGCGGTAGTTCTGCTCCAGCTTGATGATTTCCAGCGCGGGATAATCGCGCCCCATCTGCTGCAGGTTTTCCGGGTTGGCGCCACGCCAGGCGTAGATCGACTGGTCATCGTCGCCCACGCAGGTGAAGTTGCCCTTCTCGCCGGCCAGCTGCTTGAGCATGCGGTACTGCGCGTCGTTGGTGTCCTGGCATTCGTCCACCAGCAGGTAGCCGATGCGTTCGCGCCAGGCCACGGCGATGTCCGGGTTCTCTTCCAGCACCTGCACCGGCAGCCGGATCAGGTCGTCGAAGTCCACCGCATTGAACGCGGTCAGGCGCAGCTGGTAGCGCTCGTAGACGCTGGCCGCTTCCTTCTCGCGGTTGCTGCGCGCGGCGGCCATCGCCTGCTCGGGCGACAGGCCGGCGTTCTTCGCGCGCGACACCAGGTTCTTCATGTCCTCGATGTCGTCAGGCTTGGCGCCGGACATCAGGTCCTTGATCTGCGCGGCGGCATCGTCGGCATCGAAGATCGAGAAGCCGCGCTTCAGGCCCACCGCCGCGTGTTCGATCTGCAGGAACTTCAGGCCCAGGGCGTGGAAGGTGCAGATGGTCACCTCGTCGGCGTCCTGCTCGCGCAGGCGCTTGGCCACGCGCTCGCGCATTTCCTTGGCCGACTTGTTGGTGAAGGTGATCGCCGCGATGCGGCGCGCGGGGTAACGCCCGCAGCCGATCAGGTGGGCGATCTTCTCGACGATCACGCGCGTCTTGCCACTGCCGGCACCGGCGAGCACCAGCAACGGGCCTTCGATGTGCAGGACGGCGGCGGCTTGGGGAGGATTGAGACCGTGCATTGGAGGGGGATTGTAGCGGTCCCGGGTGACGGCCACAGCCGTCGGCCGGTGGGGATGCTGAACGGCTTCGGCGCGCCGGGGCAGCGGCGTACAATCGGCCGATGGCCAAGCTCTATTTCTACTATTCGGCGATGAACGCCGGCAAGACCACCACCCTGCTGCAGAGCGCGCACAACTACCGCGAGCGCGGCATGCGGGTGGCGATCCTGACCCCGCGCCTGGACGACCGCGCCGGTGCCGGCGTGGTCGCCTCGCGCATCGGCCTGCGCGCCGAGGGCATGGCCTTCGACCGCGACAGCGACCTGCAGCGCTGGGTGGCCCAGGACCTGGACGACAACGGCCCGATGGGCTGCGTGCTGGTGGACGAGTCGCAGTTCCTGACCCGCGCGCAGGTCTGGCAGCTGAGCGAGGTGGTCGACCAGCTGCGCATCCCGGTGCTGTGCTACGGCCTGCGCACCGATTTCCGCGGCGAGCTGTTCGAGGGCAGCCAGTACCTGCTGGCCTGGGCCGACGAGATGCAGGAGATCAAGACGATCTGCCACAGCGGCAAGAAGGCGACGATGACCGTGCGCGTGGACGAGCATGGCCACGCCGTGCAGGACGGCCCGCAGGTCGAGATCGGTGGCAACGAACGCTATGTGTCGGTGAGCCGGGCGGAATTCAAGAAAATCACCCGCGGTGAAGGCCGGATCGACCCGGCGCAGGCGCCCCTGCCGCTGTAGGCGGGCGTGACGTCCGGCCGTTTACAAGGCCGCGGTGACCGCCCTAGGCTGGGCCAACGTCACCGTTGATCGGGAAGTCCGTCATGCGCTCCGTCCTGTTGCTGCTTCCTTTGATGTTCCTGCCGGGGCTTGCCACGGCAGCCGGCCAGGCGGCTTCGCCGCAGGACGATGCGGCGCTGCTCGGTGCCGGCTTCCTGGATGGCCATCCGGACATGAAGTTCCGCCAGTGGGGAATGAATGCCCTGCAGCAGGGTGATGCCGAGGCGGCGATGGACAATTTCCGCAAGGCTGCCCGCTATGCGGACAAGCCGGCACAGGGCCTGCTCGGCGAGATGTACTGGTACGGCGTCAAGCGTGCCGCCGACCCGGTCATGGCCTACGCCTGGATGGATGTCGCCTCCGAGCGCGGCTACCCGCTGATGCTTGAACTGCGTGACAGATTCTGGGCCGCATTGCCGCTGGAAAAGCAGGCAGAGGCACGGGCGCAGGCACTGCGGCTGCGCGATGAGTACGGTGATGCGGCGGCCCGGCCGCGCCTGGCCGCCGAACTGCAGCGCGGCAAGCGGGCGATGACCGGCAGCCGCACCGGCTCGCTGTCCAACAACGTGGACATCGTCTACATGGACGGAGGAGTGAGCCGCACCATCAAGGCCGATCGCCTGTATGACCCCACCTATTGGGATCCCGACCGCTACCAGCGCTGGCAGGACGAAAACTGGATGAAGATCCGGCGCGGCACAGTTGACGTCGGCGTGCCCACCGTCGCACCTGCACCACCGCCGGCGCCTGCACCGGCAGACACCCGCGGCAAGTAACACCGCCGGCATGGCGTGCAGGGCGGCGCCCTGCCCGCCCACATGCTCCGGTTACAGCGCGGCCTCAGTACAGCGTGCGCTCCGGTGCGCCCGCCGGCGGCGGGGTGTACTGGTACAGCCAGGTTTCGGTGAGCGGCTTGCCGCCACTGCGCAGGTACAGGCGGATGTCGATCTGCTCGGTGCTGCCGTCCGGCGGCACCAGGTCGAACATCGCGCGGTAGCCGTTGATCTCGCGCAGCGGCCGCGCCGACACGATCTCCACCCGGCCGCGGCTGGCTTCCACCACCGCCTCCACCTCGCCCTTGTCGATCAGCCTGGCCAGCTCGCCGCCTTCGAAGTCCACCGCAAAGCGCCAGCTGAAGTACTCGCGCTTCTTGCCCACCACGCCGCCCAGGCCGGTGTGGGTGGCCACGCAGTGCGCCAGCGGCGTGCGTGCCGGCGGCTCGGCGCCCCAGAACAGGCGGTAGCCGACCAGCAGCTCCTGGCCCGGCTGCGGCTTTTCCTTCGGGTTCCAGAACGCCACGATGTTGTCGAAGGTTTCGTCCACGGTGGGGATCTCCACCAGCTGTACCGAACCATCGCCCCACTCGCCCTTCGGTTCCACCCACAGGCACGGGCGCTTCTCGTAGAACACGCCGTCATCCTGGTAATGGTCGAAGTTGCGGTCGCGCTGCAGCAGGCCGAAGCCGCGCGGGTTGTGGTCGACGAACATGTTGAAGCGCAGGTTGCGCGGGTTCACCAGCGGTCGCCAGATCCATTCGCCGGCACCGGTCCACATCGACAGGCCATCGGTGTCGTGGATCTCCGGGCGCCAGTCCCACCCCATGCGGCGGTCGTTCTCGCCCACCTGGTACATGCTGGTGCACGGGGCGATGCCCAGGCGCTCGATTGCCTTGCGCGGGTACAGCGCACTGTCGATATCCATCAGCAGCACGTCGCCATTGGTGATGGCGAAGCGGTAGGCACCGGCCACGCTGGGCGAATCGAGCAGGCCGTAGACCACGATCGTGTCCGAGTCGGCCGCCGGCTGTTCCAGGTAGTAGGCGATGAAATCGGGGAATTCCTCCGGCTTGCCCATGCCGGTATCGATGGCCAGCGCACGCGCGGACTGGCCGTACTGGCCTTCCTTGCCGACGGCGCGGAAATAGCTGGCGCCGAGGAAGGCGGCAAAGTCGCGGTCGGTGTCCTTGCGGGTGTTCAGGCGGAAGCCGGCAAAGCCCAGGTCAGCCGGCAGCTCGCCGTTCTTCAGGCCGCTCTTGCCGTAGTTGAACGCCGCGCCGTCGTAGGCCAGTTCCTGCGCCTTGCCATCGACCACGTCGAACATCCGCACCGGCGAATGGAAGTACAGGCCCAGGTGGAAGAACTTCGCCTGGAACCTGCCGGGCTGGTCGGCCCACAGCGCATGGTCCTGGCGGTAGCCGATGGATTGGTACTGGTCCCAGTCGAGGGCTTCCAGCGGCTTGGGCAGCACCCGCTTGTGGCTCTGGTACGGCGCCTGCGCCAGTGCGCGGGCCTGGCCCTTCAGGGTGGCGAAGTCGAACGGCTGCGGCTGGCCGAGCCGGCGCAGGCCGAGCTGGCCACTCTTCCCGGCCGCGCAGGCCGGCAGGGTCGGCAGGCCAAAGGCGGCCAGGGCCAGGGAGGCATTGCGGAGGAAGTCGCGTCGTTGCATGCAGGCGCGGAAGCAAGGGAAAGGTCGGCCATCATAGGCAGACAAACGTTAACGGGCAGCGGAGGGCTGTACGGCTGGTTCAGGCTGCGCCAGCGCGGCCAGCCGCGCGTCCAGCTCACGCAGTGCCGGGGCCTGTGCCCCGCGCTGGGCCAGCAGCAGCTGGCGCGCTTCGGCCAGCGCAGCGCGCGCGGGGCCCGGCTGCCCGGCCTGCTGCAGCGCGCTTGCCTGTGCCAGCAACGCCTGCGGCAGCAGTGCGGTGTGGTCGGGCTGGCGCCAGATCGCCACCGCCCGTGCGTAGTGCCTGGCGGCCAGGGCGGCATCCCCCCGATCGCTGGCCCATTGCCCCAGTGCGAACTCGCCCTGGCCCACCTCGCGGTGGGCCGGGCCCAACGCGGCCAGCAACTGCGCCTGGACCTGCTGCAGCTCCTGCCCTGCCTGTTCGCCCTGCCCGCGCTGCAGGGCCAGCATCGCGCGGGCGCGGCGCACCACCAGCGCCTCGGGATGGCGCGGGCCCCAGGCATCCTGTGCCGCCTGCCAGGCCAGGTCCAGTTCGCTGGCAGCAGCCTCGGTCCGGCCTTGCCGCGCCAGCACTTCGCCCCGTTGGCGGTGCAGGCCGATCACCTGTGGGCTGCGGCCATCGCTCGGCTGGTCCAGCAGTCCCAACGCCTGCTGGTAACCGGCCAGCGCCGCAGGCAGGTGGCCGGCGCTGGCATCCAGCCCGGCCAGGTCGGCCAGCGATTCGGCGCGGCCAAAGCGCTGGCCGATGCCCTCGTGGCGCAGGGCGAGGGCCTGTTCGAATGACGCGCGCGCCGCCTCCGCATTGCCCAGCTGCGCCTGGCAGCGGCCCAGCTGGCTGTGGAACTCGGCCACCGTCGCCGGCAGTGCGTCGGCTTCACTGGCGGCCAATGGCTGCAGCGGTTGCAGGTGCGCCAGGCAATCGCGGTCGCGGCCCAGCATGCGCAGCGCGCGACCCCGCTGGGTCACCGCTTCCAGCTGCAGGGCGGGCGGCACGTCGTCCACCTGCTGCAGCAGCCGGCGCTGCTGGTCCAAGGTCTGCAGGGCCAGCTGGTAGTCGCCCAGGCCGATCCGCAGGCGGCCGATCACGCCTTCCAGTTCGGCCAGCGCCAGGGGCTGGTCGGCCAGCTCGGCCTCACCGCGCTGCTGCCCGGTGGCCAGCAGCTGCGGCACGTCGAAATGGCCATGGCGCTCACTGGCCGCCTTGTCGAACAGGCTGACGGTGAAATCCTGCATCGCCTGCGCGCGGGCCATTTCCACCTGCGCCTGGCGCGCCTGCCACAGCGCGACGGAGGTGGTCCCGAGCAGGGCCAGCACCGCCAGCGAGGCCAGCGCCACGCCCCAGCGGTGGCGGCCGATATACTTGTTCACCCGGTAACCCACGCCGGGCGGCCGGGCCTGGATCGGCCGGCCCTGCAGGTAGCGTTGCAGGTCGCCGGCCAGCGCCTCGGCCGAGGCGTAGCGCTGTGCGGGATCCTTCTGCAGCGCCTTTTCCAGCAGCACGTCGAGGTCGCCGCGCAGCTGCCGGGCCTGCCGCTGCAGCGCGCGCCGGGCGGCACCCGGCTGGTCGGCCAGGCGCTGCAGCAGCGCCGAGGCGCGCGGGACCTGCACGTCCAGGATCGACCGCTCCCATTCGGCATCGCTGTGCCGGCGCAGGCGGTAGGGCTTGTGCCCGGTCACCACCTCGAACAGCACCACGCCCAGCGAGTAGACATCGGTGAGGGTGGTCACCGCCTCGCCGCGCACCTGTTCCGGCGCGGCGTAGTGCAGGGTGAACGCGCGCACCTCGGTGGGCGGGTGGGTGGCGTCGGCATCGTCGTGGTCGAGCAGCGCGGCGATGCCGAAATCGAGCAGCTTCACCGTGCCATCGGCGCGGACCAGGATGTTGGAGGGCTTCAGGTCGCGGTGCACCACCAGGTTGGCATGGGCATGGCTGACCACCGCGCAGACCTGCAGCATCAGCTGCAGGCGGGTTTCCAGCGGGGGCTGCAGGCGCCGGCAGTAGTCGCTGATCGGTTCGCCTTCCACGTAGTCCAGCGCCAGGTAGGGCTGGCCGTGCTGGTCCACGCCGGCATCCAGCAGCTGGGCCAGGTGCGGATGCTGCAGGCGGGCCAGGATCTGCCGCTCACGGCCGAAGCGCTGCCGCAGCCCGGGGTCGGCCACGCCGCTGCGCAGCAGTTTCAGCGCCACCTGGCGCTGGTACAGGCCGTCGCAGCGCTCGGCCAGCCACACTTCGCCCATGCCGCCCTCGCCCAGTGGGCCCAGCAGGCGGTAAGGGCCTACCTGGCTGCCGGCGCGCCCCGGTGGCGGTGCGGTCCACAGCGGCTGGGCCATGAATTCCTGGCTGTCGGCCTCCTGCAGCAGCAGGTGTTCCAGGTCGCGGCCCAGGGTCGGGTCATGCTCGGCCAGGCGCTGCAGGCGCAGCTTCCGCGCCTCCGGGGCCAGCTCCAGCAGCTGGTCCAGCCAGGACGACAGTTGCTGCCAGCGCGCGGCATCCATGGTCGGCCTGCGCGCCTCAGTCGCCGCGCATCGCCGCCAGCAGGAACAACCGCGCCTTCTGCCAGTCGCGGCGGATGCTGCGCTCCGAGCGCTGGCTGAGTTCGGCGATCTCCTGTTCGGACAGGCCGGCGAAGTAGCGCAGCTCGACCACCCGCGCCAGGTGCACATCGACCGCCTGCAGGCGCTCCAGGGCGACATCCAGCGCCAGCAGGTCTTCGTCCAGGCGCACGCCGCTGCTGCTGTTCTCGGGGATCTCGGCCACCCGCTTCAGGTCGCCGCCGCGCTTGCGCGCCAGCCGGTTGCGCGCGTAGTCGACCACCACGCTGCGCATGGCCGAGGCGGCATAGGCAAAGAAGTGCGCGCGATCCTCGAAGCGCGCCGCGCCGCGGCTGCCCAGCAGTTTCAGGTAGGACTCGTGGACCAGCGAGGTGGCGTCCAGGGTGCGCCCCTGCTGGCCGGCCAGCTGGCGCCGGGCCATGCCGTGCAGTTCCTGGTAAAGCGTGGTCAGCACGCGGTCCAGCGCCGTGCGGTCGCCACCGCGCGCGGCATCCAGCCAGACAGTGATATCCGGTCCTTCGTCCATCGCAACCTCCCCCGCAGCGGATGCTGTGCGGACTATAACGCCGCCCGCGTCCGCTGCATGAAGAGATTCAGCGCTGGCAGCGGCTGCACCACACGCTGGCGCGCTGGCCGATCATCGCGTGCTTGAGCGGGCGCCCGCACTGCGGGCACGGCAGGCCGTCGCGGCCATAGACCAGCAGCTCCTGCTCGAAGTAGCCCGGGGCGCCATCGGGGCTGATGAAGTCGCGCAGGGTGGTGCCGCCGCGGGTGATGGCATAGCCGAGGGTGTCCTTCACTTCGCGGGCGAGCCGACGATAGCGTTCACGCGAGACCTTGCCGGCTTCACGCAGCGGGCTGATGCCAGCCTTGAACAGGCTTTCGGCGGCGTAGATGTTGCCCACCCCGACCACCACCGCCTGGTCCATCAGGAAGGTCTTCACCGGTGCGCTGCGGCCGCGGCTGCGCGCGAACAGGTAGTCGCCGTCGAAGGCGTCGTCCAGCGGCTCCGGGCCCAGCCCCTGCAGCAGCGGGTGGACCTCGCCGGCCGGCTGCCAGAGCAGGCTGCCGAAGCGCCGCGGGTCGTTGAAGCGCAGCAGGCGGCCATTGTCCAGGCTGATGTCCACATGGTCGTGCGCGCGCAGCGGGGTATCGCCCGGCAGCACGCGCAGGCTGCCTGACATGCCCAGGTGCAGCACGGCGCTGCCGACGGCGGTATCCAGCAGCAGGTACTTTGCGCGCCGGCGCACCGCGTCGATGCGCTGCCCCGGCAGCAGATCGGCCACCTCCGGCGGAATCGGCCAGCGCAGGTCGGCGCGGCGCAGGATCACCCCGTGGACGCGGCGGCCTTCCAGGTGCGGCGCCAGGCCGCGGCGGGTGGTTTCTACTTCGGGCAGTTCAGGCATGGGCTGATTCTACGCCCGGCCATGCGAAGCCGCCGGGCATGGCCCGGCGCTACCGGTGATCGCGCTACCGCAGCGTCAGCGCGGCGGCGCCGACAGTTCGCGTGCATCCAGGAAACCATCGCCATTGGCGTCCTGCTTGTGGAAGCGCTGCACGATCACCTGGCGCTGCTGCTCGCGGGTGATCGGCCTGCCCTTGCCACCGGGCAGTTCATCGGCGGTCAGCACACCGTCGCCGTTGCGGTCCATGTGGTCGAAGGCATACAGCATCCACTGCACGTATTCGGTTTCGCTGACCTTGCCATCGCCATCGCTGTCCATGCGCTGCAGGTAGGTGGCGGTGTCACTGACCTGCGCGGCCGCGGCCAGCGGCAGCAGGCACAGCAGCGGAACCAGCAGCTGCCTCATGCGCCCACCAGGGTGTAGCCCTTCAACCGCGCGGCGTACGCCTGCAGCGCAGCGATACCGCTTTCCTCCGCCTCGTGGCACCACGCCTGCAGGTGGCGCAGGCGCTCGGCGGCATCGTGGCCACGGGCTTCCAGCAGCGCGGCAAGGCGCGCACGGTATTCCACCAGGGTGCGGATGCGCGGGCGCTGCGCGACCCACGCGCTGAGCTGGGCGCGGCTGTCCGGCTGCAGCCAGCGGCCATCGTTGACCAGGCCACGGCGCAGGCGGCGCGGCAACAGGCGGCGCAGCTTCGCCCCGGCCTGCGTGGCTTCCTCGCGCAGGGCCGGCATGAACACGTTGCGCTGGTAATCGGTCATCGCCTGGAAGCGGTGCGAGAGCAGCGCCTTCAGGGTCTCGGCATCGGGCACGGCGATGTTCGGGCGCACGTCCATGGCCGGTGCAACGCGCAGCACCTTGGCCAGGCGCAGCGCCTGCAGCAGGCGGATCGCGCTCCAGCCGATGTCGAACTCCCAGCGCCGCATGGCAAAGCGCGCCGAGCTGGGGAAGGCATGATGGTTGTTGTGCAGTTCCTCGCCACCAATCCAGAACGCCCACGGGGTGAGGTTGGTGGACGTGTCGGCCGACTCGTAGTTGCGGTAGCCCCACCAGTGGCCCAGGCCATTGACCACGCCTGCGGCCCAGAACGGGATCCACGCCATCTGGATCGCCCACAGGGCCACGCCGGGCAGGCCGAACAGCACGCTGTTGATGGCCAGCAGCAGCACCGGGCCGAGGGTGGCGCGCGGGGTGTAAAGGTGGCGCTCGATGGCATCGTCCGGGGTGCCACGGCCGTACTGTTTGATGTCCGCACGCATGCCGCGGGCCTCGCGGTACAGCTCCACGCCGTGCCAGAACACCTTGCCGATGCCGCGGGTGACCGGGCTGTGCGGGTCGTCCTCGGTTTCCACCTTGGCGTGGTGCTTGCGGTGGATGGCCACCCACTCACGGGTGATCATCGAGGTGGTCAGCCACAGCCAGAAGCGGAACACATGCGCGACGGCCGGATGGAAATCGACCCCGCGATGCGCCTGGCTGCGGTGCAGGTACAGCGTGACCGAGAAGATGGTGAGCTGGGTAAATACCAGCAGCACCGCCAGCATGGCCCAGCCACCCAGGCCGAGCACGCCACCGGTGAGCAGGGAGATCAGGGCATCGGGCATGGCGGCACTCCAGATCGACGCGGGATGGCAGACATGATGGGCGCTTAAGTTGCAAACTGCACCCTCGCGACGGTCGTCGTGCACCGTCATGAAGTGCCACCGTTCACAGTTGGGGACCTGAGTTGTCGAGCCTTGATCCGCGCACCCGCGCCATTACCACTGCCCCGTCCGCCGCGGAGTTGCCGGCGCTGATCGAACTGGACCACGCCAGCGTGGTCCGCGGCCAGGTGAAGGTCCTGCACGGGCTCAGCCTGCGCATCGCGCAGGGCCAGCACACCGCGCTGCTGGGCCCGAACGGCTGCGGCAAATCGACGTTCATCAAGCTGATCACCCGCGAGCTGTACCCGCTGGCCCAGGCCGACGGCCGGGTGGCGGTGAAGGTGCTGGGGCAGAACCGCTGGCAGGTCGATCGCCTGCGTTCGCAGCTGGGCATCGTCACCGGCGACCTCAGCAGCAACCTGTCCGACATGCCCGGGCTGACCGTGGAACAGGCGGTGCTGTCCGGCTTCTTCGCCAGCTACGTGGTGCCGGCGTTCCGCGAGGTGACGGCGGACATGCGGGCACGGGTGGGCGAGACGCTGGCGATGACCGGCGCACTGGCCCTGCGCGAGCGCGCCTATGCCGAACTGTCGGCCGGCGAGACCCGCCGGGTGCTGATCGCCCGCGCCCTGGTCAACCGGCCGCAGGCGCTGCTGCTGGATGAGCCCTCCACCGGGCTGGACCTGGTGGCGCGGCAGCAGCTGGTGGCGACCATGCGCGTGCTGGCCCAGCAGGGCATCACCCTGGTGCTGGTCACCCACCATATCGAGGAAGTGATTCCCGAGATCGAACGCGTGGTGCTGCTGCGCGACGGCCGCGTGCTGGCCGACGGCACCCGCGATGAACTGCTGCGCGACGAACCGCTGTCGGCGGTATTCGGCGGGGCGATCAGCGTGGTGGAACAGAATGGGGTCTTGACCGCGTACGCGGGGTAATCCGGCGGGACGGCGGGACGGCGGGACGGCGGGACGGCCGGACGGCGGTAGAGTCGACTGTTAGTCGACTATCGCGCGCAGCGCGGGGTTCTCGCGGTCTGTTGGAAGGGCAGTCGACTAACAGTCGACTCTACCCGGTCAATTCCACCCAATCTGCAGGTGCGGCGGGCCGGGATATCCGGCCCGCCACCTTCTCCTCAGAACCGCAGCGCCAGCGCGCGTGATTCGATCGGCGCCATCCGGCTCTGGTCCTGCAGCTGCAGGTCACGCAGTTCATACGGCGCGCCGAAGCCGGGCGGCAGTGCGGCCTGGTCGAACGGCAGCACCAGCGCGCCACGGCCAGCGCCCTCGAACCATGCGGCCGCGTGCGCCTGCGCCACCGGCTTCAACTGGCCATCGGCGCCGGTGGCGTACAGCGTGCCGCGCGCCTCGTAGCGACCCGCGGCGGCCACCTGCAGCGGCAGGCTGACCTGGCGGCTGGCCGGGTCGGGCGTGGCCTGGCCGCTGAAGCGTGCGGTCGGCTGCGCCACGGCGAAGGCCACCTTGCCATCGCGCAGCACGCCATCGGCCTGGGCGAACACCTGCAGCTCCCACAGGCCCTGCACCGTGCTGGCCTCGGCCGGAATGCGCACCTGCGCGCGCAGGCTCCCATCGGTGGTGCGCAGCAGGCGCTGCGGCCAGCTGCGGCCATCCGGTGCCACCAGCAATGCTTCACCGCCGAGGCTGCTGCGGCGCGTGGCCAGCTTCGCGGCGCTGGGGCCGTCTTCCAGCAGGCGCGCCTGCAGCTGCATGCTGCCACCGGCCAGCACCTGCGCCTGGCTGGCCTGCACCTCCAGCCGCACCGGGCTGTTGGGCTCCAGCACCTGCACCACGTAGCGCCCCTGCGCCTGCGCGCTCTGCAGCCGGTACGTGCCCACCGCGCTGCTGGCGCCAGTACGCAGCATGCTGCTGCCATCGGTCACCGCCATGCCTGCGGCCTGCAGCTGCCGCGCATCGACACTGCGCGCCACGCTGCTGCGGCCGGCCGCATCGCGTACCTGCAGTGCCTCGGCAGGCAGCGCGCGTGCACCGGTGCCCGGGCTGAGCTGGATCACGGCATCCGGTGCGGTCAGCGGCAGGTCCAGGCCGCGTTGCAGTTCGGCGGCGTCGACCTGCTGCCAGTAGCTGCGGCTGACGGCAGCGTACGCGCCCGGTGCCTGCAGCGGCTGCGCCGGGTCCAGCGCCCAGGCGAAGGCCAGCGGCACGCGCTCGCTGTCATCGGCCGGCAGCGGCGCGGCCACCAGTGACGCGGGCACCTGGTCACCGGCAGCGGCGGCACGCAGCGCCTGCGCGGCATGGGCCGGCACGGCGGCAAGTGCAGCCAGCATGGCCGCGGCCAGCAGGGTTGATTGGATCTTCATGGTCATCTCCCTCACTGGGTCAGGTCGTTGCGCAGGATCGTGCCCAGGCCGAAGCACTCGCGGCGGCTCTGGTTGTGGCTCAGCGGCTCGGCGCCCTGGGTACGCGCCTTGTCGGTGAACCACAGCGTGCCGGCCGCCTTCTGGCTGCTGCACTCCAGGAAGCCGTCCGAGCAGGACGACAGCCAGTTCTGGGTGAATTCCAGGCCGACATTGGCCGGGTAGCCGCCGCAGTAGCTGTTGCTGTCCCACACCGCCGATTCGACATCGCTGCCAACCACCGCGCGGAACGGCCTGGGCAGTGCCGGGCGCCCCGCGGTGCCGTACAGGTTCTGCGCGTTGTAGGTCGCCATGTGGCCCACCTGCTGCATGCGTACCGCATCGTTCTTGTAGCCCAGCAGCCAGCCCAGCGAGGTTTCGAAGGTGTTGCCGTTGAGCACCGCATCGGCCAGCGGCGTGCCGGCCGAGGACGGCGCCAGCGCGGTCACCTTGCGCAAGGTGCTGATGATCTTCGGGTAGCGGCTATCGTAGGTGGGGTTGGACAGGATCCAGCGCACCACGTTGCCGCCGTTGGAATGGGTGATGACCACCAGCTGGGTGATGCCGCGGCTGTCGATGAAGCTGGTCAGCTGGTTGGCCAGGCAGCCAGCGGCCTCCGGCTTCCACATGTACTGGGTGAAATCGCAGTTGATGACCACGTAGTTGCTGCTGTTCGGCAGGCCCTGGCGCACGGTGTCGATGATCGCCGGCTGCCAGTAGTCCTGGGTGGCGTTGGTCTGCGCGCCGGTGCCGTGCACGAAGGCCACGCCATACACGTCGGCGGACCAGGCCGGGGCGCTGGCCAGGCCCAGCAGCAGGGCCAGGGCGGTACTTCCTGTTGCGGTGCTGCGCATCGCATCTCTCCCTCGTCAGCGGATCCCCCCGGCCCGGCTGTGGGCCGATGCTGGCGGCGAACGCGCGTGAAAGTCCGTGCGCTGCGCCCGTATTCGGGAGATTGGCGACGATGGATGCCGTTGTTGCAGAATCGTGACCTCGGTGCGCCACCATGCCGGGTCTGGCCGTATGACCGATGGACGCTGCGGGCGGCGGGAGGGGCTGCGATCATGGCCGCTGTGTTTCCTGTCTCGAGCCTGCCCATGTCTTTGCCTGCCCTCCCCGCCCGCCCCCTGCTCGGCCTGGCCATCGCCCTGTCGCTGGCCGGTTGCGCGTCCACCGCCCCCGCGCCCACTGCGGTGGAAGCCACCATCACCACCAAGGCGGTGGGCTATCTGGACAAGGCGGCCGTGCCGGCCAGCATTGCCCTGGTGCCGGCGCCGCCGGCGGCCGGTTCGGCCGGTTTCGCGCTGGACGAACAGGTCAGCCGCGAAGCCCGCGCCCTGCGTGGCACGCCGCGCTTTGCCCAGGCCACCCGCGATGCCGAACTCGGCTTCCCGGCCGGCGCCAACCAGTTCTCCTGCGCGGCCGACATCGACGTGGACGCGGTGAAGACCCCGGCCCTGTACCGCCTGCTGGAACGCAGCCGCATCGATGCCAGCGCGGCCACCAAGGCGGCCAAGAACCAGTACCAGCGCCCGCGCCCGTTCATGGTCAACGGCGAGCCCACCTGCACGCCGGACGATGAAGCCGGCCTGCGCAGGAACGGCTCCTATCCGTCCGGCCACACCTCCATCGGCTGGGCCTGGGCGCTGATCCTTTCGGAGATCGCCCCCGACCGCGCCGATGCCATCCAGGCGCGCGGCCGCAACTACGGCGAGAGCCGCCTGGTGTGCAACGTGCACTGGCAGAGCGACATCCTCGAAGGCCGCTTCATGGGCGCTGCCGCCGTGGCCCGCCTGCATGACAACGCGGCGTTCAACAAGGATCTGCTGGCGGCGCGCAAGGAGATCGCCGATGCGCGCAAGGCCGGCCTGCATTCCAGCCGCGACTGCGCGGCCGAGGAAGCGGTGCTGAAGGTGCGGCCGGAAAGCGCGCTGTAAGCGCAGGGCAGATCAATCGCTGCCGGCCAGCGGCCGGCACTACCGGGGACGAGCAGGGGTAGCGCCGGGCCATGCCCGGCGGCCCTGTAAAACAGAAGGGCCGGCATTGCGCCGGCCCTTCTTCATTGCATCACGCCATCAGCCGCCTCAGAACTTCGCGGTGAACTCGACGCCGAACGTGCGCGGCTCGTTGAGGAAGCCGGTCAGGTTGTTGAAGTCGATCGCGCCGACCACGCGGGTCTGGTTGGTCAGGTTGCGGCCGAACACGGCCACGTCGTACTGGCCGTAATCCCAGTTGTAGCCCACGCGCAGGCCACCTTCCAGCGAGCTGCGGCTGCGGAACTCCGGCGACTCGTACAGGAAGAAGTTGACCGCACTCTTGTACGCCCAGTCGGTGTACACGTAGACCTCGCTGGCATCGTTCACCGGGAAGCCGGCACGCAGGGTCAGGTTGTGGATCCACTTCGGCGCCTGCGGCAGCGGGTTGCCGTTGACCAGCGCGTAGGTGCCGCCGTTGATGACGGTGGTCGGGTCGGTGATGGTGCAGCCACCGCCACAGATCGCCACGGCCAGGTCACGGTCCTTGATCTCGGTGTCGTTGTAGCTGCTGCCCAGGGTCATCAGCACGTGGTCGGTCAGGTACGCCTCGAAGTCCAGCTCGAAGCCCTGGCCGATGGTCTTGTCGGCGTTGAGCAGGGTGGCGGTGTTGTTGCTGCCACCCACGGCGATCAGCTGCTGGCCATCGACGTTGTAGCGGAACACGTTGAAGCCCAGGCGTGCGCGACGGTCGAACAGGTCGGCCTTGATGCCGGCTTCGTACGAGATCACCTTCTCCGAATCGGCCTGGGTGACGCCGCCGAAGGCCAGGCGGCCCTGGATCGACGGTGCACGGAAGCCCTTGGCCACGCGCGCATAGGCGTTGATGTTGTCGGTGATCTGGTAGACGCCACTCAGGTCCCAGCTGACGTCGTCGACATCGCTGTTGGCCAGGTACGGGCCGCTGACCGGCGTGCCGCCCGGCACGGCCTGCAGCACGCTGGCGGTGAAGTCCTTCTTGTCCTGGGTGTAACGCACGCCGGCACGCAGCTTGAAGCGGTCGGTCACGTCCAGGTCGCCCGAGGCGAACGCGGCCCAGGCCTTGTTGCGCTGGCTCTGCACGGCGTGGCCGGTCTGCGGGTTGCCCGGGGTCAGCGAGTCGTAGTTGAAGCTGTCGATGGTGACGTCTTCATCGAAGTAGAAGACGCCGGCCTGCCAGTCGAAGCGGCCCCACTCGTTGGATTCGACGCGGAATTCCTGCGTCCACTGGCGGTGGTGCGGCAGGCCGTCGGCCGATTCGGACGGGAACGGAATCAGGCCCGGGCCGGAGTTGCCGGCACCCAGGAACGCCGCGCCGTAGCCACCGTCGACGTCGCCGTGGTTCAGCGATTCGGCGGTTTCATAGCCGGTGATCGAGTGCAGGGTGACGCGGCCCAGGTCCCACTTGAGGCGTGCGCTGCCGCCCCAGGTTTCCAGGTTGGAGAAGTTCAGGCCATCGGTGGAGACCTTGTCGCGGTCGAAGTTCTCGACCAGCGCGTTGCTGCCCTTCTGGATGATGTTGGCGCGGAACAGGCGGGCGGTGCCGTTGAGCTTGCGCTTGTGCAGGTTGAACAGTGCTTCGACGTCATCACCTTCGTACAGGAACTGCACGCGGCCAGCGGCCTCGTCATAGCCCTCGAAGCCCGAGCTGGGCGCGGTGGTGATGGTGTTGTCGACGTAGTTCTCGCGGCGCTGGTACAGCGCCGACACGCGCGCCGACCAGCGGCTGGTCAGCGGGCCGCCGTAGGCACCCTGCACGTTCCAGGTGTCATACGTGCCGTAGGACATCTTCACGTAGCCATCGGCGTCCTGCGACGGACGGGCCGAATCGAACTTCACCACGCCCGCCGGGGTGTTGCGGCCGAACAGCGTGCCCTGCGGGCCACGCAGCACTTCCACGCCGGCCAGGTCGAACAGCGGGAAGCCCTTCAGCAGCGGGCTTTCCTGCACCACGTCGTCATACACCAGCGACACCGGCTGCGAGGCATTGAGATCGAAGTCGGTGTTGCCCAGGCCGCGGATGTAGAAGCGCGGGAAGGCACGGCCGTAGGACGATTCGATGTTCAGGCTGGGCACGCGCGCCGACAGGAAGCGGATGTCATCGCCGGCGGAGCCGAGCACATCGAGCTTCTCGCCCTGGATCGCGGTGATCGCGACCGGCACGTCCTTGGCGTTCTCGACGCGGCGCTGTGCGGTGACCTGCAGGGCGTCGAGGGCAACCGGATCCTTGGCAGCGGGGGTTTCCTGGGCGGCTGCTACCAGCGGCAGCAGGGCGGAAAGAGCGGCAACGAGGGGACGCGCGACCGGAAATCGGCCACGGGAAGTGCGGGTCGGAGACATGGCGGTAGGCTGTGTTTGGAGGGGTGGTAAAACGGCGCTACCAGATAATTGTTGCAATACAGCACCTGCGCCGCAAATGCCGATCGTTCATGGCCCCTGCCCGCAGCACCCCCGGCAGGCCGCTAGACTCGCGCTTTCCCCTTGCAACAGAGCTGCTGCGATGACCCAGTGGTACTTCCACGCCGCCGGCCAGGCCGAGCGTATCGGCCCGCTCGACGAGCACGCTGCACGCCAGTTTGCGCAGGCGAACCCGGGGGCGCTGGCCTGGTGCCAGGGCATGAGCGGGTGGACAGCCGTGTCCGATCTGGCCGCATTGCGCGCGGGCCCGGCAGCGCCTGCTGCCGCCGCACCGCCGGTGCTGCCCGCCGCCACGCCCGCCGCCACGCCCGCCGCCGCGCAGGCAGCCAGCAGCAGCGGCGGCCACGGCGATCCCATCGATTTCCGCATCGTCGGCCATGAAATGCAGTTCGTGGAGATCGGCCTGGACCCGGGCGAAAGCGCGATCGCCGAAGCGGGCGCGCTGATGTTCAAGGAATCGACGGTGCAGATGGACACCGTGTTCGGCGACGGCTCGCAGGCCAGCAGCGGCTTCATGGACAAGGTGATGGCTGCGGGCCGCCGCGTGGTGACCGGCGAAAGCCTGTTCGCCACCGTCTACACCCAGACCGGCACGGGCCGCGGCAAGGTCGCCTTCGCCGCGCCCTACCCCGGCACGGTGCTGCCGATGAAGCTGGACCAGCACGGCGGGCGCCTGATCTGCCAGAAGGACAGCTTCCTGGCCGGCGCGCGCGGCGTGCGCATCGGCGTGCAGTTCCAGCGCAGGATCATGACCGGCCTGTTCGGTGGCGAGGGCTTCGTCATGCAGAAGCTGGAAGGCGACGGCTGGGTCTTCATCCATGCCGGTGGCTGCGTGATCGAGCGCGAGCTGGCCGCCGGCGAGCGCCTGGATGTGGATACCGGCTGCGTGGTGGCCTACCACCCCACGGTGGACATGGACGTGCGCCGGGTCAGCGGCATCAAGAGCATGCTGTTCGGCGGCGAGGGCGTGTTCCTGGCCACGCTGACCGGGCCGGGCAAGGTCTGGCTGCAGTCGCTGCCGTTCTCGCGGCTGGCCGGGCGCATGTGGATGGCCGCGCCGCAGGGCGGCGGGCAGAGCCGCGGCGAAGGCTCGATCCTGGGCGGGCTGGGCCGCGCACTGGGCGGCGACAACCGCTTCTGATCCTGCACGGTAGCGCCGGGCCATGCCCGGCGAGCACAGCGGCAGCTGAACCATCCGCCGGGCATGGCCCGGCGCTACCCACGGATTTTGCACCTTCGGTATGCTGGCGCCCTTTCCTGAATCCGGCGCCCTGAGCGCATTGCCGATGAGCCTGTTCCGCCCCCGCGTGCTGCTGTCCGTCGCCCTGCTCGGCCTGTTGGCCGGTTGTGGTGGCGAGGAGGTCCGCCCCACTCCGCCGCCGCAGCCGATCCTGGTACCGCAGGCCAAGCCGGTGAAGATCGGCATCGCTCTCGGTGGCGGCGCAGCCAAGGGCTTTGCCCACATCGGCGTGATCAAGATGCTGGAAGCCAACGGCTTCGAACCGGTGGTGGTGTCGGGCACCAGCGCCGGCAGCGTGGTCGGCGCGCTGTATGCCAGCGGCATGGACGCGTTCCAGATGCAGAGCAAGGCCGTGGCGCTGGATGAAGCCAGCATCCGCGACGTACGCCTGTTCTCCGGCGGCCTGGTGCAGGGCCAGAAGCTGCAGGACTACGTCAACGAGCAGGTGGCCAACCGGCCGGCCGAGAAGCTGAAGAAGCCGTTCGCCGCGGTCGCCACCCAGCTGGAAACCGGCGAGCGCGCGATCTTCGTGCGCGGCAACGTCGGCCAGGCCGTGCGCGCGTCCAGCAGCATCCCCGGCGTGTTCGAGCCGGTGAAGATCGGTGGCCGCAACTACATCGACGGCGGCGTGGTCAGCCCGGTGCCGGTGGATGCCGCGCGCCAGCTCGGTGCCGAATTCGTCATCGCCGTGGATATCTCCAGCAAGGCCAGCGGCAAGGCACCGACCGGCATGCTGGGCATCGTCAACCAGTCGATCTCGATCATGGGCCAGCGCCTGGGCGAGCAGGAACTCGCACGCGCCGACATCGTCATCCGGCCGAAGGTGCTGGACATCGGTGCCGCCGATTTCAGCCAGCGCGGCACTGCCATCCTCGAAGGCGAGAAGGCCGCGATGGCGGCGATGCCGCAGATCCGCGCGAAGATCCAGCAGCTGCAGAAGGCGCGCGCGGCGGCATTGGCACCGGCTGCACCGGTCGTGCCGAAGTGCGATGAGCCCTCGCGCCTGGGCAGGATGATGGGCCGCAAGGAAAAGTGCTGAGTGCTCTGCCGCGTCGCTGCTGAGCAGCGCGGCATCCCGCGCTAGCGCACGGGCCGGTAACCGCTGGCCTGCTGCCGTTCGCGCCGGCGTGCCTGGCGCGCCTGTTCCTGCAGCGCCGCGGTGTGCTGCAGCTGTTCCATGCCATCGGCGGGCACGTGCAGCTGGCGGAGCGCACGGGTCAGCGCCAGGTAGACCGCGCGCACCGGGTTGTGCCAGATGCGCCCGCCCTGCCCTGCGCTGAAACAGCCGGGCGACAGCGAGACGACGTCGAACTGCAGGTTCTTCGCGTGCTCGGCCAGGCACAGCACCACGCGTGCATCGGCGGGCGTGTCCTGGTCATCCAGCGCCTGCAGCAGTGACTGCACGCGGTCGGCCGAAGCGAACAGGTCCGCCCATGCGCCCTGCCCGTCGCCGACCTGCGTGGCCAGGAAACGCTCCTGCATCTGGTTCGACCCGCTATCGCGGCGGCGCCAGGCATCCAGCGGCCCCTGCAACGCGCTGCGCAGCGCGCGCAACGAGGCCGGATGCAGGTAGGGCCGCAGCCCCTGCGCCTGCAGCTGTGCGGCGTCCAGGGCCAGATCGGCGGCATTGCCATGGATGCGCAGGCCCGTGCGTGGCACCTGCGACCAGTCGCGGTAATGCAGCACACCCGTGGCGCGGTCAGCGGCACCCACAAACGGACCGCTGTCCGGGCCCAGGCCATCCAGCGCCAGCGCCTGGTTGACCAGGCCATCGACCTGGTTGCCCTGGCGCACCGACTGGTGCATTTCCAGCACCTTCGATGCGGCCCAGCGCGGTACCGTGCCGGACAGGCACTGGTGCGGGTCGCCCAGGCTGACCACACCCGGTGCGTGACCGGCCAGCAGCTGCTTCCACGACGGGCTCAGGTCATGCGCCTCGTCCACCAGCAGCATGCCCATGTCCTGCGGCGGGGTGATGCCGCGCAGCGCCAGCCACTTGCCGATGTGCGCCGGGCTCAGGCTCAACAGCGCGCCGCGCTGCAGTTCGGCATCGAACATGCTGCGCCAGACGTGCTCGGCCGCCGCCAGGTAGGGCGCCACGTCGAGCATGGCGGCCGGTACCGAGCGGTCGAAATGCTGGAACGCCATGCGCGGTGCGGACGAGGCGCACCAGCGGTTGATGGCCTCGAAGGCGGTCAGCAGCACCTGTTCCGGGCTGCGCCCACCGATGCCCTGCAGGCCGATGCGGCCGGCGATCTCGCGCGGGGTGCGGGTGCTGCGCCGGTAGCTGGCGACGAAGCCGCCGGTCTGGCCATTGCGCGCGGCGTGCTGGGCCACGCGGTTGGCGAATTCGATCTGGGTCAGCAGGCGCACGGCCGTGCTGGCCGGCACGCGGGCGCGGAACGCTTCGACCTGGCCGCGCGACGGCGCGATGTAGGTATATCGGCCCGGCCGCGCATCCATCAGCGCCAGCACCAGATGGCCCTTGCCGGTACCGGCGTAGCCATCGAGGTCGATCAGCTCATCGGGATTGGCGGCGATCGCGCGCAGCACGCGGGCCTGCTCGGACGTGTACAGGCCATGGTGTTCGACCGCGCGCGAATCGCTGGCAACGGCTTCGTCCTGGTCGTCGTCCTCATCGTCGCTGGCGAACGCGGCCGGGAAGCGGATCTCATGTTCAGCCAGGGTTTCCTGGCAGGCCTGCTGCAGGGCCAGGCCCGGGTAGTCGCTGGGCGACTGCACGATGAAGTCCTGCAGGATCTCCGCCGGTGCCAGCAGCACGCCATGGGCGGCCAGCGCGGCCAGCCAGGCGTCCAGCTCCGGCTGGCCACCGCCACCCGTACCGGTCAACGGCGTGGCGGCGGTTTCGCTGGCGGCAAACAGCGCACAGGCCTCGTGCAGCAGGCGCTCGATCTCGGCTGGCGCATGCAGGCGCGCGCGGCACAGCTGCGCGGCCATCAGCCCGGCCTGTTCCAGCGCGGTCTGTGGCGGCGTGCCATGGGCGATGTAGCGCGCCAGCGACTTGCGCTGCAGCGGCAGGAAGGTGGTGGTAAGCACCGGGTGCTGGAGTTCGGACATGCCTGGAACCGGAAAGGAACGCTGCGCCGCGCGCAGGGCGGTGATGCTCGGCTACCCGCCCGGCGCCGTCAAATCGCCGCGGCCGGTTTACTCCAGCTGCGACAGCGGCAGCGCCTGGAAGCCCTTCACCGTGCGCAGCACGAAGCTGGAATTGGCATCGGCCACGCCGCCGGCGTTGAGCAGCCTGTCCAGCAGGAAGCGCGAGAAGTGCTCGAGGTCGCGCACGTAGACGTGCAGCAGGTAGTCCATGTCGCCGGTCAGGGCGTGGCAGGCCACCACTTCATCCCAGCCCTGCACGCTGTCCACGAAGTGGCCGATGGCCGCCTGGTCGTGCTTTTCCAGCTGCACGCGGACGAAGGCCTGCAGGCCCAGGCGCAGCTGGCGCGGTTCCAGGCGCGCGCCGTAGCCGACGATCACCCCTTCGCTTTCCAGCCGCTGCAGGCGCCGCAGGCAGGCCGACGGCGACAGGTTCACCCGCGTCGCCAACTCCGCGTTGGTGGCGCGACCATCACGCTGGATCTCGGCCAACAGGCGTATATCCGTGCGATCGAACTGGACTTCTCCGGCCATTGCTGCCCCGCAACACGGTGAGTACGCAAGGATATTGCGCCACGAGGCCCATTACGCGCAACTTTTGCAACCCTGTTGCGCGCGCCCTGCCCTAGCATCACTGGTATCCCTTCAAGGAGTGCCCCATGGACCTCGCCCAGCCCCGCCGCGTCGAACACCAGCAGACCGACAAGGGCTACGTGCCGGTGTACACCACCGCGCTCGTCGAGCAGCCGTGGGACACCTATACCGCCGACGACCACGCCACCTGGAGCACGCTGTACCAGCGCCAGCGCGAGCTGCTGGTGGGCCGCGCCTGCCAGGAATTCCTCGACGCGCAGGACGAGATGGGCATGAACGCGCACATGATCCCGCGCTTCGACCAGCTCAACGAAGTGCTCGGCGCGGCCACCGGCTGGACCCTGGTCGGCGTGGAAGGCCTGCTGCCGGAACTGGATTTCTTCGACCACCTGGCCAACCGCCGTTTCCCGGTGACCTGGTGGATCCGCCGCCCGGACCAGATCGACTACATCGCCGAACCGGACCTGTTCCATGACCTGTTCGGCCACGTGCCGCTGCTGATGAACCCGGTGTTCGCCGACTACATGGAGGCCTACGGGCGCGGCGGCGTCAAAGCCCACGCGATCGGCCCGGATGCGCTGCAGAACCTCACGCGCCTGTACTGGTACACGGTGGAATTCGGCCTGATCGACACGCCCGACGGCCTGCGCATCTACGGTGCCGGCATCGTGTCTTCGAAGGGCGAATCGCTGTACTCGCTGGAATCGGCCGCGCCCAACCGCATCGGCTTCGACCTGCAGCGGATCATGCGCACGAAGTACCGCATCGACACCTTCCAGAAGACCTACTTCGTCATCGACAGCTTCGAGCAGCTGATGCAGGCGACCTCGCCGGACTTCACCCCGATCTACGCCTCGCTGGCCGACCAGGCGCACCTGCCGGCCGGTGACGTGCAGGCCGATGACCGTGTGTTCCAGGCGGGTACGGGTGAGGGTTGGGCGGACGGCGGGGACGTGTGAGGCACGCTGCCGCGCGGGTATCCTGCACGGCATGACTGATGCATTTGCTTCGCTGCGCGTAACCGACGTTGCCTTCAACGACGACTTCATCCTGCTGACCCTGGCCGACGGCCGCCGCACCCGCCAGCCACTGCGCTGGGCGCCCGCGCTGTTCGAAGCCACGGCCGAACAGCGCGCGCACTGGGTTGCCACCTCCAATGGTCTCGGCGTGAACTGGCCGGCCCTGCTGCCGCCGCGCGAGGCGGGCGTGGTCGATATCCCCAACCAGGTGTGGGATGACCGCTACGAAGCCGCTCTGGCGCGTCTGAAGGCAGCCGCGTGGACGCTGGATGCGCTGTCCGACGAAGACCAGCAGCTGGTGGCGCTGTGGCGCATGGAAGCGGACATCAACAACGGCGGCTTCATGCAGTTCCTGTGCAACTGGGGCGATCCCACCTGCCAACTGGCGCTGCGTGCGCTGCAGGCGATGGGCGCGGTGCAGACCCACGCGATCCTGGCCGGCATGCGCGGGCTGCTGGACCGGCTGGAGGACGACCCGGCGATCACGCAGCTGCACGACCTGTACGGCGCGATGACCGAGCAGGAGCAGGATGCCCTGCATGCCTTTGACGAAGCCTATTTCGAGCGGCCGGAAGACCTGGCGCGGCTGGGGCTGAAGCACTTCGGGCCGGAGCCGTTGTAGAGCCAAGCCGAGCGTAGGCTCGGCTCTACAGATCAGCGCAGCCCGTGTAGAGCCGAGATCCTATGTTCGTGGTCAAGCCTGCTGGAAGCAGGCTTGACCCACTTTCAACATGGCTGGGTCGA
>NZ_JASGBW010000026.1:0-71069 GCF_030053215.1 Stenotrophomonas sp. PFBMAA-4 | reverse complement strand
CCCCCCCCCCCCCCCCCCCCCCCCCCCCCCCCCCCCCCCCCCCCCCCTCTTATTTTTTTTTTTTTTTTTTTTTTTTTTTTTTTTTTTTTTCTTTTTTTTTTTTTTTTTTTCCCCCCCCCCCCCCCCCCCCTCGACTCTACATGGCCTCAATCGCTGCAGCTGCCACCATCGCCGCCACCACTGTCGCTGCTGCAGTCCGAGCCGCTGTAGCTGTGGCTGTTGTGGCTGTCACTGGAGTAACTGCCCGAGGAATCGTAGCTGCCCGCGAAGCTGCCCTCGCTGCGGCTGACCGAGCCATCGGCGGTGGCGATCGCCATGCACAGGATCGCGCCCACCAGCGGCAGCAGCCAGACCAGCAGCAGCTGCACCACCCGCCCTCCCACCGACACGTCATCGCGCCTCACCACCACGAACGTGGCGACGAGGTTCAGGCCCAGCACCAGGGCGATCAGGACCAGTGTCACCACCAGCATGGCGTGCCTCCGCAGCAGCGAACCGGCGCGGTCATGGCGCCACCATCAATGACTGGATCTGCGCGCGCTCATCCAGCGGCCGCTGGAAACCCACCGGATAGACCGGTGCATGGCGCTCGCCCTTGAGCAGGAACAGGCTTTCGCTGCCCAGCGTGGCCTCGCGGATATGGCCCAAGGTGTAATGCCACATCGTCCACAGCGGCACCCGGATCGTCGCCGGCACCCTGCCCTCCCGCGGCCGCAGCACTTCCTGCACCTGCAGGACCAGGCGGATCTCGTTGTCCAGGCCTGGCCCGGTGCGCGATCCGGGATCGGTCAGCGGCCGTCCCTTGCCATCGACCATCTCCACGTCGACCACCTTGGCGCGGACGATCTGGTCGGCTTCCGCCACCATTTCCGCCAGCGGTTTCGGCGCCACCGAGGTGGCCAATGCAGGCGCGACGGCGCCCAGGCACAGCAGCCCGGCCAGCAGGATCGCGGATGTCTTCATGGCGGTGCTCCCTCCCTGGATACCCCCTGACGATAGCACCGCCGCGGCGGTTCGCCCTGCCTGTCATGAAGATGGGACAATGTAGGGCGCGCCGGCCCGGCCCCCTGGGGCCCGCCGGCCCCCTTGCACCACACGGAAGAAGAAGAACAACAACATGCTGAAAGTCATTTTCGATACCGACCCGGGCGTCGACGACGCCCTGGCCCTGCTGTACCTGCACAAGCACGCGCAGATCGACCTGGTCGGCGTCACCACCACCTTCGGCAACGCCTCGGTGGATTCGACCACCCACAACGCGCTGTACCTGAAGCAGGCCTGGGGCTTTGCCGCCCCGGTCGCGCGCGGCGCTGCGGGCCCGCTGCAGCCCGAAGCCACGCCGGAAGCCTGGCCGGTGCACATCCATGGCCACAACGGCCTGGGCAACCACCCGGTGCCGACCGCGCTGGACGTGGCTGCCGATGCGCGCCCGGCCCACCAGCTGATCATCGACCTGGTCCGCGCCCACCCGGGCGAAGTGACCCTGGTGGCAGTCGGCCGCATGACCAACCTGGCCCTGGCCCTGCAGCACGCCCCGGACATCGCCGGCCTGGTGCGCGGCGTGGTCCTCATGGGCGGCGCCTTCCACGTCAACGGCAACATCACCCCGGCCGCCGAGGCCAACATCTGGGGCGACGCCGAAGCGGCCGACATCGTGTTCACCGCGCAGTGGCCGGTCACCGCCATCGGCCTGGACGTCACCACCCGCGTGGAGATGGACCGTGATGGCCTGGACAAGCTGGCTGCCATCGGCGGTGCCGACGCCGAGCTGGTGCGCGCGCTCTCGCAGGACTACGTGGACTTCTACCTGCAGGCCGGGCACAAGGGCATGGTCGTGCACGACTGCTGCGCCTGCATCGCCCTGACCCGCCCGGAGCTGTTCCAGTTCGAGCGCGCCAGCGTGCGCGTGGCCACCGATGGCGTGGCCCGCGGCATGACCATTCCCAAGCCGGAAGGCCTGGCCTTCGGCCCCAGCGTGTGGGATGGCCACGTGCTGCAGTCGATCGCCATCGGCGTGGATGCGCCGGCCGTGCTGGCCGACATCGAGCAGACCCTGGCGGTCTGATCGCCTAGCGCTTGGCCCTGCCCGGGGTCGTCTCGGGCAGGGTCCACAGCACCGGCAGCACCAGCACCGCCACCAGCGCGATCATTGCACCCGGTGCCGCTGCCCAGCCGCTGCGTTCCACCCACCACTGCGCCAGCCACGGTGTCGCCCCGCCGAACACCGCCGTGGCCATGGTCACGCCCAGTGCCAGCCCGCTCACCCGGCCTTCGCCCGGGAACTGCTCGGCCGTGGCAGGTGCGGCCACCGCGCTTACACCACCCGCCACGCAGGCCAGCACCACCGCCGCCAGCGCGATGCCCAGCGGCGCCGCCTCGGCCATCCAGCCGAACATCGACAACGGCAGCAGTGCCGCCAGTACGGTCAGGCCCAGCAACAGCGGACGCCGCCCGAAGCGATCAGACAACATGCCGCACAGCGGCGTGATCGCGATGACCGCCACCGCGGCCACCGTGGACAGCCACAGCGCATCGCCTTCGTCGTGCCCCTGTGCGTGCAGGAAGGCTGGCACGTAGGTGATGCCCACGTAGTAGGTGATCGAGCCCAGCGCGGAAATCGCGAACGTGCGCGCCACCGCGCCGGGATGGTTGCGCAGCACGTGGCGCAGCGGCGTGGCCGGAATGCTGCCCTCGCGGCGCTGGCGCTCGAATTCGGGCGACTCATGCATGCCCGACCGTGCGATGAGGATCACCAGCGCCAGCGCGGCACCGACGAAGAACGGGATGCGCCAGCCCCAGCCATCCAGCTGCGCGGGCGTGAGCGTCGCCACCGTCACCGCGGAGATCGCCACCGCCAGCAACGCGCCCACTTCGCTGGCGGCCGAGGCCAGCGAAGTGACCAGGCCGCGTCGCCGCGCCGGTGCGCTTTCCAGCAGGTAGGCCACCACCCCGGTGTATTCACCGCCTACCGAAAAGGCCATCACGCAGCGCAGGACCAGCAGCAGGATGCCGGCCGTGGTGCCCGCCGTCGCTGCGGTCGGCAACAGCGCCGTGGCCAGCATCGCCGCCGCCATCAGCGCCATCGAGGCCAGCAGCATCCAGCGCCGGCCGAGGCGATCACCGAGGTGGCCGAAGCACAGCGCGCCCAGCGGACGCATCAGGTAGGAGACGGCGAAGCCCGCAAGCGTGACCAGCATCGCCTGCTCGCCGCCACCGAAGAACACCCGCGACAGCACGGTCGCGAAGTACAGGTAGAGGGTGAAGTCGTACCACTCCACCACGGTGGACAGGCCTGCCACCCACATCGAGCGCTGCCGCGCCGCGGTCATTTCAGTCATGGGCGGAGGGTGTCACGCGCCGGGTGACGGCGCGGTGCACCTGCACGCGGGCGCGGGGTCGGGGCCGGGGTCGGATCCCATTCCCGCAGGGTATGGGCTCTGACCCCAAGGCCGACATCACGGCGCGCGGCGCAGGGTGAACAGGGTGATTTCCGAAGGCACGCCGATGCGCGCCGGGAAGCCCGCCCACAGGCCGGCACCGTTGCTGACGTAGAGCGTCATGCCATCCACCTCGTAGCGGCCAGACACAAAACCGCCATTGGCCCGCTTCACCAGCTGGTCCATGCCGATGATCTGCCCACCGTGGGTATGGCCGGACAACTGCAGCTTCACCCCGCGTGCGGCCGCATCAACGGCATTGCGTGGGCGATGGTCGAGCAGGATCACCGGCGCGGCCGGATCGGCACCGGCCAGGGCCGCCTGCAGGTCGGGCAGCGGCAGGCCATAGCGCGCGGCCACCGGGTCGGTGACACCGGCAATGGTCAGCGCCGAATCACCACGCCGCACCTGGGTGTGGCTGTTTTCCAGCACCTGCATGCGCAGCGCGCGGAAGGCCTGCATCCAGTCGCTGTACTGGGCGTAGTACTCATGGTTGCCGGTGATGGCGATCGCCCCGTCCGGCGCCTGCAGGTCTCCCAGCGGGCGGAAGTCATCGCGGCGCGCGTCCACCGTGCCATCGATCAGGTCACCGGTGATGACGATCAGGTCCGGCTTCAGCGCATTGCTCTCGGCCACCACCTGGCGCACCCAGTCGCCGGTGAGCAGGCGGCTGGCGTGGATGTCGGTGAGCTGCAGCATGCGGTAGCCATCGAACGCGGCCGGCAGGTCCTTGATCGCCACCTCGACCTGGCGCGGCTGCGGCACGGCCATGCCCTGGCTGACACCGTAGCCACTGAGCAGCAGGGCAACGGCGGCCGCCGACGGGCGCAACAGCGGCGCCCGCAGCGCCGACACCGCGCGCGGCAGGCGCAGCACGCGCGCCGCCAGCAGGCCGGCATCGAACAGCAGCATGGCCAGCGCCAGCAACAGCACGGCGGTGGAGCCGGTGGCCAGTACGGCGATGGCCATCTTCGGGATTTCCGGCGAGGCCATCGTGCCCCAGAACGTGGCGACGATGCGCAGCTGCACAGCCAGCCCCACCAGCAGCAGCGACACCACCGCCTTGGCCCACACCGGCAGGCGCAGCGGCCAGAACAGGCGCCAGGCCACGTAGAGGCCCATCAACAAACCAATCGTACTCAGCACTGCGACATTCCGGAACGTGGGGGCCCGCCATGGTGACGGGCAAAGGTTGCAAAGGGTAGCGCCGAGCGCGGGCCCGGCTGCATCCCGTGTAGAGCCGAGCCCATGCTCGGCTGCTGTGGAAGCAGTCGAGCAAGCTCGACTCTACGTCAGGTGCCGACCAGCCGCTGCACGCGCAGGCGGGCGATGCGGCGCTTCTCCATCGCCAGCACGGTGATGCGCACGTCGGCCACGTCCACGGCATCGCCCTCATCGGGCAGGCGCCCCAACTGGTCCAGCACCAGCCCGGAAATGGTCATGTAATCGCTGCTGCGCGGCAGCGATACACCCGCCAGACGTTGCAGGTCATCCAGGGTCAGCGCGCCATCGGCTTCCCAGTGGTCCTCCCCCTGCGCCACTACGCCATAGCGGTCGTCCTGGGTGTCGGCCAGATCACCGGCGATGGCCGCCAGCAGGTCGTTGGCCGTCACCAGGCCTTCCACGCTGCCGTACTCGTCCACCGCCACCGCCAGCGGCACCGGGTGCAGGCGGATCAGTTCCAGGGCCTGCAGCGCGCTGGCGCTGGACAGCACGTACTGCGGCTGGCGCAGGTTGGCTTCCAGCTGCAGCGGCTGGCCCTGCAGCAGGTCAGCCAGCAGGTCGCGGCTCTGCACCACGCCACGCAGGCTGTCCAGGTCGCCCTCGCCCACCAGCAGGCGCGTATGCGGCGAGGCCACCAGGCGTGCCACCACGTCGTCCTGGCCACGCGCCAGATCGATCCACTGCACGTCGGCACGCACCGTCATCACACTCGACACCGGCCGGTCGGCCAGGCCCAGCACGCTGCGGATCATCTCGTGCTCGGCCGGCTGCAGGCGCTCCTCCGCATCGCCGTGGTCCTCTTCGCCCGCGTCATCGTGGCCATTGGCCGGGCGTGCACCCAGCATGCGCAGCACTGCATCGGCCGTGCGCTGGCGGAACGGCTGGCGGCGTTCGTTGCGCTCGCGGTTGAAGCGCACCCACTGGTTGAACGCTTCCACCAGGATCGAGAACGCGATGGCCGCGTACAGGTAGCCCTTCGGGATCTTGTAGCCCAGGCCCTCGGCCACCAGGCTGAAGCCGATCATCAGCAGGAAGCCCAGGCACAGCACCACCACGGTGGGATGCTTGTTGACGAAGCGGGTCAGCGGCTTGCTCGCCAGCAGCATCAGCACCATGGCAACGGTCACCGCGGCGTACATCACGCCCAGGTTGTCGACCATGCCCACGGCGGTGATCACCGAGTCCAGCGAGAACACCGCGTCGAGCACCACGATCTGCGCCACCACCATCGCGAAGCTGGCATAGACCTTCTTGCCGTCTTCATGGTGCTGGCGGCCTTCCAGCCGTTCGTGCAGTTCCATGGTGCCCTTGAACAGCAGGAACAAGCCGCCGCCCAGCAGGATCAGGTCACGCCCGGAGAAGCTGTGATCGAACAGCGTCAGCAGCGGCTCGGTCAGTTTCATGATCCAGGCCAGGGCGGCCAGCAGCACCAGGCGCATCAGCAGGGCCAGGCTCAGGCCGATCACCCGCGCGCGGTCACGCTGGTGCGGCGGCAGCTTGTCGGCCAGGATCGCGATGAACACCAGGTTGTCGATGCCAAGCACGATCTCAAGCACGATCAGGGTCGCAAGGCCCATCCAGATCGAGGGGTCAGCCAACCATTCCATTTCGGGTCCGTTTCTTCATGAGGTAAGGGAAAGAGGGGGTATTCAGTCGTCGTCCTGCGCCTGCAGCGGGTCGTGCCCGAGCAGGTCGCCCGGCGAGCACTGCAGCTCGCGGCAGATCGCATCCAGGGTGGAAAAGCGGATGGCGCGTGCCTTGCCGGTCTTGAGGATGGACAGGTTGGCCAGGGTGATGTCGATGCGCCCGGCCAGCTCGGACAGGGTCATGCCCCGCGCCTGCAGCATGCGGTCGAGCGTGATGACGATCGCCATCAGTCCATGCCCATCAGATCAGACCGTCCAGGTCATCACGCATGGCCGCACCGACGGCGAACACGCGCGCCAGCACGAACAGCATGAGCACCGCGATCAGGCCGGTGATGGACATGCCACCGCCCACCTCCATCCACGCGAAGTCCGGGCCCATCCAGGAGGCGTACACGCCGATGATGATCGACAGCACTTCCATCGCCAGCATCAGCCACGCCATGCGCTGCAGGCGCTGCGCGTTGGCATGGGTGAACGGGCGCGCGCCGGCGGCCGAGCGCAGCAGGCGCGCCAGGTGCCGCAGGAACACCAGGCACAGCACCAGCAGGGCGACGATGGTGCCCAGGCCGATGCAGAAGTGCAGGAACAGGTCGCTGCCGTGCACGGCGGCGGCGTGCGCGTCGTGCACGCTGGCCAGCAGCCAGCGCCGGTCGTAGGCAACCAGGGGAATGGCCAGCAGCGCGGCCAGGATGCCCAGCCAGCACATCGCCCGCACGGCCTGCACGGCGGTCTGGGCCAGGGTGAACAAGCCGCGCGCAGGTTCGGCGCGGGCGGGACGAGCGGTCAAGCAGCCTCCGGCATGGGGCGGCCTCGCCGCCCGGGATGGATTTATCGATAAACGATATACCACATCCAGAGCGAATGGATGAATCGCCCCCACCGGGTGGCAGCGGCTTGACACGCGCCCGGCCGCGCAGGATCATCAATTAAGTAATTAGTTAATTAACGACCCATGGACCGCATCTTCGAAGCCCTCGCCTCCGGCGCCCGCCGGCAGATCCTGGCCTACCTCAGCGCCGGTGAACTGAGCGCGGGCGAGCTGGCCGAGCGCTTCGACTTCAGCAAGCCGGCGCTGTCCAGCCACCTGCGCATCCTGGAAGAGGCCGGCCTGATCGAACGCGAGAAGCGCGGCCAGTTCGTGTATTTCCGCCAGGTGCCCGAGCGCCTGGCCAACACGCTGTTTTCCTGGGCCGCCGAAGTATGTCCGGTGGGTGGCCCGCTCAAGCGCGAAGCCCGCGCCCGCCGCAAGTCCCCTGCCCGCTGACGAGGAGCACCACGATGCCTGGTTCGACCCGCAACAGCCGTTCGTTTCCAGGTGTCCAGCTGCCCGCGCAGGACGGCGCCGGCCCCATCGAAGTCACCCTCATCGCACAGCTCGGCATCGGTGCCGGCGATGCGCTGGTGAAGGATGCCGGGGAGCGCCAGCGCCACCATCCTGCCTTCATCGATGCGCTGGATGAACCCTCCGCGCGGCTGGGCGGGATGCACCTGCAGCACGGCGATGCATCCTCGTTGTACAGCTTCGTGGTCGCCGGCGGCGGCCATCCGTTCCATCGCCATGCCGGCCCGCGCATGTTCACCGCCATCGCCGGCAGCGCCGGCGCCGAGCTGCGTTTTGCCACCGCCGCCGATGCGCAGCTTGCGGGGGATCCGTCCGCGTTCCTGCGCAGCCTGCGCCGTATCCGCATTCCGCCGGACTGCCTGTTCACCGTGCGCTTCGGCGGCGGCACCTGGCACCAGTTCGCCTCGAACCATCCCGCCCACCCTGCCCTGTTCGCGTTGTCGTGCCACAGCAATGAACTGGCCGGGGCGATGAGCGAGGCCACCCGCGCGCGGGTGCAGGCCAACAGTGCCGACATCCCCAGCCTGACCGAGGTGCTGGCGCAGCAGCACTGGCCGAGCGCGGCCACGCTGGCCACTGCGCCGCTGCTGCAGCTGTCGCTGCAGGCCGCGCCGCCCAGCCTGTGTGCGCGCCTGTGCGCGCAGACCCGCTCGATGCTCGGCCCGCTGCGGCGGATCAAGCTGCGGCCCCTGCGCGGGTTTGTCGAACGCAGCACACCGCGCTACCCGGTACACAGCGGGCGGACCGACGCGCACGGCCTGCTGGCCGGTGCGCTGCCACGCAGCCACTACGACGACCTGACCGTGCTGACCCTGCGCAGCGGTCACTGCGCGCAGCGCTCGGCGTCTGCCCTGCTGGCCGATGTGCTGGAAGGCTTCCTGCGCAATCCGCCGGGCGGCGTAGGCCGGTTGATGGCCCTGCGCAACCGCCTGGTGGCACCGTTGCGCCTGCGCACCTCGCCACTGGGCTGCCCGGTATCGTCCCTGTTGTCGGCGGATCGCAGCCGCCTGTTCGCCGGGCGCTTTCCGGTGCTGGACGCACGCGTGGATGCCACCGACCGCAGTGCCGAAGTACTGCTGGGCGCCGATGACCGCCACCTGCGCTTCCGCAGCAGCGTGCGCGTGCAGTTCGACGACGAAGGCCACGTGCAGGTCAGCCTGGGGTCGCGCGTACAGACGCACAACCGGTTCGGCCGCCTGTACATGGCGCTGATCGATGCCGTGCATCGCCACTACATCGCCCCGGCGCTGCTGCGGCGTGCGGTGGAACATGCGCTGGCGCCGGAGCTGGCCGACTGGGTGGACGAGGGCGTGGCGGCAGCGGGTTGAGCCGCCGGGCATGGCCCGGCGCTACCGCGGATGATCAGACGATCAGCTCGCCCTGGTCCTCGCCATCCCAGTAATGGATGCGCTGCGCGTGCACATGGATCAGCACCAGCCCCGGCGTATCCACGCCCTGCTCGAACCAGCGTTCCAGGTCCTTGACCCAGTGCTGGGCCAACACGCCACGTTCGCGGATGATCGTGGCCCGGCCTTTGACATGGACGAACAGCGGTGGCTTGCCCAGCAGCGACTTGCTGCCGGTGAAGCCCAGCGCCACCCGGGGATCGGCTTCGATCTGCTGCACCATGTCGGTGCTCTGCAGGGCGAAGAACCAACTGTCACCGTCGTAGTCGACGTCGCCGTTGTTGCTCATCGGACGGCCGTCGATCTCGCCGCCCGCATGGGTCTGCAGCATCGCGAAATCGATGCCGGCCATCTTTTTCGCCAGTTCGGGCAGGGTGAGCGTGGTCATGCGCAGGGTCCGGGCGGAAAGGGAAGCCCAGCCTCCCCCGCGCGCGGTGACCGGCGCGTGCAGTGGCGCTGGCGCCGCCTTCACGCGCATTCGCCGGGCATGGCCCGGCGCTACCGGATCAGGGACGCCTGGCCGGAATCAGATCCAGCCCTGGTCGACCAGCTCACGCTTCAGGTACGCGTAGAACACCGGGGCCGCCACCAGCCCGGCCAGGCCGAACGCCGCTTCCATCACCAGCATGGCCAGCAGCAGCTCCCACGCCCGCGCCTGGATCTCGCCGCCGACGATGCGCGCGTTGAGGAAGTACTCGAGCTTGTGGATCACGATCAGGTACAGCAGCGCTGCCACCGCCACGTAGAACGACACCGACAGCGCGACGATGGTGATGATGGTGTTGGAGATGATGTTGCCCACCACCGGCAGCAGGCCCGCCAGGAAGGTGATCAGCACCAGCGTCTTCGACAGCGGCAGGTGCACGCCGAACAGCGGCAGCACACCCAGCAGGAACACCGCGGTGAACACCGTGTTGAGCAGCGAGATCTTCACCTGGGCGAACACCACCTGGCGGAAGGCCACGGCCAGGCGCGTCGTGCGGCCGACCAGCTCCTGCGCCAGCGGGCCCATCTTCGGCAGTGGCAGTTCGTCGTAGAGGGCGATCATCGCGCCGAGCACCATGCCGATGAGGATGCGCACGCCCACCTGCACCACCGAAGTACCGGCCACGCCCAGTTGCCGCTGGTGCTCGGCCGCCCATTCGTTCAGCGCCTCGCGCAGCCGCGTCAGGTCTTCGGGAATGTACGGCTGCAGCAGCGCAGGCACCTGGTGCCGCGAGGTGTTGAGGATGTCCATCAGGCGCGCCAGCAGCACGTCGGGGCCACCGGTCTCGTTGCGGAAGAACGAGGCCACGCCGATACCGGCCAGCACCAGCGCGCCGATGATGACCGCCGACAGCACGATGACCGCCACCGCGCGTGCGCGGCCCGGCGGCAGCTTGCCTTCCACGCTGTTGGCCAGCACGTGGGTCAGCTGGAACACCAGCAGGCCCGACAGCAGCGTGACCACCAGGCCCAGCTTCAGGGCCAGCCACATGCCCAGCAGCATCAGCAGCCAGGCGGCGATGCGCGCGGCAGGCGGCTTGGGCAGGGCGAGGGTCACGTCGGTCATGGCAGGGCATCCACTGGGGTGGCCCATGGTAGTGGATTGCCATGGCGGTTCCGGGGCAGTGCCGGCGTTCCGTTCAGCCCTCTGGCGGCCGCGCCCACGCCAGCGCACACTGGCGCCCCACCCGCCGCATGGATGCCCGATGCCCCGCCTCTTGTCCGCCGCCCTGGCGCTGATGCTGTTGCCGCTGCCGACACTGGCCATGAGCAGCGACGACACCACGCCGCTGCCGGCGCAGGTCAAGGCCGATGCCGAAGCCATCGCCGCCTCGCTGCTGAAGGTGCAGCGCACCGATGTCGAGCTGTCCTGCCCCAAGGCCGTCGAGAACGCGCGCTACGGGCTGGAAACCATGCTCGAAGTGGGCGCGAAGAACGTGGCCGGCGGCTACCTGGATGCCGCGAAGTTCGAGGCCATGGCCACGCCGATGCGCGGCCTGCTGCCGCAGATCACCGATGCCGACTGCGAAGGCGCGACTGACGCCAAGCGCGATTTCTACCAGTGCATGTCCAGCGACTACAACCACGTGCTGGCCTGCGCCAATGCGCATCTGCAATGACGCCACGCGCGGGGTGGCGTCCGCCGCTCACCCCGCTGCGGGCGCGGCCGTCGAGCCACGCAGCATCAGGCTGAAGTCCAGCGTCTGCTGCAGCGGCACATCGACGCGCTCGATGATCGCCAGCAGCAGGCTGACCGCACGCGCACCGATCTCCCGCATCGGCTGGCGCACGGTGGTCAGCGGCGGCGTCAGGAAGCTGGACGAGGCCAGATCATCGAAGCCGACGATGGACAGCTGGTCCGGCACGCAGATGCCCAGGTCGCGGCAGGCCGCCAGCGCGCCCAGCGCCATCTGGTCGCTGAAGCAGAACACCGCGGTCGGCGGCTGCGCGCCTGCCAGCAGCGCCTTCGCAGCGGCATGGCCGGATTCCAGCGAAAAATCACCGGGTACCACGCTCAGGCTGCGCAGCCGGCCGCGCGCCTTGCCGGCACTGCGCACGCCTTCCAGCCGCTGCTGGTGCAGCGGGTTGTCCGGCGGCCCGCCAACCACAGCGATGCGTTCGTGCCCCAGTGCATACAGATGTTCCATCACCGCGCGGGCAGCGGCGGCGTTGTCGATGTGCACGCTGGGAATGCCCAGCGCGGGATCGAATTCGCAGCCATTGACCACCGGCGCGGTGGCGCCCAGCGCCTGCACGATCTCGCGCGCGGTCGGCGGCAGGCGATGGCCGAGCACGATCAGGCCATCGGCCTCGTTGCGCCGGAGCATCTGCGCGTAGCGCTCCTCGCGATCAGGCTGGTGCTGGGTATCGCCCAGCAGCACGGCGTAGCCCGCGGCCTGCGCCGCATCTTCGGCGCCCTGCAGGATCTGCGCGAAGAAGGGATTGGCGATGTCCGGCACAGTGACCAGGATCTTGCCGCTGCGCTGGGTCTTGAGCGTTCGGGCCACCGTGTTGGGCACGTAGCCCAGCGCGGCGGCGGCCTGTTCGATGCGCGCACGCGTGGCGGGCAGTACTTTTTCCGGCCGCGACAAGGCCCGCGACACCGTGCCGGCGGAGACGCCCACGTGCTTTGCGATGTCGTAGATGGTTGCCATGGTTTCAGCTCTGGTTGCCGCTGTGCACTGCACAACGGTTCTGCGGGAGGCCCATGCTAGGGTAATGCAATCGATTGCATCTAGGGCGAATCACCTTGAAGACGCTCAAGGGTCCGGCGCTGTTCCTGGCGCAGTTCATCGGCGACAAAGCTCCTTTTGATCGGCTCGACACGCTGGCCGGATGGGCCGCGGGCCTGGGCTATTCTGGCGTACAAGTGCCCACCACTGCGCCCCATCTGTTCGATCTGGCGGAGGCAGCACGCAGCCAGTCCTACTGTGACGACGTTGCCGGGATGCTGGCCGGGCACGGTGTGCAGATCACCGAACTGTCCACCCACCTGCAGGGTCAGCTGGTCGCGGTGCACCCGGCCTATGACAGCCTGTTTGACGGTTTCGCCCCGGCAGACAAGCGCGGCGATCCTGCCGCCCGCCAGGCCTGGGCCGTGGATCAGCTGATGCTGGCGGCAAAGGCCAGCCAGCGCCTGGGCCTGACCGCGCATGCCACCTTCTCCGGCGCGCTGGCGTGGCCGTACATGTATCCCTGGCCGCAGCGTCCACCCGGCCTGGTGGACGAAGCATTCGCCGAACTGGGCCGCCGCTGGCGCCCGATCCTGGATGCGTTCGACGCGTGCGGCGTGGACCTGTGCTTCGAGATCCACCCCGGCGAAGACCTGCACGATGGCGCGACCTTCGAGCGCTTCCTCGACGTGGTCGACCAGCATCCCCGCGCGAAGATCCTGTACGACCCCAGCCACCTGCTGCTGCAGCAGATGGACTACCTCGGCTTCATCGACCGCTACCATCCGCGCATCGGCATCTTCCACGTCAAGGATGCCGAATACCACGCCAGTGCCCGCAGCGGCGTGTATGGCGGCTACCAGGACTGGATCGATCGCCCGGGCCGCTTCCGCTCGCTCGGCGACGGCCAGGTCGACTTCAAGGCGATCTTCTCGAAGTTCGCGCAGTACGACTTCCCCGGCTGGGCGGTACTGGAATGGGAGTGCTGCCTGAAGCACCCCGAGGACGGCGCACGGGAGGGCGCCGCCTTCATCCGCGACCACATCATCCGCGTGACCGAGCGCGCCTTCGACGACTTTGCCGACAGCGGAACGGATGCCGCATCACTGCACCGCATGCTGGGAATCTGAGCTGACAACGCCCCGGGAGGGCAAGCCATGACGCACGCCATGTCGCGCTTGGGCGCGATGATGTTTCTGCAGTTCTTCATCTGGGGCGCGTGGTTCGTGACCCTTGGCACCTACCTGGTGCAGGGCCCGTTGCAGGCCAGCGCAAGCCAGGTGGCCACGGCCTTCCTCAGCCAGTCCATCGGTGCGATCGTCGCCCCCTTCCTGGTCGGCCTGATCGCCGATCGCTACTTCGCGGCGCAGCGCATCCTGGCCGTGCTGCACCTGGCCGGCGCGGTACTTATGTGGCTGGCTTCCACGGCCAGCAGCTTCAGCGTGTTCTCCGCCTGCGTGATGGGCTACATGCTGCTGTTCATGCCGACCCTGGCACTGGCCAACAGCGTGGCGATGCGCCACATGCAGTCGCCCGAGAAGCAGTTCCCGCTGGTGCGCGTGGCCGGCAGCATCGGCTGGATCATCGCCGGCGTGCTGATCGGCTGGATGGGCTGGGAACAGGCACACCGGCTTGAACTGACCTTCCGGATGGCCGCGGTGGCCTCGCTGCTGCTGGGCCTGTACGCCTTCACCCTGCCGCACACGCCGCCGCTGGCCAAGCAGCGCGACGCCGGCCTCGGGCAGATCCTCGGCCTGGATTCGCTGCGCCTGCTGAAGTCGCGCGCCTACCTGGTGTTCTTCCTCGCCTCCATCGCCATCTGCATCCCGCTGTCGTTCTACTACAACTTCACCAACCCCTATCTCAATGACCTGGGCGTGCGCGGTGCCGCCGGCCTGCAGTCGCTGGGGCAGGTCTCCGAAGTCCTGCTGATGCTGGCCATGCCGTTCCTGTTCGTGCGGCTGGGGGTGAAGACCATGCTGGCGGTGGGCATGGCCGCGTGGGTGGTGCGCTATGCCATGTTCGCCTTCGGCGATGCCGGCGGCGGCTTCTCGCTGCTGGTCATCGGCATCGTGCTGCACGGCATCTGCTACGACTTCTTCTTCGTCACCGGGCAGATCTACACCGATGCACATGCCGGCCCGGACGCGCGCAGCAGTGCGCAGGGCTTCATCACCCTGGCCACCTACGGCGTCGGCATGCTGATCGGCACCTTCCTGTCCGGCGCGGTGGTGGAGCACTACACCACGGCCGCAGGGCCGGACTGGCAGCAGATCTGGCTGTTCCCCGCCGGCGTCGCGCTGGTCGTGTTGATTGCCTTCCTGCTGCTGTTCCGCGACCGCCCCGCCGTTGCGGCCGCTTCCACCACGCACTGAGGACCGCAATCGATGCCCAAGCTTGGAATCGCCATCGTCGGTACCGGCATGATCGGTGCGGTACATCGCCGCGCCGCCCTGCTGGCCGGTGCCGAGGTGCGCGGCGTGGCCGCGTCCACGCCGCAGCGCGCGCAGGAGGTGGCGCAGGCATGGAATGTTCCGCGCGCCTACCGCGATATCGAAGAGGTGGTCGCCGACCCGCACGTACAGGTCGTGCATGTGTGCACGCCCAACCACCTGCACCGGTCCATGGCGCAGGCCGCACTGGCCGCCGGCAAGCACGTGATCTGCGAAAAGCCGCTGGCCACCACGCTGGGCGACGCGCAGGACCTGGCCACGCTGGCCGCGTCCAGCGGCCTGGTCGCCACGGTGCCCTTCGTCTACCGCTACCACCCGGTGGTGCGCGAAGCACGTGCGCGCATCGCCGCAGGCGACATCGGCCCGCTGCACCTCATCCACGGCAGCTACCTGCAGGACTGGTTGCTGGACCCGGCCAGCAACAACTGGCGCGTCGATCCGGTGCTGGGCGGCACCTCGCGTGTGTTCGCCGACATCGGTTCGCACTGGTGCGACCTGGTGGAATGGGTCAGCGGCGAGCGCTTCACCGAGGTCAGCGCCGCCTTCGCCACGGTGATCGCCGAGCGCAGCGCCGAAGGCGCGCAGAGTTTCAGCACACCCGCCGCAGGCGGCGCGACGCAGGCGGTTTCCAGTGAGGACGTGGCCACAGCGATGTTCCGCACCGGCGCAGGGACGCTGGCGTCGCTGACAGTCAGTCAGGTCTCGGCAGGGCGCCACAACCGGCTCTGGTTCGAGATCGACGGTGCCAAGGCCAGCGCCGCCTTCAACCAGGAAGACCCCGAGCGGCTGTGGATCGGCCGGCCCGACCAGCGCGAGGAAACCTTCGTGCGCGGGCCGGGCGCCGGCAGTGCTGAACAGCGCCGGCTGTCGGCCCTGCCCCCCGGGCATGCGCAGGGCTACGCGCAGTGCTTCGAGGCCTTCGTCGCCGACACTTATCACGCCATCGACGGCGAGCGGCCGCAGGGCCTGCCCACCTTCGAGGACGGCGTGCGTTCGGCGCGGATCGTCGACCGCGTCATCGCATCGGCCAGGTCGCGCGCCTGGACCACCATCGAATGAATCCCCGGAGGATGTACGGATGAAGGCTCCAACACGCAGGATCGCTACCCTCGCACTGCTGCTCGCCGCCCTGCCCGCCTTCGCTGCGGAAACCGGCGGTGCAGAAAAGCCCATCGCGGTGCAGATGTACACGCTGCGCAACGCCGGCACGCTCGACCAGCAGTTGAAGATCGTCCACAACGCGGGTGTGCACGCGGTGGAAACCGTCGGCACGCAGAACGTCAGTGCGGCCGAACTCAAGCAGCTGCTCGACAAATACGGGATCAAGGCGATTTCGTCGCACACGGCATTGGCCGACCTGCGCAATGACCTCGACAAGGTGGTGGCCTTCAACCGCGCCATCGGCAACACCACGCTGGTGGTGCCCTACCTGGACAGCAAGGACCGGCCGACCGATGCCGCCGGCTGGGCCGCGCTGGGCAAGGAACTGGGCCGCATCTCCGAACGGGTGCGCGCCAAGGGCATGCGCCTGGCCTACCACAACCATGACTTCGAGCTGGTCGATTTCGATGGCCGCACCGCACTGGAGCTGCTGTTCGAAGCCGCCGGCCCCGACCTGCAGACCGAGCTGGACCTGGCCTGGGTGGCCCGCTCCGGGCACGACCCGGCGGTGATGCTGGGCAAGTTCCGCGGCCGCCTGTTCGCGGTGCATGCCAAGGACAACGCGCCCAAGGGCGAGGCCGAGGACGAAGGCGGATTCGCCGCCGTCGGCCAGGGCGTGCTCGACTGGAACGCGATCCTGCCGGCTGCCGCCAGTGCAGGCGTGAAGTGGTACATCGTCGAGCACGACCAGCCGCGCGATCCGGCCAAGGTGATCCAGACCGGCGCCGACTACCTGCGCAAACACCTCACCGTCAGCCTGCCCGCCCGCGCATCGCGCTAGCCCGCAAAGGAGCCTTGCTTGAAAACCGTCCTGACCCTGGCCCTGACCCTCTGCGCGGCGACGCATGCGCTGCCGGCGTGGTGCAAGGAAGATCCTGCTGCCGGCGCCAAGCTGTACGCGACGAACTGCGTGGCCTGCCACGGCGCGGACCGTGCGGGCATGCCAGGCGCGTTCCCTGCGCTCACCGACATCAGCAAGCGTCTGCAGCCTGCGCAGATCAAGGAAAAGATCAGCAAGGGCGGCGGGCTGATGCCGCCCTTCTCCCAGCTGTCCCAGCAGGAGATCGATGACCTCGCCAGTTTCCTGGCGAAGTAGACGCGAGCCTTACAGCTCGCGCACCCAGATGTTGCGGTAGCTGACCTTGGAAGCGTGCTCCTGCAGATACAGCGGCGCGCAGCCATGCGGCGAATACGACGGTGCGCCGATGTACTCGGTCCGGCCCGCCAGTACCGTGTCGTCCTGCACCAGCACACCGTTGTGCAGCACGGTGATGCGCGCCGGCGAGGTGAGGCCGCCGCCGGCCGAGAAACGCGGTGCCTTCCAGATGATGTCGTAGGCCTGCCATTGGCCGGGCGCACGCGAGGCATTCACCAGCGGCATGGCCTGCTTGTAGATCGAACCGGCCTGGCCGTTGGCGTAGGTCGGGTTGCCGTGGCTGTCCAGTACCTGCAGTTCGTAGAGCTCCTGCAGGAAGATGCCACTGTTGCCACGGTTCTGGCCGTCGAAGCCCTTGGTATCGGTGGGCGTGCGCCACTCGACATGCAGCTGCATGTCGCAGAAACGCTGGCGGGTGCGGATGCCCTTGCTGCCCGGCACCACGGTCATCGCCCCGTCGGCCACCGTCCACGGCACGCGCCCGCCCTGCTCGGCCTCCCACGCGGATACGTCCTTGCCATCGAACAGCACGATGGCATCGGACGGTGCCGCGCCGGTCGGCGTGGCGACTTCCGCCACCGGCGCCCATACCTCCGTCTTTGCCGGATCACGCTCCGCACCGGCCTGCGCGAACGCCGGCACTGCCGCCAGCACGCCCGCGGCCATCAAGAAAGGTCTGATCATCCTGTCGTACTCCATCAGCTGGTGGCCCAGGCCGGCGTACCTGGCGCATAGGCCATGTCGCCATCGTACCGTCCGGGCACGGCGACGTACTTCAGCACTTCGGTCGCGCCCTGTTTCGAGGTGAAGAAGCCGAAGATGGCCAGTTGCTTGATCATGGTGAACGGATGCGGCATCGCTTTCGCGGTTTCCCCGGTGCCGGTCTCGCTCACCTCCACCGCACGCTTGCGGGCCTCGGCATCCAGCGTGCGCAGCAGCGTGGTGCGCGCCTCGGGCGCAAGAGCCACGAAGCTTCCGCCGGCGCGCGTGTCGATGTCGGCCAGGCCGGCACGGAACGTCGCCTGCTGCCGGGCGGTATAGCAGTCGGTCACGAACCGCGCCATGAAGGCGCCCGTGGCCGCGTCCTTCGCGCCGGGGGTACGGGTGCGCGGCAGGACGGTCTCGGCGATTTCATCAAGCGTGGCGATCTCGGCCTCGGAAAAGCCAGCGCTCGCCGCCGGTGCCGGCAGCTTGGCGCTGGCCAGCGTCGGCAGGCCGATCATGGCCGCGCCGGTGGCGGCGAAGATCATCTTCAGCAGTTCACGGCGGTCCATCAGAGATTCCCCGCTTTCAGTTCGCGCACGGCATGGTCGGCGGCCCGCGCAGTCAGCGCCATGTAGGTCAGCGACGGATTCACGCAGGCGCTGGAGGTCATGCACGCACCGTCGGTGACATAGACGTTGGGCGCGTCCCAGACCTGGTTGTGCTGGTTCAGCACCGAGGTCCGGCGGTCACGTCCCATGCGCGCGGTGCCCATTTCGTGGATGCCCTTGCCCGGTGCATAGTCGTTGTCGTGCATCTCCACGTCCTTGACGCCGGCGGCTTCCAGCATCTCCGCCGCGTCGGCCGCCATGTCCTTGCGCATCGCCTTCTCGTTCTCGCGCATGGCAACGTCCATGGCCAGCACCGGCAGCCCCCACTTGTCCTTGCGCTCGTGGTCCAGGCGGATGGTGTTGTCGTGGTGGGGCAGCATTTCGCCGAAGCCGGTCATGCCGATGCGCCAGTCACCGGGCAGGCTCAGCGCGTCCTTCAGGTCCGCGCCGATGTTCAGTTCGGCGATCTCGCGTGACCAGCCGTTGCGGCTGGCACCGCCCTGGTAGCCGAAGCCGCGCAGATAGCCGCGCTTGTCGGCCGCCACGTTGCGGAAGCGCGGGATATAGAAACCGCAGGGACGGCGGCCGAAGTAGTACTTGTCGTCGTAGCCTTCCACCCGGCCGGACGCGCCCGCGCCGAAGTGATGGTCCATCACGTTGTGCCCCAGCTCGCCGGACGACGAGCCCAGCCCGCCGTCCCAGATATCGGTGGCCGAGTTCATCAGCAGCCAGGTCGAGTTGAACGACGACGCGTTGAGGAAGATGACCTTGGCGGTGTACTCGTAGGTCTGGCCGGTCTCGGCGTCGAGGACTTCCACCCCGCGCGCACGCTTGCGGTCCTTGTCGTAGAGCACTTCCTTGACGATCGAGAACGGCCGCAGCGTCAGGTTGCCGGTCTTCATCGCCGCTGGCAGGGTTGCCGCCTGGGTCGAGAAATACGCACCGAACGGGCAGCCGAGGATGCACTTGTTGCGGTACTGGCAGTTGACCCGGCCCTGCTCGGGCATCGGCTTGGTGATGTTGGCGGTGCGCGAGTGGATCATGTGGCGCGTGCCACCAAAGGCTTTCTGGATCCGCGCAGCGACGTCCTTCTCGACGATGTTCAGCGGGATCGGCGGCAGGAACTCGCCATCAGGCAGCACGTCCAGCCCTTCGCGCGTGCCGGCGATGCCGGCGAATTTCTCCACGTGGTCGTACCATGGCGCGATGTCGGCATAGCGGATCGGCCAGTCGGTGGCGATGCCGTCCTTGAGGTTGGCTTCGAAATCCAGGTCGGAGAAACGGTAGCTCTGCCGGCCCCACATCAGCGAACGCCCACCGACGTGGTAGCCGCGGAACCAGTCGAACCGTTTGGTCTCGATATAGGGCGAGTCCTGTTCGTCGGCCCACATGCCTTCAAGATTCTCGGCCAGCGCGTAGTCGCGCATCAGCACCGGGAACGCCGCCTTCATCGCCTGGGTCGGCCGGTTGCGATGCGGGAAGTCCCACGGTTCCTTCATCGCATTGACGTAGTCCTTCACGTGTTCGATGTTGCGCCCGCGTTCCAGCATCAGGACCTTGAGACCTTTTTCGGTCAGTTCCTTCGCCGCCCAACCGCCACTGATTCCCGAGCCAACAACGATGGCGTCGTAATGATTATCTGCCATGGGTCTATCACCTGGGTGGATATCGTTTCAAACGTCGCAGAGACGGATCGCCTCGCGCAATGAGCCAACGGGATCGGGCGCTGCAGGCATGAATTCCTGCGCCAGATACCCATCAAAACCGGTGTCGCGGATCGCGCGACAGATGGCCGGATAGTTCAGTTCCTGCTGGTCCCCGATCTCGTGCCGGCCAGGCACGCCTGCGGTGTGGTAGTGCTTGAAGCACGCGTGGTGCCGACCGATGGTGGCGATGATGTCGCCCTCCATGATCTGCATGTGGTAGATGTCGTAGAGCAGGCCGAAGTTGTCCGAGCCGAGCCGCTGGCACAGCTCCACGCCCCACGCGGAGTGGTCGCACAGATAGTCGGGATGGTCGACGCGCGAGTTCAGCAGCTCCATCACCAGTACCACGCCGCGCTTCTCGGCATGGCCGAGGATGCGCTTGAGCCCGGCTTCGGCATTGGCCATGCCCTGCTGCGGGTCCATGCCATTGCGGTTGCCGGAGAAGCAGATGAGGTTTCGATAGCCGGCATCGGCGACCCGATCGATGTGCCGCGTGTAGCGGGTGACCAGTTCATCGTGGAATTCGCGGCCGGCGAAGCCCTTGGTCAGGCTCAGTTCCGCGCCGTTGCACATCGAGCTGTCTACGCCATGGGCCTTCAGCGTCGGCCAGTCCTCCGGGCCGACCAGGTCGATGGCGGCAAAGCCGAGGCCCTTCACGGTCTGGCAGAGCTGGGCGACCGACAACTGCGGGAACGTCCAGCGGGCGACGGAATGCTTCAGCCTGCCCTTCAGGGGCGCAGCAGAGGCGATGGCGGGCAGGATGCCTGCGGCCGCCAGGCCGAGGCTGCCGGTGAGCGCCATGCGCAGCGCCTCGCGCCGCGTGAGCCCCGGCACCGGTGCCGGTTCGATGGAATGGATCGACATCCACTTCCCGGCCTCCCAACCGGTGCAAACATTGATGATTCACCGCGATGCAATCGATTGCACCATAAGGGAGGAATTATTTTTTTTGCAAGACGCGGTGCACGAAAATTGATGCTGCGGGGCACAACGACAGTGAAGCCGCAGGTGATCAACCACGCATGCGCGCGAAACGCGCCGGTGGCATGCCCACCAACCGCGCGAACGCCGCACCGAAGGTGACCGCGCTGGCATAGCCGACCTGCTCGGCGACCTGTTCCAGGCTCAGCGAGCGATCGTTGAGCAGGCGCTTGGCCAGTGCCATGCGCCAGTGCAGCAGGTATTCCATGGGAGCCACACCCACCACCTGCATGAAACGCGCGGCGAAACCCGAGCGCGACATCGTCGCCTGCCCGGCCAGCGCCTCCACCGTCCACGCGTGCTGTGGCCGCGCATGCAGGGCACGCAATGCGGCAGCGAGCCGCTCATCGCCCAGCCCGCGGACCAGCCCACTGCCCCCCACGCTGTCCATGCCGCTGCGCAGCGCCTCGATCAGCAGCACTTCCAGCAGGCGTTCCAACACGACATCGCGCGCCGGTCGCTGCGCACGCGCTTCCTCGCCCACCATCTGCACCAACGTAGCCAGGCGCGGCTCACCGCGTACATGCAGCAGCCGCGGCAGCAGCGAAACCAGCAGGGCCGAATCGGGCGAGGCGAACCCGCAGTGGCCGATCTGCGCGCACAGCGTCACGGGGCCATCGAGGCTGCCTACCCGGAAGTGGCCCTCGGCGATACGCACTGGCAGGCTCGGCGTGATGTCCGCCGGCGCCTGCATGCTGGTATTGACCAGCTCGCGCAGGGCCGGCACCAGCACGAAATCGCCGGCCTGCAGGGTGATCGGCGCGCCCCCCTCCACCGACAGCCGGCATTGCCCGTGCAGCACCGCCATGTAGAACGGCTCGCCTTCCCCTTCGCGGCGCACACACCACTCGCCAGCGGCCTCGACGCGCTTGGAGAAGCGTGCCGTGGGCTGCAGCAGGGCCACGACGTCGGACAGCGGATCGGATGGCACTGGACGCTCGACGAGGAAATATGGACGTTTCATTGTAGCGCGTCCATGCAGCGGGGCCGACCATGGTCACTCGTTCCTGCTGAAGGCGTACACGATGCAAACCGTACTGATCACCGGCTGTTCCTCCGGCTTCGGGCTGGAAACCGCCCGCCTGTTCCTCGACCGTGGCTGGAAGGTCATCGCCACCATGCGCACCCCGCGCACCGATCTGCTGCCCGCCTCCGCGCACCTGCGCGTGCTCGCCCTGGACATCACCGACCCGGCCAGCATCGCGCGGGCCATCGCCGAGGCCGGCCCGATCGACGTGCTGGTCAACAATGCGGGGTTCGGCGCACCGGTGCCGGTGGAACTGACCCCGATGGAAACCGCCCGCGCCCTGTTCGACACCAACACGCTGGGCACGCTGGCGATGACCCAGGCCGTGCTGCCGCAGATGCGCGAACGCGGCAACGGCGTGATCATCAACGTGACCTCCACGGTGACGGTGAAAGCGCTGCCGTTGGTGGGCGTCTATACCGCCAGCAAGGCGGCGGTGAACGCCTTCACCGAATCGCTGGCCATTGAAGTCGCGCCGCTGGGCGTGCGCGTTCGCCTGGTGTTGCCCGGGCGCTCGCCGACCACGCGGTTCGGCGAGAACGCGTTCCCGCATCTGGGCGGCATGGAGCACCCGGCCTATGGGCCGCTGGTGCAGGGCGTGCTGGCCGGTTTCCGCGACAGCAGCGGCCCGGTGACCACGCCGGAAGCCGTGGCCGAAGCGGTGTGGCGCGCGGTGACCGACGAGAACGCGCCAATGCGTATTCCCGGTGGGGATGACGCGGTGGAGTGGATGAACGCGGCGGGGTGATCCCAGCACACTGCTCATAAAAAACCCCGGCAGGCGCAGGGCCTTGCCGGGGTTTTCTGCTGGCTGATGCCAGGCGCGCGTCAGAACGGAATATCGTCGTCAGCGAAGTCGTCCATCGGCGGGGCCTGCTGCGGCTGCGGGCGCTGGTTGCCACCCTGGTTGCCATAACCGCCCCCCTGGTTGCCGCCGCCCTGGTTGCCGTAGCCGCCCTGGCCACCGCCCTGGTTGCCATAACCACCGCCCTGGCCGCCACGCTGGCCGCCGCCACCGCCGCCGTACTCCTGGCGCGGGGCCTGCTGGCGCTGCGGACGGTCGCCGCCGAAGTTGCCACCACCGCCGCCACCGCCGCCGCCTTCACCGCGGCCGCCCAGCATCTGCATTTCGTCGGCGATGATGTCGGTGGAGTACTTCTCCACGCCATCCTGACCGGTGTACTTGTCATAGCGCAGGCTGCCTTCGACGTAGACCGAGCTGCCCTTGCGCAGGTATTCGCCGGCGATTTCGCCGAGCTTGCCGAAGAACACCACGCGGTGCCATTCGGTGCGCTCCTGCTGGTTGCCGTCCTTGTCCTTGCGGACGCTGGTGGTGGCCAGGCTGATACGGGTGATCGCCATGCCGCCCTGGGTGTACTTCACGTCCGGGTCGTTGCCGAGGTTGCCGACCAGGATGACTTTGTTGATGCCACGCGCCATAGGTGTGTTCGTCCGTTGTACAGGGGCAGACCACCAGTGATAGCACGTCCTCCTGGCAGGAGGCAGTGGCCCGGGGCCGCCCCCGATGCATTTGGGGGAATTCAAGAATGTCCCATCTTATCATCGCCGCCGCCGTGCGCCCGGTCAGGGAAGCCCCCGGCGGCGGCCGGAATGCGCCCCGAGCCCTTGCCCCGTCAGGCTCTGGAGGCCTTTCAATCCAGCCTGCAGCGGGGATGACCTGGACCGGTCCGCAGCGTGCGGGTCCGGTCGCGTCACAGCCAAGCGCTGTCCGATCCGTCTCCCCGGCGGGACATCGGCAGGGCCAGCAGCAGCCACCCGTGGCATCATCCGTGAATCCCCCCTTCCGCACCGCCCATGACCATCAAAGGCAAAGCCACGTCCCTGGACATCGCCCACCTGGCCGGGGTCTCCCAGCCCACGGTGTCGCGTGCCCTGCGCGGCAGCCCCATGGTCAATGCCGAGACCCGCGAGCGCATCCTGCGCATCGCCCGCGAGCTGAACTACAAGGTCGACAAGAACGCCTCCAGCCTGCGCCTGCGCAATGCGGGCACGCTGGCGCTGCTGTTCTTCGAAGACCCGACCAACGACGATTCGCTGATCAACCCGTTCTTCCACTCGATGCTGGGCTCGATCACCCGTGCCTGCGCGCTGCATGGGCAGGATCTACTGGTGTCCTTCCAGCAGCTCTCCACCGACTGGCAGGCCGATTACGAGGACAGCAACAAGGCCGACGGCATCATCCTGCTCGGCTACGGCGACTACCACCAGTCACGCGACCGCCTGCAGCGGCTGGTCGAACAGGGTACGCATTTCGTGCGCTGGGGTGCAGCCCTGCCCGGCCAGCCGGGCGTGTCGATCGGCAGCGACAACTTCCAGGGCGGGCATGACATCACCACCCACCTGCTGCAGCAGGGCTGCCGCCGCATCGCCTTCCTCGGCCATGCGTCCAGCCATTACCCGGAGTTCGAGGAACGCTACCGTGGCCATGTCGAAGCGCTGCGCACGCACGGTCTGGCCGCCGACCCGGCACTGCAGCACGATGCGATCACCACCGAGGCCTCCGGGCAGGAAGCGTGCATGGCGCTGCTCGCGCGCGGCGAGCGCATCGATGCGATCTGCGCGGCCAGCGACCTGATCGCCATCGGTGCGATGCGCGCATTGCGCGAGGCCGGCCTGCGCGTGCCGCAGGACGTGGCGGTCACCGGCTTCGACGATATTCCGCTGGCGGCCTCGGTGTCGCCGGCGCTGACCACGGTGCAGCAGGACACCAAGCAGGCCGGCCAGCTGCTGGTGGAGAAGCTGCTGGCGCTGATCGGCCGGCAGCCGGTGGAGAGCCTGAGCATTCCCGTGAAGCTGGTGGTGCGCGAGTCGTCGCTGCGGATGTAGAGCCGAGCCCATGCTCGGCTGCCGCGGATCTTCTGTAGAGCCGAGCCCATGCTCGGCTGCTTTGCCTGGAAAAAAAGCAGCCGAGCATGGGCTCGGCTCTACAAAAAACCGCAAAGCAGCCGAGCATGGGCTCGGCTTTACAGGGTCTCGTGCAGGCCGGTAATCCGCGTGACTTCCCCTACCGCGGACACGTGCGGACCCTCATGGCAGTGGAACCGGACACCCTCGGCAATCCGGTCACGGTGCAGGGTCTGCCGCAGTTCCCGGTTCACGATCCGCATCCTCGCCCGCAGCCAGGGGCCGACCGGCAGCGCGATGTCATCGGCCAGCGGCTTGCCGTCCTCGCCAAGGAACTCCGGGAAGATCATGAACAGCTCGAGCTCGCCCGACGCATCGGCATAGGCGAAGTCCCAGCGGATGCCGTTGTATGCGGGTTGGCGGCGGCCGCCTTCTTCAGGTGCCAGCAGGCGGATACGCGCTTCGAAATCGTCCTTCAGCAACAGATACCCGCCCATGCCCTGCTCACCTTCCGTGGATAGCGCTCGATGATGACCGATCAGTGCACCGCCGGGAATCGACAGGCGAGGCAGTCGAGCATGCTCGAGTCTACCGCGCTCCCGGCATGGCGGTGCGCACTGCGGCGCTGAATTCATCCAGCAGGAACGGCTTGGCGATCATCGCCATGCCTTCGTCGAGGAACGATGCGCGCTCCTGGGCTTTTTCCGCGTAGCCGGTCATGAACAGCACCGGCAGCGACGGGCGTGACTGCCGGGCGATCTCGGCCAGCTGCCGGCCGTTCATGCCGGGCAGGCCGACGTCGGTCACCAGCAGGTCGATGGCCTGCGCCGAGGCCAGGATCGGAATCGCGGCATCGGCATCGCCCACCACCTGGGTGTGGTAGCCGAGGTCCTCCAGCACCACGGTCACCAGCATGCGTACCTGGGCATCGTCCTCCACTACCAGGATCGACTGGCCGGCACCGCGGCGGATCGCCTGCGTGGCCGCTGCCGGCGCGCTGGCCCCGGGCGCCTCGTCCATCGGAATGAACAGCGACACCACCGTGCCCTCGCCCACCTGCGATTCGATGGCGATATGGCCACCGGACTGCTGCATGAAGCCGTAGACCATCGACATGCCCAGGCCGGTGCCCTTGCCGATGGGCTTGGTGGTGAAGAAGGGCTCGAATACGCGTTCGACCACCGCCGGCGCCATGCCCGCCCCGGTGTCGGCCACCACCACCTGCACGTAGCGCCCGGCCGGCACGGCCGGGTACTGCCCCTCGCGCACGCTGGCGGAGGCGGTGCGCAGGGTCAGCTGGCCGCCATGGGGCATCGCATCACGGGCGTTGATGGCCAGGTTGAGGATCGCACTCTCGAACTGGTTGGCGTCCAGGGTGGCGTGCAGTTCACCGGCACTGGGTTCGGCGACGATCCGCACCGATTCGCCCAGGGTGCTGCGCAGCAGATGCTGCACCGATTCCAGCAGTGCGTTGATCTCCACCGGTCGTGCGTCCAGCGATTGCCGGCGGGAGAACGCCAGCAGCCGCTGGGTCAGTGCTGCCGCGCGCTGGCCCGATGCGGTCGCCGTGTCGAGGAAGCGATCCAGGTCATCCACCCGGCCCATTTCCAGGCGCATCCGCACGATATCCAGTGCCGACAGGATGCCGGTCAGCATGTTGTTGAAGTCGTGGGCGATGCCACCGGTCAGCTGGCCGATCGCCTCCATCTTCTGCGCCTGGCGCAGTGCCGCCTCGCTGGCCTCGCGCGCGGCCATCTGCATTTCCAGCTCGCGGGTACGCTCGGCCACCTTCGCTTCCAGAGCCTGGGCGTGCTGCTGGCTGCTGGCCAGGGCCAGCTTGGCGGTGGTGATATCGGTGACGAACACATGGAAGCCATCGACATGACCCTGCGCATCGCGGCGAGGCGCGTAACGCACTTCGCAGTCGCGGCGACCGCGCAGGCGGTGCGGCCATTCGATCTCGAACACCGCGCCCTGCCCCTGCAGGGCCGCCTCAATCACCGGGCGGCGCTGCTGCCAGACGGATTCACTGATGACCTCGCGCACGTGGCGGCCGATCACTTCGCCGGTGGCCAGGCCGAACCAGTCTTCATAGGCGGTGTTGGCAAAGCGGAAGCACATCGTCGTATCGACGAAAGCGATCAGCACCGGCATCGTGTCGGCGATCACGCGCAGCTCCGATTCGCTGCGTGCCAGTGCAGCCCGGCCATCCGCCAGCGCCTGCAGCTGGTCGCGCACCAGGAACTGCTTGCCGCGTGCGCGCAGTGCGCCCTGCACCGCGCTGAGCAGGGAGACACTGCCCAGCGGCCGATCCATTTCCACCACGTTGATCGATGCCGGCAGCAGCGGCTCTCGGGTGGAGTGGCGGTAGGAGCGCGCCGAGCGCAGCAGGATGAAGGGAAGGTCCGACCATGCCGGCTGGCGCTGCAGGGCAGGCAGCAGCACGTCGCCACCGCGCGCCACCGCTTCCTGGGTCACCACCACCAGGCCGGTGTCATCGTCCAGCGCCTCGGCCAGCGCGTCCAGGTGCGGGCAGATCAGCGTGACCAGGCCTGCAGCAGCCAGCACGCCCGCGATGCTTTCGGCGTCGCGCCCGAACGGCGCGACGATGCGTACCACCTGCCGGCCTTCGCCCTTATCGGCCATCAGTCTGGCCGAGCAGCGCCCCATCATCGCCAACGAATTCCGGGGTCCCGGTGAGGATGCCCTGGAAGTCGGCCAGCGGTGCGCTGACGGTGACGCCGCGTCGGTCGATCTTCAGTTCACGGATGGTGTCCTCGTGCGCGCCACCGCGGTTCTTGATGACCGAGATGGCCTTGCGGATGCGGCCCTTGGCTTCGAAGAACCGGAACAGCACCACGGCATCGGCAATGTAGGACACATCCAGGTTGCCGGCGGACATGGTGCCGACCAGGCCATGCTGCGGGTTGATGAGGAAGGTCACCACGCCAACCTGGTTGAGGTAGGACAGCATTTCGTGGAGCTGCAGCATCAGCTGCTTCTCCTGCGGCATGGCGGCCACGTAGCCGTTGAGGCTGTCGATCACCAGCACGCTGCAGTCGCGCTCCTCCACGGCCTTGCGCAGGTTCCAGGCAAATTCGCCGGGCGATATCTCGGCCGGGTCCATCTGCATGATCTCCAGCAGGCCCGAGTCCAGGTGCTTGCGCAGGTCGATGCCCAGCTCGGCCGAGCGGGCCAGCAGGGTGCCCACACGCTCGTCAAACTCGAAGACGCAGCTGCGCTCACCGCGCTCGCAGGCCGCCCACACGTACTGCAGGGCCACGTTGGTCTTGCCGCTGCCGGCCGGGCCGGTCAGCAGGGTGGACGTGCCACGCAGCGGTCCACCGCCGAGCAGCCGGTCGATCTCCTCCACGCCACTGCTGACCGGCGTGCCGACGAAGTGCCCATGGTGATCGGAGGCGATCAGGCGCGGGAAGATGTCCAGGCCACCGTGGCGGATGACCATGTCGTGGTAGCCGGCGATGAACTCGACGCCACGAAGCTTCTGCACCTGCATGCGGCGGCGCGCGGGGCCGAAATCCAGGGTCAGCCGCTCCAGCGAGATCACGCCGTGGCACAGGCTGTGCAGCTGGCCGTCGCGCTCCTCGCCGGTGGAGGTCAGGTCGTCGACCAGGATGACGGTGGCGCTCTTGGGGCCGAAGAACTGCTTGAGCGCGAGGATCTGCCGGCGGTAGCGCAGCGAATCCTGGGCCAGCAGGCGCAGCTCGGACAGCGAATCGAACACCACCCGGGTCGGCCCGATGCTGTCCACCTTGGACATGATCATGTTGACCGTTTCGTCCAGCTCCATTTCCCAGGAGTGCAGCACCGACTGCAGGCGGCCGTTGCCCATCGCGCTTTCGGCCGAGCCGAGTTCGAACAGGTGCAGGCCCTCCAGCGACCAGCCGTGCGCGCTGGCGACCTCGCGCAGTTCCTCGGCCGTCTCGGACAGGGTGATGTAGAGGCATTGCTCGCCCTTGCTGAGGCCCTCCAGCAGGAACTGCAGCGACAGGGTGGTCTTGCCCGAGCCCGGCGGGCCTTCCAGCAGATACAGGCGGGCCTGCGGCAGGCCACCGCCCAGAATCGTGTCCAGCCCCTGTACCCCGGTTGCGATCTGCATGTGCGCCTGCATGGCTTTGAATATGGTCAAAGCCTAGCGAGGCCGCTGTAGAGGCATTGTGTGATCGAGCGGGCGGCCCGGCCCCCCATCAAGGTGGATTTCACTCCCTCCAGCGGCACTTCCGTCGGAAAGCATGACCATTGGCATTGACCGCCGCCGTATTCAGCGCGATAAACGGCCATTCATACAGGGAAGGGGTGTACGCGCATGCTGCAGATCGACTCGCTGTCCAAGACCTACGCCAACGGCGTGCACGCGTTGAACGGGGTCACCCTGGACATCCCGCGCGGCATGTTCGGCCTGCTCGGCCCCAACGGCGCCGGCAAATCGTCGCTGATGCGCACCCTGGCCACGCTGCAGGAAGCCGACAGCGGCACGGCAGTGCTGACCATTCCCGGCGAATCGCCGATCGACGTGCTGCGCGACAAGGATGCCGTGCGCCGCCGCCTGGGCTACCTGCCGCAGGATTTTGGGGTCTACCCCAAGGTCAGCGCGCTCGACCTGCTGGAGCACTTCGCCGTGCTCAAGGGCCTGACCCAGCGCGCGCAGCGCCGCGAAGTGGTGGACGGCCTGCTGCAGCAGGTGAACCTGTGGGACGCGCGCAAGCGCAAGCTGGGCACCTATTCCGGCGGCATGCGCCAGCGCTTCGGCATCGCCCAGGCCCTGCTTGGCGATCCGCGCCTGGTCATCGTCGATGAGCCCACCGCCGGCCTCGACCCGGAGGAACGCAACCGCTTCCTCAACCTGCTGGCAGCCATCGGCGAGAACGTCGCGGTGATCCTGTCCACCCACATCGTGGAGGACGTGACCGACCTGTGCCCGAGCATGGCCATCATGAACAAGGGCCAGGTGCTGCTGACCGGCCGCCCCACCGATGCCATCGAGGCCCTGCAGCAGCAGGTCTGGCGCAAGCAGGTGGACCCGTCCGAACTGGCCGACCATGAAGCGCGCTACGTGGTGCTGTCCACGCGCCTGGTCGGTGGCCGCCCGGTCATCCATATCCACAGTGCCAGCGATCCCGGCGATGGCTTCCGTGCCGTGGCCCCCGATCTCGAGGACGTCTACTTCCAGCGCCTGCGCCTGCAGGCGCGTGCCCGCGCGGCAGCCTGAGCGGAGCACGCCATGATCCTCAATTTCTTCCGCTTCGAGCTGCGCGAGCAGCTGCGTTCTCCCCTGCTGTGGCTGCTGGCCGGGCTGTTCGCCCTGCTCGCCTTCGCCGCCGCCTCCAGCGATGCGGTGCAGATCGGTGGTGGCAGCGGCAACGTGCACAGCAATGCGCCGACGGTGATCGCGCAGATGCTCGGCATCTTCACCCTGCTGGGGATGCTGGTGAACGCGCTGTTCGTCAGCAATGCGTTGCTGCGTGACTTCGAACTGGGTACTGCCGAACTGATCTTCGCCAGCCCGGTGAAGCGTCGCGACTACCTGGCCGGTCGCATCGCCGCGGCCCTCGCGGCCGGGCTGCTGGTCTACATCATCATTGCGTTCGGCGTGTGGCTGGCACCGTTCATGCCATGGGTCGATCCCGAGCGCATGGGCCCGATCAGCTGGCAGGGCTATGCCTGGGCGTTCGCGGTCATCGTCATTCCGAACCTGCTGTTCACCACCGCGCTGCTGTCGCTGCTGGCGGCGCTGACCCGCTCGATCCTCTGGGTGTACATCGGCCTGGTGGCCTACCTGGTGCTGTACGGCGCCAGCGCGGCCCTGCTGCGCGACATCGACAACACCTGGATCGCGGTGCTGAGCGAGCCGCTGGGCATGCGTGCGCTGGGCCGTACCATCCGCTACTGGTCCACCGCCGAACGCAACAGCGGCATCCCCGAACTGGCCGGCTACCTGCTGGCCAACCGCGCCCTGTGGCTGGGCGTAGCGGCAGCACTGTTCGCCGCCACGTTTGCCCTGTTCCGTACCGAACGCAGTGGCAGCGGCCGCCGCCGCTGGGGCCGCAGGCAGGCGCTGCCGGCCGCCGATGCGGGTGCCGTCCGCCCCACCCGCGCGCCCCTGCCGCGGGTGGTACCGGTGTTCACCGCGGGCACGGCGTGGCAGCAGTTCCTGCGCCAGGTCCGCTTCGACACGCGCGGCGTGCTGCGCAGCGTGCCGTTCATCGTGCTGCTGGTGCTGGGCCTGGCCAACTTCCTGCCCAGCGCATTGTTCCGGCAGACGCTGTACGGCACTTCGATCTGGCCGGTCACCTCGCAGATGGTCATGGCCCTGCAGGGCGCCTTCAGCTGGCTGCTGGTGATCATCGTGCTGTTCTTCGCCGGCGAGCTGGTCTGGAAGGAACGCGGCGCACGCATCAATGAAGTGACCGACGCCATGCCCGTGCCGAACTGGGTACCGCTGCTGGCCAAGTTCACCGCGCTGCTGGCAGTGATCGCCTGTTTCCAGGCTGCTGGCGCGCTGGCGGCGATGGGCGTGCAGCTGGCCAAGGGCTACACCCACCTGGAGCCACTGCTGTACCTGCGCAGCCTGGCACTGGATTCGGTGGTCTACATCCTCATGGGTGGCCTGGCGCTGGTGCTGCAGGTGCTCACCAACAACAAGTTCGTCGGCTATGCACTGCTGATCATCGTGATGATCGGCCAGGGCGTGCTGGGCATGCTGGACTACACGCAGAACATCTACAACTTCGGCAGCTGGCCCAATGCCCCCTATTCGGACATGAACGGCTATGGCCACTTCCTGGCCGGGCAGCTGGCGTTCCAGGGCTACTGGGCGCTGTTCCTGCTTGCGTTGATGTGCCTGGCCTCGGCCTTCTGGGTACGCGGTGTCAGCCAGGGCCTGCGCCAGCGCCTGGCCCTGGCCGGCCGTCGCCTGCGCGGTCCGACCGGTGCCTTCGCCGCGGTCGCTGCGCTGGCGTTCGTCGTCGTGGGTGGCTGGTTGTACTGGAGCACCAACATCCGCAACGAGTTCATTTCCCCCGACCAGCAGCTGGACCTGCAGGCCCGCTACGAGCGCGAGCTGTCCAGGTACCGCACGCTGCCGCAGCCACGCATCGTGGCGGTGGACAACCGCGTGGACCTGTTCCCCGAATCGCAGTCCATGGTGATCGACGCCCACTGGAAAGTGCGCAACACCCATGCCGTCCCGATCCAGGACGTGCACGTCTCGATGGGGGATGACAAGCAACTGCTCGCCGTCGATCTGGGTGGGCAGACCCTGGCGATGCATGACGCCGATCTTGGCTACCGCATCTACCGCCTGCAGGCGCCGCTGCAACCGGGTGAAACCCGCGACGTGCACTTCCGGGTGATGCAGAAGCCCGACGGCATCACCGCCGGCCAGGCGCCGAGCAACATCGTGGACAACGGCACGTTCTTCAACAGCCGCGTGCTGCCCTCCTTCGGCTACAACGAAGGTGCCGAGATCAGCGACCGCAATGAGCGGCGCAAGCGCGGTCTGGGTGAACCACGGCGCATGCCCAAGCTGGAAGACGAGGCCGCGCGCGCCAACAACTATGTGTCCAACGATGCCGACTGGCTCGACTTCCGCACCACGGTCTGCACCGCGCCGGACCAGGTGGCGCTGGCCCCGGGCTACCTGCAGCACGAAACCACGGTCAATGGCCGCCGCTGCTTCAGCTATGCCATGGACCGGCCGATGCTGAACTTCTATGCCTACCTGTCGGCACGCTGGGAAGTGCGCAGGGCGAAGTACAGGGACATCCCGATCGAGGTCTACTTCGACCCGGCGCACGGCTACAACGTGGACCGGATGATTGAAGCCGTGCAGAAGTCGCTGGCCTACTACGAAGCGAACTTCACGCCGTACCAGCATCGCCAGGTGCGCATCATCGAATTCCCCGGCTATGCCCGCTTCGCGCAGTCCTTCGCCAACACCATTCCCTATTCCGAGGCCATCGGCTTCATCGCCGACCTGCGTGATCCGGACAAGGTGGACTACGTGTTCTACGTGACCGCCCATGAGGTTGCCCACCAGTGGTGGGCGCACCAGGTGATCGGTGCCAACGTGCAGGGCGCCACGGTACTGTCCGAGTCGCTGTCGCAGTACTCGGCATTGATGGTGATGGAGCAGGAATACGGCCGCCAGCACATGCGCCAGTTCCTCAAGCGCGAGCTGGATGGCTACCTGTCCGGGCGCGGCGGCGAGGCCATCGAGGAACAGCCGCTGGAGCGCGTGGAGAACCAGCAGTACATCCACTACCAGAAGGGATCGCTGGTGTTCTACCGGCTGCGCGAGGAGATCGGCGAGCAGGCCCTGAACCGTGCATTGAAGCGCTTCCTGCAGGACAAGGGTTACCAGCAGCCGCCGTACACGACCTCGCGCGAACTGCTCGACTACATCCGCGCCGAAACGCCGGCAGATCGCCAGGCGCTGGTCACCGACCTGTTCGAGAAGATCAGCTTCTACGACAACCGGGTGATGTCCGCGAGCGCGCGCAAGCGCGAGGATGGTCGCTACGACGTGACACTGGTCCTGCACGCGGCCAAGCAGTACGCCGACGGCAAGGGCCAGGAGAGCGACGGCAGCATGGATGACTGGATCGAGATCGGCGTGTTCGCCAACGGGCCGTCGGGCAAGGAACGCGACCAGAAGGTGCTGTACCTGCAACGCCACCACGTGACCACGGCCGAGCCCACCATTACGGTGACGGTGGACAGCAAGCCGGACGAGGCCGGGTTTGATCCATACAACAAGCTGATCGACCGCGTCAGCGACGACAACCGCAAGAAGGTTTCGATGTGATGCTGGCGGTGGTGCCGGGCCGCATGCCCGGCACCACCGCCATCCTGCCTGGAGATGAAACGTGATCGTGATGGTCTATGGCTTTACGGGCCGCTATGCAGGCGCGTCCGAACTCGAATGGAATGCGCCGGAAGCAGGTGCGTTGCATAGAGCCATGCTGTTCCTGCGGCAGGACGAAGAGCGCGATGCCTTCGACCTGGCCCAGGCCGAATGCGCACGATTCGGCTTTGATGAGATCACCGACCTGCGCTGCGGCCGCTTGCAGGTGGATGTGCTGGACACCGATGCCTACCGTGGCTTCGCCGGGTTCTACGAAGAGGCTCTGAGCAAGGGCTCCGCCCTGCTCTACTACCCGAACTGATTCCAGTAGTGCCAGGCCATGCCTGGCAGGGCTTCCCCACATCACCCTCGCGGCGATGTCCCGCGCTGCGGCCCGAGCAACGCCAGCAGCACATAGACCACGATCGAAGCGACCGTACCCAGCAGCGCAGGCCCACCGAAGGCCCAGGCCGCCCGGCCCTGCTGCCGCGCCCACTGTCCAAGATGCCAGGCCGCACCCAGGTTGATCACCCACGCAAGGGCGAACACCGGCCACTGCGCCATGCCGACGGCGCGCAGCAGCGGCAAGGCCAGCAGTGCGGCAACGATGGCCGCGACCAGGAAGATCAGGGCGGAGCGGGAATGGCGGGGCGCGGGTGCAGTTTCCAGTTCCATGGACAGTCTTCCCTGTGGGCCTGATGTCACCATTGTGGAACGCCGCACCATGCTCGGCAAACGCCCCCCTGGTGCGGGGCGAGGCGCAGCACTAGGACCCGCGCAACCAGAGATGGACCAGGAATGCTGGCACTGGCCCCAGCGTGGCGAAGCCGCCCAGCAACCACGCCCGGCGCCCCTGCAATCGCGCACGCTGGTACAGATGCCAAGCTGCGCCCCAGCTGCCCACCCATGCCAGCAGCGGTGCGGGGCTGTCGTCGATATCGAAGCCGAATGCAAGCGTCAGCCCGATCACCATCGACAGCGCCACGCCGGTCACCAGCCAGATGGCAGCCCGCCGTTCGTGGTGGGCGGCAGCGCGTGCCATCGAGTCCATGCCGGAGATCCTGCTCATCCCTGCGCGAAGTCCTTCAGGATCTCGCCCACGCCGCTGGCGGAAATCTCGAAGCCGAGCGTCGTACCAGGGTTGACCACCACGCCGTAGCCACCCGGCACACGGCGCAGCACGTCCAGCATCAGCCAGCGGATCTGGTGCGGGGCCTGCTGGGAATGGAGGCCGACCCGCGCCGGATCGGTGAAAACGGCCACGTGCAGGGTGCCCTGCTTGTCGAACAGCAGCGGGTCGAAACCGCTGCCGTCAGGGGTGACCAGGCTGCCGGTCAACAGCACCACCTCCGACGCCACGAAGGCTTCCATGAAGGCGCGGATCGGCACGGCCCCGTCCATGGCGGCCTTCAGCAGGGTTTCGATCGGGGTCTGCGGGGCGAGGTCGGTCATGGCGGTACGGCGGGGAGGTAGGGACGCCTATTGTAGAGCCGAGCCCACACTCGGCTGCCTCTGCCCCCCGAAGCAGCCGAGCATAGGCTCGGCTCTACCGGATTCCAGCCAGGCATGGCCTGGCTCTACTGGGGCTGGGCGTTCAGCGCGGGCGACGACCGCCAGTACCGGTGAACCAGTGCAGCCAGCAGCATGCCCGCGGCCCACGCCATCAGCACGCTGCCGCCGCCCTGCAGCGCATCCACCGCGGCCAGTCCCGCAACCAGCGCCAGCATGGCCGCCACCAGCATTACTGCCACACCCGTGCCGCGTGCGCTGGCCAGGCGCAGGGCCAGCAGCATCAGCGGGAACGCCACCAGGCTGGCGCCGAGGCCGAACACCACAAGCGCGTCCCACAGGTACACATTGAAGCTGCGCGGCATCGCGATGGCGGCGGTCCGCGCCAGCCACGGAAAGGTCACGGCGGCGATCAGGCCACCGGTGGCCGCGCCAGCACAGAGTGGAATCAGTAAACGTCGCATCATTCAGCCCATCCTTGCCGAAGTACCGGCCGCTGGCCGGCAGTTGCATCTGCCAATGATCTGGAGCTGCCGGCCAGTGGCCGGCCCTACCGCTTCAACCGCTGGTCCCGCGCCTGCTGGTCAGCCACTGCCTTGTCCAGCTCGGCCTGCAGGGCCGGCTGCTGCACCGGTGCATCCAGTACGTACACCTTCACGCCGTGCGCAGGAACCTCCACCTTCAGCGAGCGCTTCACCTTCAGTTCGGTGCCACCCAGCGCATCACGCCAGGTGCCCGCCTGCAGGTACCGCGCCACCTCGATGCTGCGCACTGTATCACCCTTGTTCAGCACCACCAGCGCGGTCTGCGCCACGTCACCGTGCTGCAGTACGCGGAAGAACACCGCCTCGTCGCCCTGCAGGCGCTCGTTCACCTGCAGGCCGCGCTGCAGGGCCGGGGTGGCTTCGCGCAGCTTGGCGATACGCTGCAGCGGCGCGAAGATCGGGCTCTGGGGTGCATCGTCCACGCGCTGCTGGCCGAAGTACGCGCGGTTGCCGGCGTGTTCGGCGCGGCCACGCATGAAGCCGGTCTCCGATCCGTAATAGACCACCGGGATGCCGCGCGCGGTGAACAGCCAGTTGTGCGCGTCGATGAAGCCGGTGTCGCTGGCCTGCAGCCGCGGCATGTCGTGGTTGTCGTAGAAGCTCATCAGCTCGTACGGGTTGGCGTACGGGCCACCGGTCAGGTGCAGCGGCTCGGCCAGCGTTTCAAACCCCTTGCCGGTGGTGCCGAAAGTCTGCTCCAGCGCGCCGCGCAGCGGGAAATCGAGCACGCTCACGTTCGCATTGGCCGGCCAGGTGTGCTCGGCGATGCTGGCCGCGTTGTAGTCGAAGGCTTCGCCGAACATGAACATGCCCGGGTGCTCGGCGCGGATGCGGTTGACGAACTCATGCCACCACGGGTGCGGCAGCCAGCCGATGGTGTCGATGCGCAGCGCATCCACGCCCTGTGCGGTCCACTGCAGGTAAGCACCCACCAGGTAATCCATCACCGCCGGGTTGTCCTGGTTGAAATCGGACAGCTCGGCCAGGTTGCCGTCGAAGATGGAACCGTCCTTGCCGTCGACCGGACCGATGTTGTTGTAGAACGCGTGCAGCGGGTTGTGCTTCGGGTCCAGCTTCTGCGGCGGCAGGTTCTGGTGGTCGGCAATCAGCGTGCCGTCCTTGTCGAAGATCTGGCCGAACTGCGGCTGCCGCCTGGGCATGGTCCAGGCAGGCGAACCGTGGTTGCCGACGATGTCCAGCACCACCTTCAGGCCGGCATCGTGCAGGCCCTTGTTGAGGCCGGCAAAATCCAGGTCCCTGCTGGGCAGGTGTTCGTCGAGCTTGTAGAAGTTGATGCCCCAGTAGCCGTGGTAACCGGTCTTGCCGCGGTCGGTCAGCGTGCTGGTGCAGCTGATCGGCTTGCTGCCGGTGAACGCCTCGTCCGGGTTGTCGACGATGGGCGTGATCCACACCGCACCGAAACCGAGGTTGCGGATGTACTGCGCATTGTCCAGCACACCGCGGAAATCACCGCCGAGGTAGCCGATGTTGCCATCGACCTTGTCCGGGCACGGCACCGGGATGTCGAACGTGCGGCGCTTGCCGCCCTGGTCGCGGTGGTCGTTGGACGGATCGCCGTTGACGAAACGGTCGGTGACCACGAAGTACACCGCATCGCTGGCGAACGGCTCGGTGGTGCCCACATAGTCCGGGCGCGGCGCAGCCACGGCCGGGCCGGCGAACAGGGCAAGGGAAACAGCAACAGCCAGCAAAGCACGCATCACACCACCTCCGGACGGGACGGAACCCGCAGTACGCACACACCGGCCACGAGCAGGCTGCAGCCACCCAGCACCAGCACGTGGATCGGCTGGTCACCCAGCCACGCGCGCAGGGCAAAGCCGAGCGCACTGGCCGCGACCAGCTGCGGGATCACGATGAAGAAATTGAAGATGCCCATGTACACGCCCATCTTTGCCGCCGGAACGCTGTCCGACAGCAGGGCATACGGCAGGGACAGGATCGAGGCCCAGGCAAAGCCCACGCCGACCATCGACAGCAGCAGCCAGCGCGGATCATCGATGAACATCATCGAGATCAGCCCTGCCCCGCCCAGCCACAGGTTGACCAGGTGGCTCCAGCGCAGGCCGAGCGCGCGCACCATCGGCGGGATCAGCAGCGCGGCCAGTGCAGCGAAGCCGTTGTAGGCACCAAACAGCACGCCCACCCAGTTGGCGCCTTCGTTGTAGGCCGCCGACTGCGGATCGGTGGAACCAAAGTGGGTACCGGCCACGGCGGCGGTGGTGAAGATCCACATCGCAAACAGCGCGAACCACGAGAAGAACTGCACCCAGGCCAGGCGCCGCATGGTCACCGGCATCGCCCGCAGGTCGCCGACGATGGCCGCCAGCATGTGCGGGCCGGGCAACAGGCGGGCCAGCGCCAGCAGCAGGCCGTAACCCGCGCACAGGCCGGCCAGCACGTACAGCATCCTGTCGCCCTGGCGCCAGGCGATCAGCGCTGCCAGCAGCACGCCCAGGCCCAGCCACAGCGCCACCTGGCCCCACGGTGCGGGCCCGCTGACGGCGGCGCCGGCGTGGTGCGCGGGCGGCTCGGCATCGTCGAAGGACGCAAGCTCGGTGGGCGAATACTCGCGCGTGCTGAATACCGTCCAGCTGATTGCCGCCAGCAGCACCACCGCGCCGAAGTAGAACGCGTAGCGCACCGAGTCGGGCACTTCACCCGGCACGGCCGTGTTGCTGACGCCGAAGTGAGTGAGGATGAAGGGCAGGAAGCTGGCGACGATGGCGCCGACGCCGATGAAGAAGCTCTGCATCGCATAGCCGGTCGGCCGCTGGCGCGGCGCCAGCTGGTCGCCGACGAACGCGCGGAACGGTTCCATCGACACGTTGATGGAGGCATCCAGCACCCACAGCGTGCCGGCCGCGATCCACAGCGTGGGCGAGTTGGGCATCACCAGCAGGGCCAGCGTGGTCAGCACCGCGCCGATCATGAAGAACGGGCGGCGTCGCCCCCAGCGCGTCCAGGTACGGTCGGACAGATAGCCCACTACCGGCTGCACCAGCAGGCCGGTCAGCGGTGCGGCGATCCACAGCCCCGGCACCGCGTCCTGCGATGCCCCCAGCGTTTCGAAGATGCGGCTGGCGTTGGCGTTCTGCAGTGCAAACCCGAACTGGATGCCGAGGAAGCCGAAACACATGTTCCAGATCTGCCAGAACGACAGCTGCGGCTTGGCGGGACGACTCATCGTGCACCCTCGACCGCAGCGACGGGCGCCACCTTCAGCGCCTGCACCTGGGCCTGGTTGAGCACGCCTTCGCGCCCGCCCTTGCCGCCGGTGTAGTGCGCGAAGTGCTCCAGCGCGCTCATGTTGAAGCCTTCTTCCAGAGTGACCGTGCAGCGGCCCTTCGGCACGGCGAAGCTGGCCGCGGTCGATTCCTGCGCGGCAACGCTGTGTGGCAGGGTGACGGTCTGCCGCTGCGCCGGCTGGCCTGCGCACTGCAGGTTCAACTGCTTCACCGCCGCAGTCACGCCGGTGTTGATCGGCCCGTTCGGGTTGTTGTACTGCAGGCGCAGGCGCACATGGCTGGCCTTGGCATTGCTGAAGCGCCACTGGCGGTCACCGCGCAGCACCTGCTGCGGGCCCACACACAGCATCGGGCTGTGCAGCGATTCCAGCGCACCGTCTCGGCGGGTCAGGCTGAGGCAATGCTGCAGCCCATCGTCGCCCACGCGGGCCACGCCCTTGGCCGGCTGCAGTGCCTGGCCGTCCTGCCACAGCACCTGGTCAGCGTCCACGGCCACGGTCCAGCCCTTGCCACTGCGCCTGGCCTGCGGTGCGGCCGGCGTGGCCGGTGCACGCGCATTGGCATCGGCACTGGCCACGGCGGCACGCGGCGCGGCAGCGGCCGGCACCAGCTGTACGGTGGTGGTCGCACCCCGCGTCTTCACCTTGCCGGCCACCAGCAGGCCGTCGCCCAGCTGCTTCGGCCGCTCCAGCACATAGCGCTTGCCGTTCGCCTCCAGGCTGATGCGGCGCTGCTTTCCGAACAGGTCCGGCACCAGGCTGGCCGGCAGCTTGGGCTGCACGCTGCCATCGTCCTGCAGGCCGAACACGCCTTCGCTGACCATGGCCAGATAACCGGCCACCGACCACAGCTGGCGCTCGGAGTTGACCACCGGGCCACTGAGCGCGCCTTCGTCCACGTGCACGGCCTGGGTGACCAGCTCGTAGTTCTCCATGTTGGAACCGGCCAGTGCCGCGCCCTGCATCAGCGAACGGATTTCGGCGGCGATGCGCGGGGCATCATCGAGCTTGCGCGCGGCACGCAGCGAGTAGGCGCTGACGAACGGCCAGATGGCGCGGTTGTGGTAGATCGGCTGCTGCGCTTCCTGCGGCCACACCACCGGGCTGCCGGCCGGCCCCATCGGGTAGGCGGCCAGCGCACGCTGCGCACGCCCGGCGGGCAGCACGTCGGCGAGGATGCCCAGCGACAGGCCCAGCAGATCGACCTTGGCGTACGGCACCGGGTGCGCGGCTTCGCCGATGTAGCTCATGTACTGGCCCATGTCCTCGCGCCAGAAGCGTGCATCGATCTGCAGCGCCAGCGCGTCGGCCCAGGCCTTGTACTGTTCGCTGCGCTCGTCGCCCAGCTGCGCGGCCATCTGCTGGCCCAGGCGCAGCGCCTGGTAGTGCAGCACGTTGGTGGACAGCGCGTAGGAATCACCGATGAAGCGCACGTTCTCGCGCGTCCAGTCCGGGTAGGTCTGCTCGCGCCAGTCCAGGAAAGATGTCTCGCCGCGGTACAGGCCCATCTGCGCGTCGAACACCATCGCCCGGTCCTGCGCGAGGGTGCCCTGCAGCGCCTGCCACACCTGGTCAGCGAACGCCGGATCATCCAGCAGGTGGCGCGCGGCGAGGAACCACACCACGCGGTCGCTGCTGATCGGCCAGCTGCCACCGGAACCGGTGTCCTGGGCAACGAACAGACCGGGAGTGCGGCCATCGCGCGCGGCCGACAGCTTGAACTGCAGCGACTGCCGGGTACGCTGCGGGTCCAGCTTGGCCAGTGCCAGATCGGCGGCGAAGCTGAGATCGCGGGTCCACACATAGGGCCAGCGCGCGCCGGTCTGGAAGCAGTCGCACGGCACCGGCCGTCCTTCGTCGAAGGACGGATCGCGGATCGCGTCCACGCGGTCCTGGTCCATTTCCTGCTGCGCCAGCGCGAACAGCGCGTCGAACATCACGCTGCCGGTCTGGCTGCGCATGGGCGCGGCGGCGATCTGCACGGCGCCGTGCCCTTCCAGCGTGGGCGCATGCAGGACAAAGCTGCCCTTGGCAGCGGCTTCGGCACGCGCATGGCGGCCGTTGAATTCCAGGTCGGCCGCGTGCGCGGTCGTTCCCAGCGCTGCCCCAAGGGCAGCCGTCAGGCAAATGATCTTCAGCATCGAAGCGGCAGACCGGCTTGCGCCCGTCGACCTCCCTCCCTCTCTGCACCGTTGTGGGTCCGCGCCACCTTGGACGGTGCGCGGGCGCGGCGCCTCCCTCAAGGTGCCTTGGCCCCATGGTAGACGCGGCGCCGCAACCTGCGGCCAGTTGCATACGTATTCATCGCAGTTGCGTGAAGAGCGGCGCCCACGCTGGCTTATGGTCCGGGTCTGCCAACGGCGCCTTGGGAGGGGAAATGCCGGCTTCATCTGCTGCAATCCGCGCGATGTTCGCGCACGTGTTCGGCCTGGCCCTGCTGGGCCTGGCTGCCCTGGCCCAGGCCGCGCCACAGGTGGCCAGCGTGGAATCGCCGGGCAAGGTGCTCAAGGTCAGCCTGGTGCTGGACGGTGGCACCGCGCGCTACCGCGTCGAGCGCTTCGGCGAGCCCGTGGTGGCCGATTCGAAGCTGGGCTTTGAACTGCGCGATGGCCGCCTGGACCGCGATTTCGCCCTGCTCGGCCAGCAGCAGCGCAGCGTCGATGACACCTGGGAACAGCCCTGGGGCGAGCGCCGGGTCACCCGCAACCACTTCAACGAACTGACCGTGCAGCTGGCCGAAACCACCGGCAGCAAGCGCCGCCTGGACGTGGTGTTCCGCGTGTACGACGACGGCCTTGGCTTCCGTTATGTGTTCCCCGAGCAGCCCAACCTGCGTGAGGCGATCATCGATGACGAGCTGACCGAGTTCGCCATCGCCCCCGATTCAACCGCCTGGTGGATTCCGGCCGGCGAACCGATCCACTACGAGTACCTGTACCAGCGCACGCCGCTGCGCGAAGTGCCGCTGGTGCACACGCCGATGACCCTGCGCAGCCACGACGGCCTGCACGTGGCCATCCACGAGGCCGCGCTGGTGGACTACGCCGGCATGTGGCTGCGCCGCACCGAGGGCCAGCGCCTGCGCGCGCAGCTTTCGCCCTCGGCCGAAGGCTGGAAGGTGCGCCGTGCCCTGCCGTTCGCCACGCCGTGGCGCACGCTGCAGATCGCTGACCGCGCCGGTGGCCTGGTCGAATCGGACCTGATCCTCAACCTCAACGAACCCAATGCACTGGGCGATGTGAGCTGGGTGAAACCGGCCAAGTACCTGGGCGTCTGGTGGTCGATGCACCTGGACAACGAAAGCTGGGCGACCGGCCCGAAGCACGCCGCCACCACCACGAAGACGAAGAAGGTGATCGACTTTGCCGCCGCACATGGCTTCCGCGGCGTGCTGGTGGAAGGCTGGAACCCCGGCTGGGACGGCATGTGGGTGGGCAACGGTTACGACTTCGATTTCACCCGCGCCACGCCGGACTTCGATATCGAGGCGCTGTCCGCGTACGGCCTGAAGAAGGGCGTGCACCTGATCGGCCACCACGAAACCGGCTGCGCCATCGAGCACTACGAAGACCAGCTGGGCGCCGCGCTGGACCTGTATGCGCGGCTGGGCGTGGACCAGTTCAAGACCGGCTACGTCTGCGATGACGGCCAGGTCGACCGCCGCAATCCGGCCGGCGGCCCGCTCTGGCGCGAGTGGCATGACGGCCAGTTCATGGCCCGCCACCACCTGAAGGTGGTGCAGGAAGCCGCGCGCCGGCACCTGTCGGTGAATCCGCACGAGCCGATCAAGGACACCGGCCTGCGCCGCACCTACCCCAACTGGATCTCGCGCGAAGGCGCGCGCGGCATGGAGTACAACGCCTGGGGCCAGCCGCCGAACCCGCCCGAGCACGAGGTCAACCTGGTGTTCACCCGCATGCTGGCCGGCCCGTTCGACTACACGCCCGGCATCCTCAGCCTGAAGGGCCGCCACGGCCAGGCCATTCCCAGCACGCTGGCCCGCCAGCTGGCGCTGTACGTGGTGCTGTACAGCCCGATCCAGATGGCCGCCGACCTGCCCGAGCACTACCTGCAGCACCGCGAAGCGTTCCGCTTCATCGAGGACGTGGCGGTGGACTGGGAGCAGAGCCGCGTGCTGGACGGCGAAGTGGGCGACTACGTGACGATCGTGCGCCGCGACCGCAACAGCCGTGACTGGTTCCTGGGCAGCATCACCGATGAACACGGCCGCGTGCTGCCGGTGTCGCTGGGCTTTCTGGAACCGGGCGTGCGCTACCGCGCCGAGATCTACCGCGACGGCAACGGTGCGGATTTCCGCAGCAATCCGTTCGCGTTCAAGCGCGAGACCCGCGAGGTGACCAGCGCCGATGCCCTGACCCTGGTGCTGGCACCGGGCGGTGGCCAGGCGATCCGGTTCACCCCGCTCTGAATGACGGGCCGATGGAAATGCAGCCAAGCATGGGCTCGGCTCTACACGGTAGCGCCCGAGCCCACGCTCGGGCGGCGGCGCGGAGCGCCGGGATACGGACACTGGAATCGATTACAACGCTGCGAAAGCCATTGAATACGTATGCAGGGTGATTCCCGCGGAGAAGCCGCTGCCTACCATAGCGGCGACGACAGCGGCCACCGCGTCGCACGTCCACGGCACCGCCGGGACGACCACAAGATGCTCTACAACATTGCCTGGGAGGGGAAAATGTTGAACCACACGCGCACCGCGCTGAGTCTGGCGCTGGCCGTTGCACTGGTGCCGTCGCTGGCGTCGGCGCAATCCACGCAGTCCACCGAAACCGCCACCGGTACGTCCGCCACCAACCTGGACACCGTACAGGTCACCGGCATCCGCCGCGGCATCGAAAACGCCATTGCGATCAAGCAGGACGCCACCTCGGTGGTCGAAGCGATCTCGGCCGAAGACATCGGCAAGCTGCCGGATGTCAGCATCGCCGAATCGCTGGGCCGCCTGCCCGGCCTGGCCGCCCAGCGCGTGGCCGGCCGTGCCCAGGTCATCAGCGTGCGCGGCCTGTCGCCCGACTTCGCCACCACCCTGCTCAACGGGCGTGAAGTGGTCAGCACCGGCGACAACCGCAGCGTCGAGTTCGACCAGTACCCCTCGGAACTGGTGAACGGCGTGACCGTCTACAAGACCCCGGACGCCGCCCTGGTCGGCCAGGGCCTGTCGGGCACCATCGACATGCAGACCGTGCGCCCGCTCAGCTTCCCCGACCGCGTGATCGCCGTCAGCGGCCGCCTGCAGAAGAGTTCGCTCGGCGAAGCCGCCAATGTCGATGAATTCGGCAACCGCTTCAGCGCCAGCTACATCGACCAGTTCTTCGACAAGACCCTGGGCATCTCGATCGGCTACGCGCACAGCGACAACCCGATCCAGGAAAACCAGGTCGGCCTGTACGAGCCGTGGACCACCGAGCAGACCACCAACGGCAACCGCCCGGGCGTGGCCGCAGGCACGTACTTCTCCGATGGCATCAAGGCGCTGCGCCGTACCGGCAACAACAAGCGCGACGGCGTGATGGCCACCATCCAGTTCCGGCCGAACAACGCCTGGACCAGCACCTTCGATGCGTTCCACACCGAAGCCGAGCAGATCGACACCGCCAACCAGTTCGAGCTCAACCTGAGCAACTTCAATGGTGGCTATACCCCGGGCCTGCTGATCAGCAACCCGCAGGTCAATGCCGATGGCACCTTCACCGGTGGCACCGCCAGCGGCGTTTACCCGCTGGTGCGCGGCATGTACAACAAGCGCAAGGACAAGATCGATGCGTTCGGCTGGAACAACGAGTTCACCTTCGGCAGCGTCAAGCTGGTCGCCGACGTGAACTACTCCAAGGCCACGCGCGATGAGCTGAACCTGGAAAACAACCTGCAGCTGACCCCGATGCCGCAGCTGGACACCATCGGCCTGCAGATCCGCCCGAACGGGTTCTCGCAGATCAGCCCGGGCCTGGATTACTCCGATCCCAATGCGCTGTTCCTGACCAACACCATCTATGGCTCCGGCTACGGCAAGGTGCCGCAGGTGGAAGACCGCCTGAAGGGTGCCAAGCTGGCCGCGACCATCGCCCTGCCCGAGGCCATCGCTTCGTGGGCACCGGACGTGGACATCGGCGTGAACTACGCCGACCGCCGCAAGACCAAGACCCAGTCCGAAGGCAACATCCTGCTGGGTGCGCAGGGCGATGCCAACATCGCCCCGGACCTGCAGTATTCGCCGGTCAACCTGGGCTTTGCCGGCATCGGCTACATCCCGGCCTGGAACGTGCCGGCGGCCGTGGGCCGCTACATGACCTTCAACCCGGTCGACAACCTCGACTACCTGATCCCGAAGTCGTGGGTGGTGCAGGAAAAGATCACCACCGCCTGGGCGCGCCTGAACATCAACACCGACATCGGTGAGGTGGGTGTGCGCGGCAACATCGGCGTGCAGATGCAGCACACCGACCAGAGCTCGGATTCGCGCTACTGGGACAGCTCGCAGCCGGCCGGCAGCAACATCCAGCCGTACTCCAACGGCAAGACCTACAACGACTGGCTGCCGAGCTTGAACCTGGCTTTCATGTTCCCGCACCAGCAGACGCTGCGCTTCGCCGCGGCCAAGCAGGTCGCGCGCCCGCGCGTGGACCAGATGCGTGCCGGCCTGGAGTTCGGCGTGGATACCGCCACCGGCAAGCCCGGCGGCAGCGGCGGCAACCCGCTGCTGGATCCGTGGCGTGCCACCGCGCTGGACCTGTCCTACGAGAAGTACTTCGGTGAAAAGGCCTACGTGGCCGCCGCGATCTTCTACAAGGACCTGAAGAGCTACGTCTACACCCAGTCGGTGGACGACTACGACTTCACCGACCTGCTGGGCAGCTACGTGCCGCCGCCGGGCATGACCGCACCGGTGCTGACCACCGGCACGTTCTCCACCCCGGAAAACGGCAAGGGCGGCACGCTGAAGGGCCTGGAACTGACTGCATCGTTCCCGCTGGACATGCTGACCGACAGCCTGCGTGGCTTCGGCGTGCAGGCCAGTGCCACCTTCAACAAGAGCGACATCAAGATCCTCGACCCGGAAAGCGCCTCCAGCGTGGGTTCGGATCCGATCAGCCTGCCCGGCCTGTCCGAGCGCGTGTACAACTTCACCGCCTACTTCGAGCGCAACGGCTTCGAAGCGCGCGTGAGCCAGCGCCGTCGTTCGGACTTCATCGGTGAGATCGGCAACTTCAACGGCAACCGCACGCTGCGTTACGTGGTGGGCGAGAACGTGACCGATGCGCAGATCAGCTACACCTTCAGCGACAGCAGCGCCATGCGTGGCCTGACCCTGCTGCTGCAGGGAAGCAACCTGACCAACGAGCCGTACCGCACCTACGCCGGCACCACGGACCGCCCGCTGGAATACATCGAGTGGGGCCGCACCTACGTGCTGGGCGTGAACTACAAGTTCTGACCACGATCGGTAGTGCCGGCCGCTGGCCGGCAACCCACCGGTAGCGCCGGGCCATGCCCGGCGACACACAAGGGGAGCAGGACCGGAAACCCGCTGCACACGCAGCGGGTTTTCTTTTTGCGCGTGGACACCGCGCCCGGTATCGCATCCACGCATGGCGTGGATCTACTGAATGCATCCACGCATGGCGTGGATCTACTGAATGCGTCCACGCATGGCGTGGATCTACTGAATGCATCCACGCATGGCGTGGATCTACTGAATGCATCCACGCATGGCGTGGATCTACTGAATGCATCCACACATGGCGTGGAACTACTGAATGCATCCACGCATGGCGTGGATCTACTGAATGCATCCACGCATGGCGTGGATCTACCAGATCAGTAGATCCACGCCATGCGTGGATGCACCCGGCAGAACATCATGAGATCAGCACAGCGCAGCTGATCGCGATGACCAGCATCATCACCAGCAGGATGCGCCCGCTGTATCGGCCAAGGGCATGGCCAACATTGTTCAGGGCCACGGTAATGATCTGCCCCAGCAGTTCCCACATGGCACAACCTCTCTCTCGTCAGGACTCAGGCGCCCTCTTCCGGGGAACCACTGGTGGAACTCAAATGGACACGCGGCAGGTCGAATCGCCTGGCCCAGACCAGCAGGACGCGGTGCTGCAGTTCACCTGTCGTGGAGAAGTAACGCACCGCTCGGTCTTCCGCGTTGTAATACGCCGCATGCAGGGCGCCATCGGGATGGACCAGGACCGCCGCGGCATGGTGTACAGGGAAACCCAAGCGCCACCCGTCCAGCAGCAGCCCTCCATCCTTGAGCGGCACCGGCACCGCCGACTCATCGAAGTTGCGCCGGAACGCCGCGTACTCCGGTCCGAGCAACTGCTTCAGGCCAGGCACCACGTCAGAGCCCTCGAAGGCATCCTCAAGCGCGGGGCCCACGATCATGATGGGCATGGCGCAGGCGGGGTGGGCAATGGACAGCGCCACCGCCAGTGCCAATACACGCAACCAGGAATCAAAGGAACGCATCGGAAATCCACCATGCAGGGAGGGCCATCAGGATCAGTGGCTTGAAGACCGCCGGCCACCGTGCATTACCATCTTCAAGCGTGTCGTCCAGAACAACAAGAAGCCCGATGAATGCCCCGAACCAGATTCTGCAGAAGACCCTGATGGCACTTCATCGTGATGCCAGCGAAGTACACCGGCTGTGGCATGACAAGGCCCGGTTGCTACCGCTGCTGGAATGCGCACTGGCCATCCAGGCCGGGCAGCCGGGCCGCACCGCGCTTGGCCAGAGCGCGGCGTATCTGCTCAATTACGTACTGGTTTTCTTTGCAGGCACGGCAGAAGGTCTTGGTGCACTGCTCAGGTCACTGCCCCGGGCCGATCTACGCGCCACCCTCGCAAACCAGTGGCTGTCCAACGAACTCATCGCATTGGCTGAAGTCTCCGCATTGGCCCGGTCGCAGGACGTATGGACGCTTGAACACCTGTCTGCAGAGGATACAGAGTGGCTTGCCCGGCTCAGTGCCCAGTATCTGCTGAGGCATGCGCTGCCGAACTCCCTATCGGTGCAGCTCCTGGTGCCGGAAGAACTCAGGCTTGGCCCGCATGCCCGGGAGTACCTGCTTGGCTGGGCCTACGAAGAAGGCAAGCTTGACCCCGCCGCCACGCAGTACTTCGCGCAGGCGCATCCTGCCAAGTTCGCGATGCTGCAGACCCTCGCTGCCGCCCATCCTTCTGCCGCTACGCGGCCGCTGTAACAGGCGGCATGTGCCGAAGCAGAAGCGTCCAGCATCGCGTTCAGGCGACAGTACCGGAAAAAAAGGGACGGGGCGCGCCGGCCCCGTCCCCGCAAGTACTGCCACCGGAGAAATCGATCAGCAGCCCGGCGGTCTGTGCGATGCAGCCAACGTATTGCCTCGCCCAGGCCCGCAGCGCCGGATGGTGGGGCTGGTCTGCGTTCGAGAAGCGGCGCGGGGCGCACTGACCCGCGTTGTAGTAGGCCGCGTCCAGGCTTCCGTCTGGATGCAGCACCACCACCGCACCGTAGGAATCAGGAAAGCCCAGCCGCCACCCGACCAGCATCAAGCCACCACTCTTGAGCGGCACCGGCACCGCCGACTCATCGAAGTTGCGCCGGAACGCCGCGTACTCCGAGCCGAGCAACTGTTTCAGGCCAAGCACCACGTCAGAACCCTCAAAGGCATCCTCCAGCGCGGGGCCCACGATCACGATGGGAGTGGCGCAGGCGGGGTGGGCAATGGACAGCGCCACCGCCAATGCCAACAGGCGCAGCAGCGAAGAGAAGCCATGCATCGAAGGTCCACCACGGAGAGGGGCCACCAGTGTCCACGCCCACCCCGGCCGTTTCCATTCCAATAGTTGGAAAGTGACGGCCAACAGCGACCCACAAAAAAGGGACGGGGCGCTTCGGCCCCGTCCCCGCAAGTACCGCCACCGGAGAAATCGGTCAGCTGCGTCGTGCGCAATACACCGCACGCGGCGGCAGCTGGAGTTCATTGCCCTGCACCGTGCCCGCATCCGGGCCCGGCACCGCCACCTGCTGCCAGTTGCCCGGCGGCAGCGGATGGCTCACCGCCTCGGCCGACAGGTTGAAGGCCAGCAGGAGGGTTTCATCTGCAAGCATACGCTCGAACAGCAGCACTGGCTCGGCACTGTCCAGGAAACGGATGTCGCCGTGCTGCAGGGCCGGCTGGGTCCGCCGCCAGGCGAGGAAGCCGCGGAAGGCCGCCAGGACCGAACCCGGGTCGGCCGCCTGCACGGCCACCGCCGCCGCCCGGTGCTCGGCCGGGATCGGCAGCCAGGGCTTGCCGGTGGTGAAGCCGGCCAGCGGGGCGTCGGTCCACGGCATCGGCGTGCGGCAGCCATCACGGCCCTTGAAGTTCGGCCAGAAGGTGATGCCGTAGGGGTCCTGCAGGTCCTCGAAGGCGACTTCCGCCTCGGCCAGGCCCAGCTCTTCCCCCTGGTACAGGCAGACCGAACCGCGCAGCGAGCACAGCATCGCCACCAGCATGCGGGCCAGGCGCGGGTCGGACGGACGGCCACCCCAGCGGCTCACCGCCCGTTCGACGTCATGGTTGGACACCGCCCAGCACGGCCAGCCTTCGGTCATCACCGCTTCCAGGCGGGAGACCGTGTCGCGGATGTAGGCCGCGCTGTAGTCGTCCACCAGCAGCTCGAAGCTGTAGCCCATGTGCAGGCGGCCGTCCTGGGTGTACTCGGCGGTGGTGGCCAGCGAGTCCTCCGAGGAGATCTCGCCCAGGCTCACCGCGCCCGGGTACTCGTCCAGCAGCGCACGCAGCTGCTCCAGGAACGGCAGGTTCTCCGGCTGGGTGTTGTTGTAGTAGTGGTACTGGTACGCGTACGGATTGTCCGGGCTGAAGCCGCGGCCCACGCGCTTGTCCGCCGGCTTGGGCGGGTTGTCGCGCAGCTGCGCGTCGTGGAAGCAGAAGTTGATGGCGTCCAGGCGGAAGCCGTCCACGCCGCGGTCGAGCCAGAACCGCACGTTGTCCAGCGTGGCCTGCTGCACGTCCGGGTTGTGGAAGTTCAGGTCCGGCTGGTCGACCAGGAAGTTGTGCAGGTAGTACTGCTCGCGGCGCGGCTCCCACTGCCAGGCGCCGCCGCCGAACAGCGACAGCCAGTTGTTGGGCGGGGTGCCGTCCTCGCGCGGGTCGGCCCACACGTACCAGCCGGCCTTGGGGTTGGTCCGGTCCTGGCGGCTCTCGCGGAACCAGGCATGCTCGAGCGAGGTGTGGCTGAGCACCTGGTCGATCATCACTTTCAGGCCCAGGCCATGCGCCTTGGCCAGCAGGCGGTCGAAGTCCTCCAGGCTGCCAAACAGCGGGTCGACATCGCGGTAGTCGGCGATGTCATAGCCGAAATCGGCCATCGGCGATTTGAAGAACGGCGAGATCCAGATCGCATCGGCGCCCAGCGCCGCGATGTGGTCCAGCCGCTCGATGATGCCCGGCAGGTCGCCCACCCCGTCGCCGCTGGCGTCGAGGTAGCTGCGCGGGTAGATCTGGTAGATGACGGCTCCGCGCCACCATGGATTGTGCGACATCGACAGCCCCCCTCCGGGCATGCGGGACCCACCGGAAGCGGGCCGAAAACCAACTCCGGCAAGCTTAGCGGCGGCTTCCCGGGCATGGCGCTGCCTGCATACGTATTCACGCCGCCAGGCCGGCCAACGCCCTGCGAAAAGGCCGGATGGGCCGGTTTCCGCCCGATTTCACGGCCAGCCCCTATAATTGGCGGTGAGCCTGAAAGCCTGATCGCATGACCATCACCGAAGACACCCGTCCCGCCCTGGGCCTGCCCCAGATCCAGTCGCTTGCTGCGGCCGACATGGCCGCCGTCGATGCCCTGATCCGGCACCGGCTGTCCTCGGATGTCGTACTGATCAACCAGATCGCCGACCACATCATTTCCGCCGGCGGCAAGCGCCTGCGGCCGATGCTGGTGATGCTGGCCGGCCACGCGGTCGGCACGGCCGGCCCGGAGCACCACCAGCTGGCGGCGATCATCGAGTTCATCCACACCTCCACCCTGCTGCACGACGACGTGGTGGACGAATCGAGCCTGCGGCGCGGCCGCAGCACCGCCAATGCCCTGTGGGGCAACGCGCCGAGCGTGCTGGTGGGTGACTTCCTGTATTCGCGCAGCTTCCAGCTGATGGTGGAACTGGACCGCATGCCGGTCATGCAGATCCTGGCCGATACCACCAACCGCATCGCCGAAGGCGAAGTGCTGCAGCTGCTGCACGTGCACAACCCGGACACCGACGAAGCCGCCTACCTGCGCGTGATCGAGCGCAAGACCGCGGTGCTGTTCGCCGCCGGCACCCGCCTGGGCGCGCTGGCCAGCGGCGTGGACGAAGCCACCCAGCAGGCCCTGTACGACTACGGCATGCACCTGGGCTATGCCTTCCAGATTGCCGACGACGTGCTGGATTACTCGGCCAACGCCGAGGAACTGGGCAAGAACCTGGGCGACGACCTGGCCGAAGGCAAAGCGACCCTGCCGCTGATCCACGCCATGGCCCATTCGGACGACGCCACCCGCGAGCGCCTGCGCAGCATCGTGCAGGACGGCGACGCCTCGGCCATGCCGGAAGTGCTGGCCGCCATCCGCGCCACCGGCGGCCTGGACTACAGCCGCCGCCGTGCCGAGGAATACGCCGAAGCCGCCGAGCGCGCGCTTGACGGCCTGGGCGACAACGATGCCGTGGCGGCCCTGCGCGGCCTGGCCCGTTACGCGGTGCAGCGCTCGCATTGATGGGTGAAGGTGTGCCGACCAACGGTCGGCACTTACCTCTTCCTGTGGGTGCCGACCAACGGTCGGCACCTACCTCTTCCTGTGGGTGCCGACCGTTGGTCGGCACAGAAGCATTGGTGGGTGCCGACCGTTGGTCGGCACAGAAGCATTGGTGGGTGCCGACCGTTGGTCGGCACGCCTTTGATTACCGGAAGCGCTCCTCGAAGAACTCATCCAGCGCCTTCCATGCGCGCTTGGCCGCCCGTTCGTTGTACTGGCAGCCCGGCGGATTGTTGGCATCGCGCTCAGCAAAGCAGTGCACTGCGCCGCTGTAGTTGGTGAACTCCCAGTCGACCTTGGCCGCGTCCATTTCCTTCTGGAAGCTGCCGATGTCTTCGGCGGTCACGCTCTTGTCGTCGGCGCCGTTGAGCACCAGCACCGAGGGATGGCTGCCACCGGCCTGTGCCGGCAGCGGCGAACCCAGCCCACCGTGCAGGCTGACCACGCCCGCCAGCGGCGCACCGGCACGGGCCAGTTCCAGCACCGTGGTGCCGCCGAAGCAGAAGCCCACCGCACCGATCCGGCTGGCATCCAGCGGCGCCTTGCCGGCCTGGGCCTTGAGCACGTTCACCGCCTCCAGCGCGCGCGCCCGCAGCAGCGGCCGGTCATTGCGCAGCTTGGTCGCCACCGGGCCAGCCTCGGCATCGGTCTTCGGCCGCACGCCCTTGCCGTACACATCGGCCACCAGCACCACGTAGTCATCGCCGGCCAGCTGCTTGGCCTTCTCGATGGCCGATTCGTTCACGCCCTTCCAGTTGGGCACCATCACCAGGCCCGGGCGCTTGTCGTTGTCGCCGTCGTCATAGACCAGCACGCCACTGAAGGTCGTGCCCTGGTGCTTCCATTCCACCGGCTGGGTCTTCATCGCCGCCCAGGCCGGCATCGCCGCCAGCCCCAGCACCATCGCCACGCCACAACGCCATCGGTTCATGTGACTGCTCCACTGAAAAGGGAATGGAGGGGATCACGTCGCAGAACACCCTCCCGCGTCGCATTCTGCATTGGCGACGTGACGCAGGTGTGGTTGGATACGACCTGATCCCCTCCGCCCCTCTTTTACATGAACCTTGTTGATCGCTTTCTTTCCGGCCTTGTCCCGCGCCTGCCTGCCGAGGACGCTGCGCAGTGGGCACATGTCCAGGGCGCCAGCGCCGAAGACCTGCAGCGCCTGCGCACGCAGTGGCCGCAGGTGCCCGACAGCCTGCTGGCCCTGCTGTCGCGGGTGGATGGCACGCACTTCCGTGAGTATCCCGGTGGCGAAGTGGTGGTCTACGTGCTGGGTTCGGATGTCGAGGACGGCGGCTACCCGTACTACCTGCGCTCGGTCGCGCAGATTTTCGAAGACCAGCAGCAGTGGGACGACAGCATCCGCTCCATCTACGAGGAGTGGCTGGATGACGAGCCGGAGATCCTGGGCGATGGCATCGATGGCGACCTGCCGATGAACCGTCGCCTGTGTTTCTCGCACTGCATGAACAACGGCGGCACCTCGATGCTGTACCTGGATTTCGACCCGGCACCGGGTGGTACCGTCGGCCAGGTGGTGCGCTACCTGCATGATCCGGACAGCTATGCGGTCATCGCGCCCAGCTTCGATGCCTACCTGCAGCAGCTCATTGACGGCGATTACGCGTTCATCGATCAGGAGTAGATCCACGCCATGCGTGGAGGGCGCTCTCACCCGCGCTCGATCCAATGCAACGTGCCCGGCGCGAGCGCCAGCAGATCCGCGGCGGCCAGCTGATCCCGCGACCAATGATGTTCCGGCGGGTTCGGCTGCTGGGCACTCACCGCACCGTCGTAGTCACGCACCAGCAGGCCGATGCGCGCCGCACCGGCCTGCAGCAGCGCGTCGATGCGCTGCAGCCACTGGCCGGCATCACCCAGGCCTTCGCTCTGGCGTGCCTGCCGCTCCTGCTCGAAATGCGCCAACTGCTCGGCCAAGGCGCGGGCGATCTTCGCCTCGCTCCAGCCTTTTTTCCGCCAGCGCTCGGCATCGCCCTTCCATTCCGGCTCCGTGCGTGCCGACGCCAGGGCCGTGCCGCAATCGCAGTGCGCGGCGCTCAGCCACGGCTGCCAGCCGGGCCCAACCGCCGCCTGCAGGCTGGGCGATGCCTGGGCGAACAAGCTCCGGCCGCTGCGCTTCATGATCGCGGCGGCTTCAACGTGCGCAAACGAGGTGGGCAGGAACAGGGTGATGAAGGTGCACATGCAGGCTTCTCGAATCCGTCCGGGAATGCGCCGATGGTAACTCGCCCCTTCAGCAGAGCCACGCCATGCGTGGATGCGGTGCCGCGGATTGCCGGCCAGCGGCCGGCACTACCCGATGCCCTGATTTCTGCAGTAGATCCACGCCATGCGTGGATGCGGCGCCGCGGATTGCCGGCCAGCGGCCGGCACTACCCGATGCCCTGATTTCTGCAGTAGATCCACGCCATGCGTGGATGCGGCGCCGCGGATTGCCGGCCAGCGGCCAGCACTACCCGATGCCCAGGCCCGGAATCGCGCTGATGCTGTCCGGATCGAACCCGGCCAGTTCGGCAAAGTGACGGCCGCGGGCCACGTAATCGCGGTAGGCACCAAAACTCGGCGCGCCCGGCGACAACAGCACCACCCCGCCCTGAGCACCCAGCGCCGTACACGCCAGCGCCATCGCCTCGGGCAGATCGCCCGCCGCGTGCAGGCCGAAACGTCCGGCATCGGCCAGCGGCTGCAGCATCGCGTGGATGCGCGGGCCGTTGCTGCTCATCGTGACGATCTCCACCGGCGGCTCGTCGTGCGCCATGTGCTGCATGAAACCGGTCCAGTCCAGGCCACGGTCGTGGCCGCCCACCAGCAGCGCGATGCGCTGGCCGGCAAAGCATTCCAGCGCGGCCAGGCTGGCGTGCGGCGTGGTGCTGATCGAATCGTTGACGTAGGTCAGGCCTTCGGCCACGCCGATGCGCTGCAGGCGGTTCGGCAGGGGCCGGAAATCCTGCACCGCCGGTGCCAGCGCCACCGCGTCCAGGCCCAGCGCTTCCAGCGCGGCCAGCACCGCGCACAGGTTGCCACGGTTGTGGCGGCCCGGCAGCGGCGTGTTGCGGGTATCGAACACGGCCTGTTCGCCGCGATGCACGATGTCACCGCGCATGTGCCAGCCCTGCGGCTGGTTGAACCAGATCACCTCGCTGTCCGGCAACGAGAGCGCGGCCAGATGCGGATCGGCGGCATTGAGCACGGCAATCCGCGGCGCGGCCTCGGTCACCAGCCGCAGCTTGTCTTCGATGTAGCGCTGTTCGCTGCCGTGCCAGTCCAGGTGTTCGGGGAACAGGTTGAGCACCACCGCTACCTGCGGGCGGGCGCCACTGCGCGCCACTTCACCGGTCTGGTAGCTGGACAGTTCCACCGCCCAGAACGCGGGCGCGGGCTGCGGGTCCAGCACCTCCAGCAGCGGCAGGCCGATATTGCCGACCAGGCCGGTGCGGTGGCCGGCCGCGCGCAGCAGATGCGCCACCAGTGCGGTGGTGGTGCTCTTGCCCTTGGTGCCGGTCACGCACACGGTGTCGTGCACGATGCCATCGGCACCGGCGTGTTCGGCAAACCACAGCGCGGTGCCGCCGATGAAGGCCGTGCCCTGCCCCGCCGCCGCCAGTGCGATCGGCTGGTAAGGACTGATGCCGGGCGACTTGATCACCACATCGAAGGCGGCCAGCGCCTCGGCAGTGGGCTCGCCACGCACGTCCAGCAGCCCCTGCGTTTCCGCACGTGCTGCCTCGGCCTCGGCGGCCGGGCAGAACAGGCTCAGGGCCAGCGCAGGCAGGCGCGCGCGCAACACGGCGAACGCCGCGCGGCCCTCACGCCCCCAGCCCCACAGCGCAACGCGCTTGCCTTCAAGCTGCGAAATCTTCACGCACACGTTCCCACAGCGCAGCCGGAATGCGGTGCTCGCCCTGCAGCTGCAGCAGCGGTGCCAGTTCCAGTTCAGCGGCGTCCAGCTGCGGCTGGATCTCGTTGCAGAAGCGCTTTACCAGCACGTCTTCCTTCCATTCCGGGCGCTGCGCCAGGGTCGCCATCGCCGCACGCGATTCACGGCCTTCGCCCACGCATTCGAACGGCTTGTGGTCCTGGAACTCCAGCAGTGCATCGAAACCACCGGCCTGCGCGGCATCGTCCAGCAGGTTGCGGCCGAAGATGCGCACCAGGCGGGTCTTGGGCATGAACGGGGCCAGCGCCAGGAACACGAAATGGCACTTCGGGCAGACACCGCACCAGCGGTTCACCGGACGCTCGCCCAGGATGTGGAAATTGCGGTTGCAGCTGGAGAAATGCGCGTCGTAGAAATCGCTCTTGGCGAACTGGCGGGCCACCGCCAGCTCGGACATCGGGCGCAGCAGCGAGTAGTACTGCAGATCGGCGGCCACCTGCTTCTGCACGTGGTTGCCGAACGCCTGCTCGAATGCCCAGCCCTTGGACCACTGGTGGTTCACTTCGCCGGTGCCCGGAATCTGGCTGCCGTAGCTGGCCGAACGCTCGTTGGAGAACACCACCTGGTCCACGCCCTGCAGCAGCGCGGCCAGCACCATGATCGCCGAGTTCACCGCGGTGACCGGGATATGGCCGTTCCAGGCGCCCTGGCGGTTGAGCTCGAACAGTTCCGGCGCCAGCGCGCGGCCCAGGTTGAGGGTCGGCAGGCCGGTGCGCTCGGCGCAGGCGCGGATCAGCTGCGAACCACCGATCCAGGTCACCGTCTCGTCCACGCCGGCACGGCGCAGCGCTTCGATGCTCACCAGCGAATCCTTGCCGCCGCCGATGGCCACCAGCGCATGCGGCTGCAGGCCGAGCACCGGCGCCTGCACCGCTTCGCCCTGTACCGGCAGGCGGAAGCGCCCGCGCAGGTTCAGGCCGTTGCGGTAGGCGAACTCGCCCAGGCCGTTGAGGTAGACCGTCTCCACCAGCGCTGCGGTATCGGCATCGATGGCATAGCTGTCGATGCTGACCGTTTCCGGCACGCCCGCCTTGTAGTAGCTGACACCGGCAATCAGGTGCAGCAGCTGCAGTGCGCGCTGCACCGCGGCGGCACGCGCGTCGTCCAGTACGAACGGGGCGCCGGGCACGGTAATGGTTTCCACCATCTCCGGGCCGTCATCGAAGGCGTAGACCAGCTTGGCCACGCCGGTATCCGCAGCGAATTCGCAGCGGACGAAGCGGAAGCGGGAAACCTGGTGTTTGTCGAAAGCAGTCATGGTGTTTCCGGTCAGGCACGGGCCCGCGCGCGGGCGCGGGGCGTGTCGGTGGGCGGGTGCAGGGCGCGGGTGGTGATCACTCGATCACGTCTTCGCGCGGCATCGCCCGCTGGTTGTAGGTGTTGGACATCACATAGCCGTAGGCACCGGCGTCGGCGATCAGCATCACATCGTCCGGCGCAGTGGACACCGGCAGCTTGCGGCGCTTGCCGAACACATCGCTGGATTCGCAGATCGGGCCGACCACATCGAACGCCGCCTCGGCATAGCCGCCCTGGCGGCTGAGGTTCTCGATGTCATGCCAGGCGTCATACAGCGCCGGGCGCATCAGGGTGTTCATGCCGGCATCCAGGCCGACGCGGCGCACGCCGTCCTTTTCCACCACCTGGGTGGCATGGGTCAGCAGCACGCCCGATTCGGCCACCAGGTAGCGGCCCGGCTCGATCGCCAGGCGGAACGCCGGGTGCAGCGCCTTCACTTCGGCCAGGCCCTCGGCCCAGGCATCCAGGTCGAACGGCTCGTCTTCGTCGCTATACGGAATCGGCAGGCCGCCACCGATGTCGATGGTCTGCACGCTGCCGATGCGGCGGGCGAAACCGGCCAGCTCATCGCACATCAGGCGCCAGTGCTGCGCGGTTTCCACGCCGCTGCCCAGGTGCGCGTGCAGGCCGACCACGCGGGTACCCAGGTCCGTGGCGGTGCGCACGAACTCATCCACGCGCGCCATCGGCAGGCCGAATTTGGAATCCTTGCCGCCGGTGCGGACCTTGGCGTGGTGGCCTTCGCCACGGCCCAGGTCGACGCGCAGCCAGATTTCGCGGTTGCGGAACAGGTCCGGCCAGCGCTGCAGCGCTTCCAGGTTGTCCACGGTGACGGTGACACCGAGCGCGAAACCGGCTTCGTACTCTTCGCGCGGGCAGAAGCTGGGGGTGAACAGCACGCGCTTGGGCGACAGCTCGGGCAGGTGTTGGAACACGTGCTTCAGCTCGCCGTGCGAAACGCATTCCAGGCCGAAGCCTTCGGCTTCCAGCAGCTCAAGGATGGCCGGGTGGCTGTTGGCCTTGATCGCGTAGTAGCGCTGGTCGATCGGCTTGATCGCGGCCAGCGCGCGGGCGCGGGCTCGTACGGTCGGCAGGTGGTAGACGTAGCGCGGCGTACCGGCGTCGGCCAGCTGCAGCAGGTGCGCACGCTGGCCACGCCACCACGGCGTGCCGCGCGGGCGCACGGTGCCGGCGATCTCGCGCCAGCGCGGGCCGAACACTTCGGTCTCTTCCACCGGCATCGCGCCGCTGTCGATCAGCTCGGCATGCAGGATCGGCAGCAGGCCATCGGCATCGGCTTCGTCGATGACGAAGGTCAGGTTCAGGTCGTTGGACGACTGCGAGATCATGTGCACGCGCTCGCGGCCGAAGGTGGCCCACACGTCCGACAGCTTGTGCAGCAGCGAACGCATGCCACGGCCGACCAGGGTGATGGCCGCGCAGGGCACGATCACCTTCACCTTGCAGATCTGCGACAGGTCGGCCGACAGCGCGGCCAGCACATCGGTGTTGACCAGGTTCTCGGACGGGTCCAGCGACACGGTGACGTTGGTCTCGGCCGAACCGATCAGGTCCACCGACAGGCCATGCTTCTTGAACAGGCCGAACACATCGGCCAGGAAGCCCACCTGCTGCCACATGCCGATGCCTTCCATCGACACCAGCACGATGCCGTTGCGGCGGCTGATCGCCTTCACGCCCGGTACCGGTGCGGCGCTGCCGTCGATGCTGGTGCCCGGCAGTTCCGGGCGCTCGGTATCGAGGATGGCCATCGGCACGCCGGCATCGCGGCACGGCTTGATCGAGCGCGGGTGCAGCACCTTGGCGCCGGTGGTGGCGATTTCCTGCGCTTCGTAATAGTCCAGGCGGGTCAGCAGGCGCGCGTCCGGCACGTCCTTGGGGTTGGCGCTGAACATGCCCGGCACGTCGGTCCAGATTTCCACGCGGCTGGCGCCCAGCAGCGCACCAAAGTACGCCGCCGAGGTATCCGAACCGCCGCGGCCGAGGATGGCGGTGCCACCGTCGGCGTGGCGGGAAATGAAGCCCTGGGTGATCAGCAGGCGGGTCGGCTGCGCGCGGAAGCGCTGCATCCACTCCGCGTCGGCGCGCCACTGGCAGTTCACCGACAGGCGCTGCGACCAGTCGCTCTGGTTCGGCTGCGGCGGCATCGCGTCCAGCCACTGGCGGGCGTCCATCCAGCCCATGTCCAGGCCCGAGGCGTGCAGGTAGGCCGCGCCCAGGGTCGAGGACAGCAGTTCGCCCTGACCCAGCACTTCAGCCTGCCATTCCAGCGGGCGGGTGGCCGCGCGCGGGTCATCCAGCAGCCCCTGCAGGGCGGCCAGGCGTTCGCCCAGCACCTCGCGGCCCAGGCCGAGCTCGGCCAGGAAGCCCTCATGGCGTTCGACCAGGGCGGCCACGCGATCGCGGCTGTCCGGCGCGCCATCGGCAATCGCAGTCAGTTCGTTGGTGACCCCGGACAGTGCCGAGACCACCACCAGCACGCGCGAGCCGGTCTCTTCCGCACGTTTTTTCGCCAGCTTCCCGATCGTGTCCCAGCGGTGGCGACGCGACACCGAGGTGCCGCCGAACTTCAGTACGATCCAACGATCGACAAGGGGGGAAGCTGACATGGATAGGCTATGTGTAATGTGGGGGAGCCGCCCGAGGGGGCGGAACCTTCGATTCTAAGCCCAATGGACCCGCCGATGGCCGCCTTCCGCTACCTGCAGCTTGATGTCTTCGCCCACCAGCCCGGCAGCGGCAACCCGCTGGGCGTGGTGCTGGGCGCCGACGGGCTGTCCGCCGGGCGCATGCAGGCGCTGGCGGCCTGGCTGAACCTGTCCGAGACGGTGTTCTTCCTGCGCCCCAGCGCCCCCGGCGCCGACTACCACATCCGCATCTTCACCCCCGGCAGCGAGCTGCCGTTTGCGGGCCACCCCAGCGTCGGCGCGGCCTGGGCGGCAGTGACCTGCGGCCTGGCCACGCCGCGCGACGGCGGCGCCCTGGTCCAGCAATGCGCCGCCGGCCTGCTGCCGGTGCGGGTGAGTGGCCCGGCCGACGCGCCCAGCATCGAACTGGCCAGCCCGCCGGCACGCCACCTGCCCACAGCGCCCGGGCAGGTGCCGGAACCGCTGCAGGCCCTGGCCGCCAGCGGCCACGCGCCCGAACTGTGGGACAACGGCCCGCGCTGGTGGCTGCTGCCGTTGCGCGATGCCGCCGCCTTGCGCAGCCTGGCCCCGGACATGGCCGCCCTGCGCGACTGGACCAATGCCACCGGCGCGACCGGGGTGGCGGTGTTCGCCGATGAAGCCGCCACCGGGCACAGCCGCGTGGTGCGCGCGTTCTGCCCCGGGGATGCGGTGAACGTGCCCGAGGACCCGGTGACCGGCAGCGCCAACGCGCTCATCGGCGCCTGGCTGCGCGCGCGTGGCGCCCTGCCCGGCGGCGGCGGTGCGTACGTGGCCAGCCAGGGCCGCGAAGTCGGCCGCGACGGCCGCGTCCACGTCCGCGTCGATGCCGAAGGCACGGTGTGGATCGGCGGCCAGGTACAGCCAGTGATCGACGGGCAGGTCAGCTGGATGTAGAGCCGAGCCCACGCTCGGCTGCTTCTTCCCACGCCCCGATACAGCCGAGCATGGGCTCGGCTCTACAACGGCGCGCTAAGCTGCGCGCTGCCTGATTCTGGAGTTCCCCCCTATGACCACCCGCCGTTTCCTGCAGCTCGATGTGTTCTCGCCGCGCGCCGGCGCCGGTAATCCGCTGGCCGTGGTGCTGGATGCCGAGGGCCTGGACGACGCGGCCATGCAGGCCATCGCTCGCTGGACCCGGCTGCCGGAAACCACCTTCGTGTTCGCCCCTCAGGCCGCCGGCAGCAGCTACCGGCTGCGCATGTTCAGCCCGCAGAAGGAGGTTCCGTTCGCCGGCCACCCCAGCGTCGGCACTGCCCATGCCGTACTGCAGGCCGGCCTGGCTGCGCCGGTCGAGGGCGTCCTGGTGCAGGACGGCATCGCAGGGATGCTGCCCCTGCAGGTCAGCGGTGAAGGCGCGCAGCAGCGCATCGCCATCCGTACCCCGCGCGCGCAGCTGGCCGAAACCGCACAGGCCGGGGATCCGCGCCTGCAGCCAGCGCTGAAGGGCTGGCCGCTGGGCGAACTGCCGCCGGCACGCATGCAGGGCGGCCGCAGCTGGTGGGTGGTGCAGGTGGCCAGCGAGGCCGCGCTGCGTGCGCTGCAGCCGGACTGGGATGCCATCGCCACGCTGGCCGAATCCACCGACAGCATGGGCGTGTTCGCCTACGCCTTCAGCGAGGGCAGCGAAGGTTTCGACCTGGCCGTGCGCGCGTTTGTCGGCAACGGGCGGCGCTTCGAGGATGCCGCCTCGGGTGCGGCGAATGCCGTGCTGGCCGCGTGGCTGGACCTGCGTGGCGTGCTGCCGCGCGGCCGCCAAGCGTATGAAGTCAGCCAGGGTCGCGAGGTTGGCCACGATGCGCGGCTGACGCTGCGCGTGGACGAGGCCGGCGAGGTGTGGTCCGGCGGCCAGGTGCAGACGGTGATTGCCGGAACGATTGACTGGTGATTGCGCTGGGGTGGTAGAGCCGGCCGCTGGCCGGCTGTTACCTGGACCTCGACATCATGCGGTTGCCGGCCAGCGGCCGGCACTACCGTGGCTATCCCGGCCCGCGATTTCTCAGCCCAACTCGGCTTCCAGGCTGATCGGCACCGCGCTCAGCGCCTTGGACACCGGGCAGTTCTGCTTGGCGTCGTCGGCGATCGCGCGGAACTGCGCGGCATCGATGCCCGGCACCACCGCCTTCACCTTCAGCCGGATCTGCGACAGCTGCGGGCCACCTTCCATCGACAGGTCGACCTTGGCTTCGGTATCCAGCGAGGTCGGTGTAAACCCGGCATCACCCAGCTTGGCCGACAGCGCCATGGTGAAGCAGCCGGCGTGCGCGGCGGCGATCAGCTCCTCCGGGTTGGTGCCTTTCTCATCGCCGAAGCGGCTGTTGAAGCCGTAGCGGGTCTTGTCCAGCAGCCCGCTCTGCGGCGTGTTCAACTGGCCCTTGCCCGACTTGAGGTCCCCTTCCCAGTGCGCGGTGGCGTGTCGCGAGATTCCCATGTGTTGCTCCTGCGTGGCGGTGATGAACGGCTACCCTCGCACGGCACGCGTTAGCCCTGCGTCGCCCCGCCGCAGGGCACGCCGCAGTCCCGGGCCAGCCCGGTGGACACTTCCTCGCCAGCGCGAAATGAATTTTTCCCTTGTTTTCAGCGGTTTCGCGCATTCCGCAGCAGCGGCACCCCCTATTGCGCACTGCAGCGCACCGCCTGTTTGCCCGCTTCCGGACATGTACTGAATCGGCCTGGATATGAAAAAACATGCACTTTCAGCGCTCCGGGCTATTGGCGGCGCTCGAGAGTTGCCCTACATTGCGCTTGCCGACGGGGTTCGGCGCCGACACACAACCAACCGTTCACGGAACAGGAAACCATGGCAAAGACCGCTAAGAAGGCTGCCCCGAAAAAGGCAGTGAAGAAAGTCGCGACGAAGGCTGCCGCCAAGCCGGCCGCTCCGAAGCCGATCAAGGAAGTGCTGACCAAGTCGGGCCTGGTTGCACACATCGTGGAAGCGTCCGGCGTTGTTGCCAAGGACGTACGCGCGGTGCTGGCCTCGCTTGAAACCGCCGTTGCTTCCTCGGTGCACAAGAAGGGCGCTGGCTCCTTCACCCTGCCGGGCCTGCTGAAGATCTCGACCGTCAGCGTGCCGGCCAAGCCGAAGCGCAAGGGCATCAACCCGTTCACCAAGGAAGAGCAGTGGTTCGCTGCCAAGCCGGCCACCACCAAGCTGAAGGTGCGCCCGCTGAAGAAGCTGAAGGACGCCGCGCTCTAAGCGCGCGCCCAACGGCATCTTCCGACGGGACGGCGCAGGCCGTCCCGTTTTTGTTTGGGGCCGCGCCATCCCCCATGCAAACCGCAACACAGCGTTTCCGCCCCGCAGCATTCCCGCCGACAGCCGCACCAGCATTGGCCGGGACCTCGTTTTTCACTGTCGGGAACGGACCGGGTGGAACACTGCGTGCAGCCCCGGCCGTCGCCGCCGGTCGCCGCCTTGCCTATGGTGGGCACATCCCTCCACACCCAGGCGAGCACACCCTCATGGCCAGCCCCTCCACCCGCTACCGGATCTCGGTGACCCCGATCGAAAAGGACGGGCACCAGTGCACCGGGCGCTGCACCATCGAACTGGAACACCGCGCCAGCCGCGACCTGATGCGCCTGCTGGAAACCGCGCCGCGCACGGCCGGGCTGAGCGGCGACGAGCGCGCCACCCTGGTGGTCGCGACCCAGCTGCTGCGCGACATCGTGCAGCGCCATGCCGACACCGACGGCCATGCGCTGGCGGCGATCGCAGCCCAGGTGCTGCCGGCCCTGGACGCGCTGGAACAGCTGCCCGCATCGCGCTGAGCCCGGCGCTGCCGATACACTGCCGTTCTCCAAGTCGCCTCGGGGAGGAGGCAGACATGCGCAGTGTCCTGTTGTTGATCGCGTCGTTGTCCATGCTGGGCTGTTCCAGCCCGACCCCGCCTGGTGATGCCGCCGCAGCCCCTTCCGCCGATGCGGCGACGGCAGGCCCGGGCCACCCCGCTTCGACAGGCGAAGCACCCGCCGTGGCGACGCTCGGCATCGATCCGCTGTATGCGGCCGTCGCGCCCGGTGGCGAAACGCCGGCGCGACTGCTCAACCGCTACGTGCTGGACCTGCTCAACCACAACAAGGCCGGTATCGAAGCGGCGTGGGCCATCGCCCCGCCCGATGCACGCCGTGCCGATGATGCTGCGCTGCGCCTGCTGCCGGACGTGCGCAACCTGCGCCTGGACAGCGACCCGCCCGTGCCACGGGACGAACAGCAGCCGTCACGCCTGCTGGAGGTGCCGGTACGCATCCGCGCCACGACCGGCGAGGGCCTGTTCCGCTACCACGGCTGGTACCGCGTGCAGCCGCGCACCGATGGCCAGGGCTGGCAGATCCAGTCGGCGCATCTGCAGCCAACGCTGGACTGAACCGTTGCAGCGGCATGCACGCACGATTCAGCGTGCAAAGCTACTCTGTAGCCCTCATTCATCCCCCCGGCCACCGCCATGCGCCTGCGTTCCCTGATGACCCGCCTTGCCGCGTCCACCGTGCTGATCGCCGCCGCGATCGGTGCGCAGGCGGCCCCCTCGATTTCCGGGCGTGAACTGGCGGTTGGCGCCAGCGACGTGCAGCAGTATCTGGATGGCAGCTTCCCGCGCACCCAGGATGCACTGGGCGGCCTGATCGCGCTGACCATGAGCCACCCGCAGCTGAGCCTGCCGGCGGGCGAGCGCCTCGACCTGGGCATGGACCTGGCCCTGGCCACCGCCGGTGGCACCCCGACCAACCTGGGCAAGGTCAAGCTCAGCAGCGGCCTGCGCTACGACGCACAGACCCAGGGTTTCCACCTGCAGGACCCGACCGTGGATGACTTCAGCCCGGCCAGCCAGGGCGGCCGCCTGGATTCGCGTACCCGTGCACTGCTCAATGCCGCGCTGAGCGATTACGCCCGCCGCGAACCGATCTACAAGCTGGATCCGGCCGTGGCCGGCCTGCTGGGCGCGCTGCAGGTGCAGTCGGCGCAGGTGAAGAACGGCAAGCTGGTGGTCACCTTCAACCAGAACCTGGGCAACCTGGTGCCGGCCGGCCTTCTCGGCAAATAAGGGTAGTGCCGGCCGCTGGCCGGCAGCCCGGTTACCCTATCTGCCGGCCAGCGGCCGGCACTACCAGCAATGCATCACGCGGCCAGTGCCTTCACCACGGCCTCGCTGAAGGCCGGGATGTCGTCCGGCTTGCGGCTGGTGATGAGGTTGCCGTCCACGACCACCTCGGCGTCGCGCCAGCGCGCACCGGCATTGACCAGGTCCTGCTGCAGCGAGGGCCACGAAGTCACCTCGCGCCCCTCGGCCAGCCCGCTGTTGATCAGCAGCCACGGGCCATGGCAGATGGCCGCCACCGGCTTGCCCGCCCCCGCCACGCTGCGGATGAAGCCCAGTGCGGCCTCATCGGTGCGCAGGGTGTCCGGGTTGATGACCCCGCCGGGCAGGACCAGCGCATCGAAGCGGCCGGCATCGGCGTCGGACAGCGGCAGATCCACCGCCACCACGCCGCCCCAGTCCTTGTCCTTCCAACCCTTGATGCTGGCCTCTTTTGCCGGCGACACCACGGTGACGATGGCGCCCTCCGCTTCCAGCAGGCGCTTGGGTTCGATCAGTTCGGACTGCTCGAAGCCGTGGGTGGCGAGGATGGCGACCTGCTTGCCGGCGATACGCTGTGCCATGGTGTGTGCTCCGGGAAAGGGAGCACACAGGGTCGGCCAATGGCCATTGGACCGCGGTGACCTGGCCGTGCACGGCAGGTGCAGACGCTCTTGGTAGTGCCGGCCGCTGGCCGGCATCGCGATCAGGCCCATGCCGGCCAGCGGCCGGCACTACCCCATTCCGGTCAGCGCTTGGGCTGCAGCATCGTGCCGGTGCACTTGGGCGAGCCGCAACGGCACTCCCAGATCTTCTTCAGCTTTGCCGTGTGGCGCTCGGCCAGGGTGATGCCGTAGTTGTAGGTCAGCTCCTCGCCGGCCTTGATATCGCGCAGGGCCTCGATGAAGACCTTGTCGCCGCGGCTGTCGCCGTCCTCGTCTTCCTCGATCACCGCTTCGCAGTTCGGGTCGCAGCTGTGGTTGATCCAGCGTGCGTCGTTGCCCTTGTAGTTGGCGTCGATCACCCAGTCGTCGTTGAGGGTGAACAGGAAGGTATGGCCGCTTTCGACGTCGCCGCTGTCATCGGCATCGACATCACCGTGGCTGCGCAGCAGGCCCTTGTACTGGATCACGCGCTCGCCCTGCTTGATCGGGGCCACGGCGAACACGCCGTTGCCATGGATGGCGGACTTGCGGGCTTGGATCTTCTTGGGCATCGGCAAGGGAGGTCTGCAGCGAAAGGAACCCCGATTCTCACCCATTCCGGGTGATTGCGAAAACAACCTGCATGCCGCAGCATTACGCCCCGGTGGCGCCCGGTGTTTTGTTCCCGGCCCGCCCAGGACCGCCCCCAGCGCTGGCTGAATGCCCGGGTTGGATGCTGGCGAAGAAAAGCGTACAATTTCAGTCCGCTTTAAGAACCACTCGCATCCCCCATGTTGCGCGTCACCAAACTTACCGATTACGCCACCGTCGTGCTGACCGTGCTTGCCGCCCGCCCGGGTGAAGTGCTGAGCGCGACCGAGCTGGCCGAATTCACCGGTCTGGAACCGCCCACCGTCAGCAAGGTGCTCAAGCCGCTGGCCCAGGCCGGCCTGGTCGAGGGCCTGCGCGGCGTCCGCGGCGGCTACCGGCTGACCCGCCCGTCCATCGAGATCTCGCTGTTCGAAGTGGTCGAAGCGATGGAAGGGCCGCTGGCCCTGACCGAATGCAGCCACGACCACCACCAGTGCGGCATGGCGCCCAAGTGCGGCGCGCGCAGCAGCTGGCGGCTGATCAACGATGTGGTCTCCGAGGCCCTGCGCGATGTCACCCTCGCCCAGATCCTGCCCCCCCTTCCCCTTGTCGATGACGAACAGCGCCGCACCATCGCTGTCGACGTCGTCTCCTGATCCGTAGGCAGCCCCCCATGGCCACCGAAACCATCGAAACCGTCGCCCACGACGACACCCCCAACCGCGAGATCCATGAGCAGCTCGGCCGCAAGTATTCGGCCGGCTTCATCACGGAGATCGAATCGGATTCCCTGCCGCCGGGCCTGGACGAGGACACCATCCGCGCCCTGTCGGCCAAGAAGGAAGAGCCGGAGTGGATGACGCAGTGGCGCCTGGACGCCTACCGCCACTTCCTGACCATGCCGATGCCGAACTGGGCCAAGCTGCAGATCGCCCCGATCGACCTGCAGGCGCTCAGCTACTACTCCGCGCCGAAGGGCCCGAAGTACGCCTCGCTGGATGACGTGCCCAAGGAACTGCTCGATACCTACGACAAGCTGGGCGTGCCGCTGCACGAGCGCGCCAAGCTGGCCGGCGTGGCGGTGGACGCGGTGTTCGACTCGGTGTCCGTCGGTACCACCTTCCGCAAGGAGCTGGCCGAGAAGGGCATCATCTTCTGCTCGATGTCCGAGGCCATCAAGGAACACCCGGAGCTGGTGCGCCAGTACCTGGGCACCGTGGTGCCGGTGGGCGACAACTACTTCGCCGCGCTCAACTCGGCGGTGTTCTCCGATGGCAGCTTCGTGTTCATTCCCAAGGGCGTGCGCTGCCCGATGGAACTGAGCACCTACTTCCGCATCAACGCCGGCCACACCGGCCAGTTCGAGCGCACCCTCATCGTGTGCGAGGACAAGGCCTACGTGTCCTACCTGGAAGGCTGCACCGCGCCGATGCGCGATGAGAACCAGCTGCACGCCGCGGTGGTCGAGCTGGTCGCGCTGGAAGATGCCGAGATCAAGTACTCCACCGTGCAGAACTGGTACCCGGGCGACGAGAACGGCGTCGGCGGCATCTACAACTTCGTCACCAAGCGTGCCGAATGCCGTGGTGCGCGCAGCAAGGTCACCTGGACCCAGGTCGAGACCGGTTCGGCCATCACCTGGAAGTACCCCTCCTGCGTGCTGCTGGGCGACGATTCGGTGGGCGAGTTCCACTCGGTCGCGCTGACCCACCACCGCCAGCAGGCCGACACCGGCACCAAGATGATCCACGTCGGCAAGCGCACCAAGAGCAAGATCGTCAGCAAGGGCATCAGCGCCGGCCGCGGCCAGAACACCTACCGCGGCCTGGTCAAGGTCGACCGCAACGCCGATGGCGCGCGCAACTACACCCAGTGCGATTCGCTGCTGATCGGCAAGCAGTGCGGTGCCCACACCTTCCCCTACATCGAGGTGAAGAACCCGGGCGCGACCGTCGAGCACGAGGCCACCACCTCCAAGATCTCCGACGACCAGCTGTTCTACTGCCGCGCCCGTGGCATCAGCCAGGAAGACGCGGTGTCGATGATCGTCGACGGCTTCTGCAAGCAGGTGTTCCGCGAACTGCCGATGGAATTCGCAGTGGAAGCCAAGAAGCTGCTGGAAGTCTCGCTGGAAGGTTCGGTCGGCTGACCCGCCTGCTGCCCTCGTTCTGATTATTCAGCCACGCATGGCGTGGCTCTACTGGATCCGTATCATGCTGAAGATCGACAACCTCCACGCCCGCATCGGCGACAAGGAAATCCTCAAGGGCCTGTCCCTGGAAGTGAAGCCCGGCCAGGTGCACGCCATCATGGGCCCCAACGGCGCCGGCAAGTCCACCCTGGGCAATGTCCTGGCCGGCCGTGACGGCTATGAAGTGACCGAAGGCAGCGTGCAGTTCGAAGGCAGCGACCTGCTCGACCAGGACCCGGAAGCGCGCGCCGCCGCCGGCCTGTTCCTCGCCTTCCAGTACCCGGTGGAGATCCCGGGCGTGAACAACACCTACTTCCTGCGCGCGGCACTGAATGCCCAGCGCAAGGCACGTGGCGAGGAAGAACTCGATTCCATGCAGTTCCTCAAGCTGGTGCGGCAGAAGCTGGCCGTGCTGCACCTGAAGGACGAACTGCTGCACCGTGGCGTCAACGAAGGCTTCTCCGGTGGCGAGAAGAAGCGCAACGAGATCTTCCAGCTGGCCGTGCTCGAGCCGAAGCTGGCGATCCTCGACGAAACCGATTCGGGCCTGGACATCGACGCGCTGAAGAGCGTGGCCGACGGCGTCAACGCGCTGCGCGCGGCCGACCGTTCGTTCCTGGTCATCACCCACTACCAGCGCCTGCTGGACTACATCAAGCCGGACGTGGTGCACGTGCTGGCCGATGGCCGCATCGTCAAGACCGGTGGCCCGGAACTGGCCCTGGAACTGGAAGCGCATGGCTACGATTTCCTCAAGGATCGCGTGGTGCGCGAGGCGGCGGTCTGATGAGCGCCCTGCTCGACTCGATGGCCCAGGCCTTCTGCGGCAGCGATGCGCGCCGCGAAGTGCTCGACACGGTGCTGCGCGATGGCCTGCCGGCTGCCCGCAGCGAAGCCTGGAAGTACACCTCGCTGCGCCAGCTGGAGCGCCGCGCTTTCGCCGTCGCGCCGCTGTCGCCGCCGGCGCTGGACGTGGCCGTGCTGGAAGACATACCGGCACCGCGCCTGGTGTTCGTCAACGGCCGCCTCAGCGATGCGCTCAGCGACACCCACGGCCTGCCGGCCGGCGTGCAGCTGGAGCCGCTGTCCTCGGCGCTGGCCGCCGGTGAGGATGCCGCGCGTTTCCTCGGCCGCCGCTACGAGCGCAGCGACGACGTGTTCGCCCGCCTCAATGCTGCGCTGGCTGATGAGGGCGTGGTGCTGCGCGTGGACGAAGGCGTGCAGGTCGAGGTGCCGCTGCAGCTGGTGTTCGCCAGCGTGGCCGGCGATACCGACCTGGCCTGGCACCACCGCCACCTGATCGAACTGCGTGCCGGCGCCAGCCTTGGCGTGGTGGAGCACCGCTTCAGCGTGGGCGATTCGGCGCACCTGGACAACACCGTGCTGCATGCCCACGTGGCCCGCGACGCTGTGCTCAAGCACGCCCGCGTGCAGGCCGGCAGCGCACGCCAGACCAGCTTCCTGCGCACCGATGCGGTGCTGGCACGTGATGCGCAGTACCACCGCGTCGACCTGGAACTGGGCGCCGCGCTCAGCCGCCACGAACTGAACGTGCGCCTGGAAGGCGACAACGCCCAGCTGACCGCCAATGGCGTGCTGCTCGGCAATGGCCGCCGCCATGTCGATACCCGCCTGGGCATCGATCACATCGCCCGTGATACCAGCAGCGAGCTGCTGTGGCGCGGCGTGGCGGCCAACCGCAGCCGCGTGGTGTTCCATGGCGGCATCCAGATCCGCGAAGGCGCCGACGGTACCGATGCGAACCTGTCCAACAAGAACCTGCTGCTGTCGGCCGACGCCGAGATCGACACCCAGCCGGTGCTGGTGATCGACGCCGACGAAGTGAAGGCCGCCCACGGTGCCACCGTCGGCCAGCTCGATGCCAATGCGCTGTTCTACCTGCGCTCGCGCGGCCTGCCGCAGCCGCAGGCACAGGCGCTGCTGAGCGCCGCGTTCTGCCACGAGCCGCTGAAGGTGCTGCCCGAAGCGCTGCGCGAACAGCTGGCGCGCCGCCTGGACAAGGCCCTGGCCGAGGCAGGCGTGGCATGAACCTGTCCACGCCGCGCCCGATCGAATCCCCCGCCGGCACCCCCGACTGGGACCGCGTCCGCCTCGACTTCCCGCTGCTGATGCGCGAAGTGCACGGCAAGCCGCTGGTGTATTTCGACAACGCCAACACCGGCCAGAAGCCGGTGCAGGTGATCGGCGCGGTGGACGAGTTCTACCGCCGCTACAACGCCAACGTCAGCCGTGCCGTGCACGCGCTGGGCACCGAGGCCACCGACGCCTACGAGGGCGCGCGCAACAAGCTGGCCCGCTTCCTCAACGTGCGCAGCAGCGAACTGGTGCTGTGCAGCGGCACCACCTTCGCCATCAACCTGGTGGCGTATTCGTGGGCGCTGCCGCGGCTGAAAGCCGGTGATGTCATCCTGGTCTCGCGCATGGAACACCATGCCAACATCGTGCCGTGGCAGCTGGTCGCCCAGCGCACCGGTGCAAGCATCCGCGTGGCCGAGATCACCCCCGATGGCGCGCTGGACCTGGATGCACTGCGCCGCGCGATGACCCCCGAGGTCAAGCTGCTGGCCGTGGCCCACGTCTCCAACGTGCTGGGCACGGTCAACCCGGTGCGCGAGATCTGCCGTGAAGCGCGCAAGCGCGGCATCATCACCGTGGTCGATGGTTCGCAGGCCGTGCCGCACCGCAAGGTCGACGTGGCTGCGATCGGCTGCG
>NZ_JASGBW010000025.1:0-73052 GCF_030053215.1 Stenotrophomonas sp. PFBMAA-4 | reverse complement strand
GGCCCGGCGCTACCGACATCGCTCGATCCCCGCTCTGGTGGGTGTCGACCGTTGGTCGACACGCTCTTGCATGGCATGCCGGCCAGCGGCCGGCACTACCACCGCCGGGCATGGCCCGGCGCTACCTGGTAGGTGTCGACCGTTGGTCGACACGCTCTTGCATGGCATGCCGGCCAGCGGCCGGCACTACCGTTACGCGTCCAGCGCCTGCCGCAGCGGGGCCAGGAAGGCACCGGCCCGCTGGGCTGCTTCGTCGGCCGAGGCGGCATCGGCCAGCGCCGCCACCAGGGCACTGCCGACCACCACGCCATCGGCCTGGCGGGCCATGGCCGCGGCACTGGCCGCATCCTTGATGCCGAAGCCAGCCACCACCGGCACGCTGGCGCGTGCACGCAGGGCCTGCAGGCGAGCGCTGGCGGCCTCGCTGTCCAGGCGCTCGGAGGCGCCGGTGACGCCGGCGAAGCTGACGTAGTAGAGGTAGCCACGGGCCAGCGCCAGCAGCTTGTCGGCACGGGCCTCGCTGGTGGTGGGCGAGGCCAGCAGGACCAGCGCCAGGCCGGCCGCGTCGAACGCCTGCAGCGCTTCGGTGGCTTCTTCCGGCGGCAGGTCCACCAGCAGCACGCCGTCCACGCCGGCTTCGACCGCGGCCTTGGCGAACGCCGCATAGCCGTGGATCTCCACCGGGTTGAGGTAGCCCATCAGCACTACCGGGGTCTGCGCATCGCGCTGGCGGAACTGCGCCACGGCCTGCAGCACGTAGCGGCTGCCGGCGCCGCGGGCCAGCGCGCGCTCGGAGCTGCGCTGGATGGTCGGGCCATCGGCCATCGGATCGGAGAACGGCACGCCCAGTTCGATCACGTCGGCGCCGGCCTCGACCAGCGCATGCATGACCGGCACGGTGGCCTCCAGCGACGGGTCGCCGGCAGTGATGAACGGGATCAGGGCCTTGCGCTGCTGCTCGCGCAGGCGCTGGAAACAGGCATCGAGTCGGGAAACGGACATGTCAGGTACATCCTTCGATCAGGTCAACGGCGCCGCTGGCGCCCCAGTACATTCGGGATACGGTGCCGTCGACGATCTCCACGCGGATCGCCAGGTCGGAACCGGGGTCCTGCCAGAGCAGGGTCTCGCCGGCCTCGGCATCTTCGCCATAGGGCCGCGCGATGGCGCCCGCTGGCAGCAGCTTCAGGGCCTGTGCGCGCGGCATGTCCAGGTGCAGGCCGAACGGCCCCGGCTGCACCACCACCTGGCCCGAATCGTCGATGGGGGCCAGGTCGAAACGCACCACGTCGCCGTCCTGCACCATCATCGCCACGCCCTCGGGCAGCGTGCCGCGCTCGTAATACTCGCAACGCCCGGCCGTGGCCTCGCCGAGGCCGGCCGAATGCCACTGCGCCTCTCCCTCCAGCTCGCTGAAGGGTTGGCCGATGAGCACGTCGCCGGCATGATCCAGCGCCACGGAAACAACTGCCGGGGCGGTTTCGTCCTCGGCGCTGTCGGCGCGGGTGGCCGCCGGCGCATCCTCGATGGGGCGATGCGCGGCGTCATCATCATTGCTGGCCAGCTGGCGTGCCGGAGCGATGGCTGCGGGCGACGCCGGCGCGGGCGCCAGCACCGGCGGATCGGGCGGCGTGCAGCCACCCAGGCCAACCGCCAGCACCAGCGCGCCACCGTGGCGCAGCATGCCGTTCACAGCACCAGGCCTTCGCGCGCGGCGATCGTGTGCACGTCCTTGTCGCCACGGCCGGACAGGTTGCACAGCACGATCTGGTCACGCGGGCGCTCGCGGGCCAGCTTGATGGCCTGGGCCAGCGCATGGCTGGATTCCAGTGCCGGCAGGATGCCTTCGGCATGCGCCAGCAGATGGAAGGCCTGCAGCGCCTCTTCGTCGGTGATGCCGAGGTAGGTGGCGCGGCCGCTGTCGGCCAGGAACGCGTGCTCGGGGCCGACGCCGGGGTAATCCAGGCCGGCCGACACCGAATGCGTTTCGATGATCTGGCCATCGTCATCGCACAGCACGTAGGTGCGGTTGCCGTGCAGCACGCCGGGACGGCCGGCTGCGATCGATGCGGCATGTCGGCCGGTATGGATGCCGTCACCGGCCGCTTCAGCGCCGAAGATCTCGACCTGGCGGTCGTTGAGGAAGGCATGGAACAGGCCGATGGCATTGCTGCCGCCGCCGACGCAGGCGGTGATCGCATCGGGCAGGCGGCCATACTCGGCCAGCATCTGCTCGCGCGCTTCGCGGCCGACGATGGCGTTGAAATCACGCACCATGCGCGGGTACGGGTCCGGGCCGGCCACGGTGCCGATGATGTAGAAGGTGTCCTGCACGTTGGTCACCCAGTCGCGCATCGCTTCGTTGAGCGCGTCCTTCAGGGTGGCCGAGCCGGAGGTGACCGGCACCACCGTCGCGCCCAGCAGCTTCATGCGGTAGACGTTGATCTTCTGCCGCTCGATGTCGGTGGCGCCCATGTAGACCACGCACTCCAGGCCCAGGCGCGCGGCGACCGTGGCACTGGCCACGCCGTGCTGGCCGGCGCCGGTCTCGGCGATGATGCGCTTCTTGCCCATGCGCGCCGCCAGCAGGGCCTGGCCGATGGTGTTGTTGATCTTGTGCGCGCCGGTGTGGTTCAGGTCTTCGCGCTTGAGCAGGATCTGCGCGCCACCGACATGGTCGCTCAGGCGCTGTGCGTGGTAGATCGGGCTCGGCCGGCCCACGTAATGGGCCAGGTCGCGGTCGTAGGCCTGCTGGAATGCGGGGTCCTGGCGGGCCTGGTCATAGGCCTGGGCCAGTTCCTGCAGCGGACCGACCAGGGTTTCGGCGACGAAGCTGCCGCCGTAGCGGCCGAAGTGGCCCTGGGCATCCGGGAAGGCGTGGAAGTCGGCAATGGGGGAGGCAGACATGGAAGCGACCGCTGGTTCGAGACAGGTGGATACTCTAGCGCACGGATCCTGACCGGAATATCGATATTATCTGGCGCGTATTGTCAGGAAATCTCACATGAACACCTCCCTGCTGCCGCCGCTCAATGCCCTGCGTGCCTTCGAGGCCACCGCCCGCCTGGGCGGCGTGGGCCGCGCCGCGCAGGCCCTGCATGTCACCCACGGTGCGGTGAGCCGGCAGCTGAAGCTGCTGGAAGACCACCTGGGGTTGCCGTTGTTCCAGCGTGCCGGGCGCGGGCTGCGCCTGACCGAGGCCGGGCAGCGCCTGCACGCGGCCTGCGGCGAGGCCTTCGCCGGCATCGAGGCCTGTGTGCGCGAACTGCGCCAACCGGCGCGCTCCCCGGCGCTGGTGCTGGGCTGCAGCGGCAGCGTGCTGGCGCGCTGGATGATTCCGCGGCTGCCCGCATTGCAGGCGGCCCTGCCCGGGGTGAACCTGCAGTGGTCGGCCCTGGATGGCGCTTTCACCGAGGCGCAGGCGGCGCTGGATGCGGTCCTGCTGCTGGCGCAGGGCCCGTGGCCGCGCGGCTGGCAGGTGCGCGAACTGGCGCCGGAACGGGTGGGCGTGGTGGTGGCGCCCTCACATCCCGCCGCGCAGCGGTTGCGCCAAGTGCCGCCCCCGGCACTGCTGAAGGAGACGCTGCTGCACACCAGCTCTCGCCCGCAGGCATGGCCGGCCTGGGCGCAGGCGCATGGGCTGGACCCGGCGCAGTTGCAGATGGGCACCGGCTTCGAGCATCTGTACTACCTGCTGGAAGCGGCCGTGGCAGGCCTGGGGCCAGCGATCGCGCCGGAGCCGCTGGTGGCCGAGGACCTGGCCGCCGGGCGGCTGATCGCGCCTTGGGGATTCTCGGCGACAGGCGGGTTCTGGGTGCTGGCGCGGCCGGACGGCCCGGTCGACCCGCGCGTGGATGCGCTGGCCGAGTGGGCGATGGCGCAACTGTAGCGTCGAGCTTGCTCCACTACCTCAGTCGAGCAAGCTCGACTCTACGACTGCCTCAGTCGAGCAAGCTCGACTCTACGACTACCCCAGTGCCGTGGGTGCGGCCAGCCGCTGCTGCAGGTCTTCGCGCAGGCGCGACAGTTCGACTTCGGCCTGCTGGCGCTGCTGCATGCCTTCGCGATGGATGCTGCGCACTTCCTCCACCGTGGCGATCAGCTGGTCGTGCACGTGGCGCAGCGTGGCCACGTCGATCACGCCGCGCTGGTTGCTGCGTGCGGTATCCACCGACGCCTGGCGCAGCAGATCGGCATTGCGGCGCATCAGCTCGTTGGTGGCATCGTCGATGGCGGTGGACAGCTCGACGGCGGCCTTCTGCTCGCCCAGCGAAAGCTGGATGGCGAACTGGCGCTTCCACGACGGGATGGTGATCTCGCGCACCGTGTTGAATTTCTCGATCAGCTGCAGCGCGTTGGCCTGGATCAGGCGGATCATCGGCAGCGACTGGTCGGCCGCGTGCTGCATCAGCTGCAGGTCGGACACGCGCTTTTCGATCAGGCGGATCGCGTTGTCGACTTCGCTCTGGCGGATGCGCTGCTGCGGGTCGTCGCTGCCCTGCCCTGCCAGCTGCTCGGCCTGCAGTTCGGCCAGGCGCTGCTTGCCGGCGGCTGCGTACAGGCCCAGCGCGTGGCGCTCCTCGCGCACGATCTCGTGCATGCGGTCGAACTCGCCCACGCGCTTGCCCATCAGCGCCTGCTGCACGCCCACGTCGCCCAGCAGCTGCTCGATCTGTGCGTTGGTGTCGCTGAACTTCTGCACCAGTTCGCCCTTGGACACGCGCAGGCGATCGATCAGGCCGCCGATCACCGGCACCTTCGAACGCTGGGCGAAACCGTCCAGTTTCAGGCTGCGCGCGATGCGCACCACTTCGCCCAGCTTGTCGCCGCTGGCATCGAGGTCGCGGTTGCGCACCTGGTCCAGCAGCTGGCTGGAGAACGCTGCCGTGCGCGTCGCGGCCTCGCGGCCGAACACCTGCAGGTTGCCCGGGCGCAGGTCGTCCAGTTCCATGCGGATCTCGGCGATGCGCGGCAGGTCCTCGCGGACAAGGCCCAACGCCTGCAGCGCGCCTTCGTCGAGTGCGGAAGGGGTGGCCGGGGTGGGCACGAGGGTGCCGGGGTGCTGGCTGTCCTGGGTCATCGGGCAGTCTCCTTGCAGGTGGGTTGGCGGCAGCGGCGGCCGGCTCAGCGCAGTCTAGCCTGAGCCGCCGCGACCTCGTCGTCGATCTGTGCGTGCAGCGTGGCCGCCTGGCCGGCACGGACCGCGCCGGTGGCGGCCTGCGCGGCCAGTGCAGCCTGCCGCCACGCTGGCAGCAGGACATCGTGGATGCGGGCGAAGCGCTGCAGCAGCACCTCGTCCTGTTGCTGCAGCAGCTGCCACTGCCCGGCTTCGATGCGGCGCAGTGCCGCCAGCCGCTGCAGGTGGTCGATGCGCGCCGCCAGTACTTCCTGGCCGGCGCCCTGCAGCGCTGGCACGTCCGCGGCGGCCGCATCCGCCCAGGCCTGCAGTGCTTCGGCGGCCTGGCCGGTCGCGCTGATCGCGGTGGCACGCACGGCCATGTGCTGCTGCAACTGCTGGGCCTGCTCGCGTGCCTGCAGGGCGAGAACCCCCAGCTGCGACTGCAGGCCGCGGCCTGCGGCCTCACGCTCGACGTCGCGGCCAAGCAGGCGGCCCCACCAGCTTTCCTGCCGGCGCAGGCGTGCCGGGTCGGCAGCCTGCAGCGCCAGCGCGATGCGTGCCAGCGCCTCGACCAGCCCATCGCCAGTGGTCGCCGGCAACGCGACGTCGCGCGCGGCCAGTGCCTGCAGCAGCGGCGCACCGTAGTCGGCCAGGCGTGCGACATCGGCCGTGTCCGGCCGCTGCGGCGTCGGCAGGGGCGCCGCGTCGGTCATGGCAACGGCGGCGGCATCGGCGCGCTTCCCGCCGGGGCGTCGTCAGTGGCTTCCGGCGGCAGCGACTCGCCGTAGAAGTGGCGCATCAGCGCCTCATCCAGTGCGCGTTCCTCCGGCGTGCTGGCCCGCCGCACACGCGGACGGCGCGCGGCAGTGGTGGTGGCGCCGGCCGCGCCTTCGACCTGCTGCCGCGCCCACCCGGCGAAGGCGGCCAGGGTCTGCGATACCTGTTCCTGCTGTGCCTGCGAGGCCGCCAGCAGCTGCACCAGCGGGGCCAGCCCGGCCTGAAGGTCCTCCGCCAGCGGCGTGGCCGGGGGGCTGGGCGCAGCAATCACCAGCGGCTCGGCAGGCTGCACGGCGGCCGGTGCTTCCGGGCGTGCTTCGGCCAGGCGCTGCAGCGCTTCCAGCAAGGCCGGCCACGGTGCCGGATCAGCCGCCACCAGCGGCGCAGCCGGTGGCGGCAACTGCAGTGCACTGGCGATGTCGGCCAGCTGCGCGACCACGCGCCCACCGACATCGCTGTCGTCGGCCCCCATGGCCTTGTTGCGCAGGAAATCACGCTTGATCTGCGCCCAGCGCTGCGCCTGCGCCTCGTCCAGCACGCCGCGCAGCTCGCCCAGCTTCAGCAGGTTTTCCTCGGCGCCGGTGGTCAGCAGCTGCGCCTCGCCCAGGTAATGGTCGGAGATCAGCTGCTGCAGCTCGTCCTCGTTCATCACCGGCGAGATCTTCTCGGCCAGCTTGTTCATGTTGCGGTAGCTGCCCTGCAGGCGGAACGGCGGCTCGGTGCGGTAGCGGTCATCCTGCGCAGCGCTGGCGATGTACTGCTGGTTGACCCGGTAGACCACGTCGCGCACGCGCAGCATGCGCTGCAGGGTGGCGGTGATCTCGTTGATCTCGGCACCGCTGTAGGCGTGGCTGAGCCCGTTGGTCGACACATCCTTGCCCATCGCACGATCGACCAGCAGGTACAGGTCGGCCATGTCACGGGTCGCCAGCGGTGCCAGCACCGGGTTGGAGGTCAGGCTGTTCTCGATGTAGCTGAGGGTGAACGCCGCTTCCATGCCGCCCAGCACGTCGCCGAGATTGTAGATGTCGGCGCGGTTGGCCAGCATGTCCGGAATCTTGAACACCTCGCCCGACTCGGTATACGGGTTGCCGGCCATCACCACGCAGAATTTCTTGCCGCGCATGTCGTAGGTGCGCGTGCGGCCGCGCCACACGCCTTCGATGCGGCGGGTGCCATCGCACAGCGAAATGAACTTCTGCAGGAACTCGGGATGGGTGTGCTGGATGTCATCCACATACAGCATGGTGTTGTTGCCCATCTCCAGGGCCAGGTTGAGCTTTTCCAGCTCCTGCCGCGAGGTGGCGTCGGGCGCCTGCTCCGGATCCAGCGAGCGCACCTCGTGGCCCAGTGCCGGGCCGTTGATCTTCATGAAGACCAGGCCCAGCCGGTGCGCCACGTATTCCATCAGCGTGGTCTTACCGTAGCCCGGCGGCGAGATCATCATCAGCAGGCCCATCAGGTCGCTGCGCTTGTTCTCGCCCACCGTGCCCATCTGCTTGGCCAGGTTGTCGCCGATCACGCCGAGGTAGACGTCGTTGATGAGCTTGTTGCGCACGAACGAGGACAGCGGCCGCGCCTTGAACTCGGACAGGCGCAGGGCCTGCCGCTCACGGCCGATGATGCCCTGGCGCACCGCCTGGTAGGCGTGGAATGCCGGAACGAACTGCTGCAGGTGGGCGTGCAGGCGGGCCAGGAAATCATCCAGCGACAGCGCCAGGGTGCCCTGCACGATGCGCGGATGCTCGCCGAGCAGGCCATTGACTTCCACCCGCAGCGTGGCATCGCTGGCGCGCGTGCGCAGCTGCCGCTGCACCAGCAGCAGTGCGGCGGCCTCATCGGTGTAACCGGCATGGGCGGCCTGCGCCGGCAGCCGGCCCAGCGCGCGCAGCCACTGCCCGGCCAACGCCCAGCGCAGCGGCAGCGGATCCTGTCCACGCTGCAGCGCGCGTTCCAGTGCTTCGCGCTGTCCTGCCTGCTCCAGCTGCTGCTGCAATGCCTCCAGCAGCGCCAGCGCATGGCGGCTGCTGGCGAATACCGGATCGCCCGCGCTCAGTTCGTCACCGAGGTAGGCAGCGGCACCTTCGATCGCGGCGGCGTCGAACGGCAGGGCCTGCGCCTGCACGAACGCATCCAGCGCAGCGGCCATCTCCGCGCGCAGCGCCTGGCGTCCTTCGTCGGAACCAAACAGGCGGGCGATGGCATCGGCACCGGCCTGGCGCGCCGGCCACTGCGCCACGGCCTCGTTGCGCTGCTCGGCGGCCCAGAACAGCATGGCCAGTGCGCGGACGCGCGGTGCATGGCGCAGGCTGCCGGCGGCCTGCTGCAGCGGCAGCAGGGCGTGCAGGATCAGCGCCGCATCGTGGTCATGGATGCCGCGCTCATACCCCTCGCGGTAACGCGGCGCGGCGAACGCACGCACGCGCTGGTCCAGTGCCTCGGGGCTGGCGAGATCGTGCTGCAGCTGGGCCATGTCGAGGCCATCGCGGCCGTCCTGCGCGGCCAGCAGCAGGCTGCCGGCCAGGTACTCGCCGCGGTAGATCGCATCGGATTCCGAATCCAGGGTCACCGGCCAGAACGGCTTGAGCGCCTCCAGCTCCGGGTCGTGCAGGGTTTCCAGGAAATCGGTGCCGGTGAGGTGGATGGCCAGCGTGTCGCCGCGCGGCAGCAGGGTCAGGTCCAGGGCCTGGGTGTTCACGCTGAAACGGTGGCGCGGGCCGAGCCGGACGACGTTGCCGCCGGCCTCGTACAGGTCGCTGCGGTCGCGCAGCTGGCGCACGGCCTGGTCGCGCACGCCCTTCAAGCGCGCCTCGATGTCATCGGCCTTGACGTTGTCGCGCAGCGCACGCAGCCGCTCGGCCAGTTCGCGCAGCTTGAGGATCAGCGGATCGCCGGCGAAGAACGCGTTGAGCTCGTCGGCGGTGGCGAAGCGCTCGGTGCGCTTGGCCAGGCCATCCAGGATGCGGTTGGCCGCGTCGAGCACCGAGCGCGCCTTGCGCTGGCGGTCGTCCAGCAACGCCTGCTTGTGCGTCTCGAAGGCTTCGACCAGTTCCTCGCGCTTGCTGAGGATGTCGCCGAGGAACTGCTCGTGCTCGCCGAACTGGCTTTCCAGTTCCTCCAGCTGCACCAGCAGGCGCGACAGCTGTTCGTCGGCCTTTTCAGGATCGTTGGCCATCGCCAGCGCACTGGTGATGGACTGCGAGAACAACGCGAACTGTGCGGCGAACTGGGCCACGGCCTCGGCCGAGCCGAGCGTGCGGCGGCGCTGTTCGGCACGCGTGCGCGCCTGGTTCAGCCGCCCGTACAGCGCGGAAATCGATTCGACCACGCGGGTACGCGCGGTGGCATCGTCCACCTTCAGGCCGGCCATCAGTTCGGACAGCATGTCCAGGTCGGCGGCCATGCCACGCATGCCGTCCAGCTGCTCGTCCAGCTGGCGCGCACTGCTCGCCTGCTGGGCCGCTTCATCCAGTGCCTGCAGGCGGCTGCCCAGCGGTGCCAGTGCGGCATCGCCGGCCAGGAACTCGCCGGTGGCGGCGCCCACGCGATCCTGCGCCTGCACCAGTTCGGCGGCCATCGCCTCGATGCGCGCGGTGTCGATGTAGCGCAGCTCACGGATGGTCAGCAGCCGCCCGCGCAGCGCGGTGATCTCGTTCAGGGCCTCGACGAAGGCCTGCACCTCGTTCCAGTTCTGCGGCTGCAGCTGGCCCAGCAGCGCCTTGTAGTTCGCTTCCGCCTCGACCATCGCCTGCGCCGACTGCGCGCGGATGGACTGTACCTTCTCGTACTCGTCCAGCACCGACTCGCCGGTGGCACTGATCTGCCGCAGCAGCGCTTCGGCGCCGTCGCAGGCCTCGTCCCCCAGCCAGTGGTGGGTATCGAACAGGCGGCGGGTGTCGGCCACCAGGCGCTGGTAGCGCTGCACCGAGACATGCTGGCCGTCGATCTCGCGGGACAGGTTGAACAGGTTGGAGATACCGCGCACCAGCTCGGCATTGCCGATGCGGCCCATGAAGGTGTTGCCGGGCGGCCGGCTGGCGGCGAACTCGTCGCTGCTGAACGGCGTCTGCCAGACCTGCATCGGATGGATGCGGGTGGGTTCGGCGCCTTCGGCATGGAACAGCACCATGCGCCCATCCTGCATGAAGGCATAGCCGTGGCCGAACACCGGGTTCTGCAGCACGCGCTGGATGGTGTTGTAGACGAACAGCGCCGAGCGCCCGCCTTCGCGCTCGTAGAAGATGTAGAGCACGTCCTCGCCGTTGGGCGAGCGGATGCTGCGCTTGAACTGCATGCCTGCCATCGAGGCATCGAAGGCCTTGTGCTCGCCGCCCTGCAGGTAATAGCCGCCGGGGAAGATCACGCCGTGGTCTTCGGGCAGCTGCACGCAGGCCTGGACGATGGCGTCGTTGCGCACGATTTCGCCGGTGAGCGTGTTGTAGATCAGGCCGCGCCAGACGGTCTCGCGGTACGGCAGCACCTTCAGCAGCAGCAGCGAACCGACGCGCGCGAATTCGAACTGGGCGTCGTCCAGCGACTGCGTGCTGTCCTCCACCGGTTCGCTGTAGATGCCCTGCCCGGTTTCGGTGTTGTTCTCGACCTTGATGGTCAGGTCGCCACCGGTGGTTTCCACGAACAGGGTGTCGAGGATGTTCAGGTGCGAGTGGCGGCCGTTGACCGCGAGGTCGCGGGTGGCCTTGGTCCATTCGAAGTCGAACGGCGGCGGCAGGGCGATATCGCGTTCGCCGCGCGCATCGAGGTAGGTCAGCTCGCCTTCGCGCGACAGCGCCCAGCGGAACACGCGCACGTCGCTGCTGCGCTCGCCGATCTGGAACGAAGCCAGCAGCTTGTCGCCGATCACGATCAGCTGCAGCAGGCGCGCGTGCTTGTAGTAGGCGTACAGCTCGTTGAAGTCGTGCACGAAGCCGGGCTGGTCGAGGAAGCTGCCCTTCAGCTCCAGCGCGGCCACATCGTAGCCGTCCTTGCCCTGCACCAGCCGGTACAGGCCGAACACATCCTCGATGCGGGTATGGGTCTTGAGCCCGATGTAGACGTTGTAGCCGAACAGCAGGCGGTCAGGCCCGACCTGGACGATGTCACGGCCGACGCAGTTGTTCTCGCTGCGGATGCGGAAGCGACCGACCACCTCCAGCCGGCTGTCGCCGAACTCGGCCAGTCGCTGGCGGTTGAGGGCTTCGGCCAACGCCTGCAGGCGCTGGCCCTGTTCGCCAAGGCGGCGGCGCAGGACTTCGTAGGCACCGCCCTGGGCAACGGCCTGGTCGACGGTGTTGCCGCCGGCCTCCGGCGCGGTGGTTTCGGCGGACGGATGGGTTTCAGACATCAGCAGGCTTCCGGCTTACGGACGGCCGGCCGTGGTTGCGGCCGGCGCGGGCGGGCGGTGGCCGCAGCGGCCACCGCCCGGTGCATCAACGGGCGCTGTCGACCACGGCGGCCGACACGGCCGGGGCCGCGTCGGCGTCCTCGGCGATCTGCCGCGGTGCCGGTTCGGCCACGGCCACGCCCAGGTAGCGCTGCATCAGCTCCTGCACGATCGGGCTCTTGCCGGCGAAGCCTTCGATCGACTTGCCCAGCGACACGGCCTTGACCAGGTTCTCGAACATGCCGCCGTCGCCACCGACCAGGTCGATGTCGGCATTGCGCAGCGCGCTGGCGATGACGTTGGCGTTCTCGCGCGAGACTTCCTTGCCCGCTTCGATGGAGGCCAGTGCCTGCTTCAGGCTGTTGTCCAGCATCATGCGGAACTCTTCGTGGCCACGTGCCTGGTCGCTCAGCGAGGCGATGGCTTCGAACTTGCGCACCAGGCCTTCGGCTTCGGCCAGCAGCTTCTTCTGCACCACGCCGGCTTCGGCGTTGCCCAGCGATTCGGTGGCGGTGGCGCGGGCCAGGCCCATCTTCTCTTCGCCTTGGGCCTGCGCCTGCAGGGTTTCGGCCAGCACGCGGGCCTCGTTGCTGCCCTGCTTCAGGTTGGCTTCTGCCTTGGCTTCGATCACGCGGGCTTCGGCGATACCGACCTTCTCGATGGCCAGTGCGGAGGCTTCACGCACCTGCGCTTCGGCCAGGCCCGGTGCCGCCTGTTCGGCACGGAAGGCGTCGGCCAGCAGGCGCTTGGCTTCGGCCTGCTTGCCGGCCGCTTCGTGTTCGGCCTGGGCCAGGGTGGTCAGTTCCACCGCGCGGTGCTTGGAGGCGGTTTCGCGGGCCTGCGCTTCCTTCACTTCGCGCACCAGCGATTCCTGCGCCTTGGCTTCGGCTTCCAGGATCAGCACCTGCTTCTGGCGGTCGGCCTCGGAGACCTCGCGCACTTCCTTGATGCGCTCTTCTTCCTGGGCCACGGTCTTGTCGATGGAGATGCGTTCGCGGGTGATGTTGGCCACGTCCATCTTGCCCTGCTCGACCACCTTGTCACGCTCCACGCCCTGCAGCTGCACTTCGCGGTCGGTGGTGACCTGTTCCAGCTGGCGCGCGCGCTCCACGCGCTCGGCTTCGATGGCCACTGCACGCTGGCGGTTCTGTTCGGCCACTTCCACTTCGCGCAGACGGTTCTGGTCACGGATGTCGATCAGCTGCTGTGCTTCGATGCGTGCGTTCTCGGACAGCTGGCGCTGCTCTTCCTGCACCTTGGCGGTCTCGGCTTCCTCGCGGGCGCGGATGGTCTCGATCTCGCGCTTCTGCCGCGCCTCGGCCTCGGCCTGCTGGCGTTCCAGGGCCAGCAGCGCTTCGCGCGCTTCCACGTTCTTCTTGGTGATGGCGAGCTTCTCGTTCTGCTCCAGCTCGTTGGTCACCACGTTCTGCGCGGCGGTCAGCTCGGTGATCTTGCGGATACCCTGCGCGTCGAGGATGTTGAACTGGTCCAGCAGCGATTTCGGGGTCTGCTCCAGGTAGTCGATGGCCACGTCTTCCAGCACATAGCCGTTCAGGTCGTTGCCGATGACCGCGATGATCTCGTCGCGGAATTCCTGGCGCTTCTCGAACAGCTCGGTGAAGTCGAACTTCTTGCCGACCGTCTTCAGCGCTTCGGAGAACTTGGCGTTGAACAGCTCATCGACGGCGTGCTTGTCCGAGGCGCGGTCGGCACCGATGGCCTTGGCCACGCGCAGCACGTCGGCCTGGGTCTCGTTGACCCGCAGGTAGAAGGCCACGGCGATGTCGGCGCGCATGTTGTCGCGGCAGATCAGGCCTTCCTTGCCGCGGCGGTCGATCTGCAGGGTGATCAGGCTGATCCGCATCAGCTCGGCGCGGTACAGCACCGGGATGATCAGCGCACCGGTGAAGTGCACCTTGGGCGTGGCACTCATGTCGTTGACGATCAGGGCCACGCCCTGGTCGACCTTGCGGTAGAACGCCTTGAACAGTCCCGCCAGGCCCAGCAGCAGGCCTACGAGGACGATGATCCCGATCAGGAAGGGGGCCGCGCCAGCAAAACTCATCAGTGATTCTCCTTGTTGCCCGGAAGCAGGTTGTCCTGGAAATCGAGGGCGACCGCATCAGCGCGGACCACCCGGTAGTAATGGTGTTCGGCCACGTGCTCGACCAGCACGATGCGCTCGCCACGCTGCAGTTCGATGTCGCTGCGCACCTGCAGCACCAGCCCGGCACCGCCGTCATCGACCGTGGCGTGGCCGCTGCGCGCATCCACCCGGGGCGAGGCGACCACGCCCACGCGCCCCAGCAGGGAGGCCTGTGCGACCGGCTGCAGGCGCTGCAGGAAGGTGCGGATGGGCCGCAGCAGCAGCGCGGTGATCGGCACCGCCGGCAGCGGCGCGAGCACGGCCACGAGCGTGCCGAAACCCCAGCGCAGCAGGTCCGGCAGCGGCAACAGTACGAACAGATGGATGAAATAGGTCAAGGCCCAGCCGAAGAAGCCCAGCAGGGTGACCACGACCATGACCGGCACGCCACCAAGGCCGAAGCGCTGCAGCAGGGCCGAGAGGCCGCTGAGATCGGTGTCACTGTCCAGTGCACCATCGGCGCCGAGATCGCCGAACCCGTCATCGACGAGGCCAAAAGCGGCAAGCCCCCAATAGACCAGCGACACCGCCAGCAGGACGCTGTACGGCAGGGTCGGGTAGCCGAACACGACGGTGAGGAATTCCTGCATCGCTTTGCCTTCCTGGGCTATGGGCGCGTGACGCCCCGTTCGGAATCCGCCGGGAGCGGTTCCGTCGATCCCGCCACGGCCCTCATGGCCATGGCTTCCCCTTCATCCTATGTGAAGAGGGTGTACAGGGACAAATGTGAAGACGCGCACCGACCGCAGGCGGCGACGCGCGCGGGGTCGTGCCCGGTCACTCCAGCACGGTGCAGTCGGCGCTGCGCACCTCTTCGACGAACGTGCGCATCTTGTAGCCGTCCTTGATGCCCGGCTCGACCTCGATGCCGCTGGACACGTCAACGCCCCACGGCAGGGTGGCGAGAATGGCGTCCTTCACGTTCTCCGGGTTCAGCCCGCCGGCCAGCAGGAAGGGACGGTGCAGGCCGGTCGGAATGCGCGCCCAGTCGAAGGCCACGCCGGTGCCGCCACCGCCACCCGGGGCGTGGCTGTCGAACAGGAAACCGGCAGCACTGGGGTAGCGCAGCTGCAGGGTGCGCGCATTGACGTCCTCGCGACCGCCCATGGCGATCGCCTTCAGGTACGGCATGTTGAAGCTGCGGCAGAAGCTTTCATCTTCCTCGCCATGGAACTGCAGCAGGGTCGGACGCACGGTGCGCAGCACCTCACGCACTTCTTCCTTGCTGTTGTTGCGGAACAGCGCCACCACGTCGACCATCGGTGCGATCGCCTGGCGCATCGCCCGGGCTTCGGCCGGGGCCACCCGGCGGCTGCTTTCACGGGCGAAGATGAAACCCACCGCGTCCACGCCCAGTTCGCCGGCCAGGCGCACATCGCCGGCGCGGGTCATGCCACAGAACTTGATGCGGGTACGGTAGTAGGAGCGGCTCATAAGGTGACCTCGGCAGGCAGATGCCAGTTGTCGGGGTACAGCGGCCCCAGGAACACCAGCCCCTGCGGAGGTGCGGTAGGGCCGGCAACGGTTCGGTCGCGTCCGGCCAGCAGCTCGGCGATCCACTCCACCGGTTTCTCGCCGCTGCCGACCAGGATCAGCGAACCGACGATATTGCGGACCATGTGATGAAGGAATGCATTACCGCGCACCGCCACCTCGATCACCTCGCCCTGGCGGCTGACCTGCAGGGCCTGCAGCTCGCGCCGCGCATGCAGGGCCTGGCACTGCACCGAGCGGAACGCGCTGAAGTCGTTCTCGCCGAGCAGGGCCTGGCCGGCGGCATGCATGAGGGTCTCGTCCAGCGCCCGTCGTTCCCAGCTGAGGGTCTGCCGGTCCAGTGCCGGGCGCACCTCGCGGTTGAGCAGGCGGTAGCGGTAGCGGCGGGCGCGCGCCGAGAAGCGGGCGTGGAAATCGTCGGCCACCGGCACGCACCAGCGCACCGCGATGGAACGCGGCAGGCGGGTGGTGGTGCCCAGCATCCAGGCGCGCGGATCGCGCACCACGTCGGTATCGAAATGCACGACCTGGCACTGGCCGTGCACGCCGGCATCGGTGCGGCCGGCGCAGACCACCTGCAGCGGCGCATCGGCCACCGAGGACAGGGCTTTCTCCAGGCTGGCCTGGACGCTGGGTCCACCCTCGCCCAGGTTCTGCCAGCCCCTGAAATCGCTGCCGTCGTACTCGACGCCGAGCGCGTAACGCATGTGCTGCTACCTCGATGTTGCGGGTGGGACGGCGCTCAGGCCGGGTCGCGTTCGGACCAGACCGCCAGTTCGTTGCCACCGGGTTCGACGAACTGGAAGCGGCTGCCACCGGGGAAAGAGAAAACGGGCCGTACGATCTGGCCGCCAGCCGCGCGCACGGCCGCTTCGACCGGCGCCAGCAGATCGGCATACAGCACCAGCAGCGGTGCGCCTGCTTCGGCCCGCTGCGGCTGGCCACGGAAGAAGCCGCCCTGCAGGCGGCCATCGTCGAAGGCGGTGTAGTCCTCGCCGTAGTCGACGAACGACCAGCCGAACACGGCCTCGAAGAAGGCACGGCTGGCGGCCGGGTCGGCCGAGGCGAACTCAACGTAGTCGATGCGGTTTTCGCGGGTCATGGGCGGCGCCTGTGGTCCTGTGGTCAGTCCAGCCGGGCGAGCAGTTCGCGCGCCTGCGCCTGGCAGTGCACGTCGCCGTCGGTGGCGACTTCTTCCAGCAGCGTCCGCGCGGTCTGCGCGTCGCCCAGGTCGAGGTAGGCGATGGCCAGTTCCAGCCGCTCCTGGCCCGCACGCGGGACCCAGTCGGGGTCGGTGGAACCATCGGCCGGCACCGCCTCGTCGTGGGGCGCGGCCGCGGGCGGCGCAGCCTCCGCCGGTTCGGCCGGCAGATCGAACACGCCGCGGAACTCCGGCTGCTGCTCGGCCTGCAGCGCGTAATCGGGCACGCCGACCTCGTCGGACGGTTCCGGCGGGGCGGGCGCGAATTCTGGCGCGGGTTCATCCCAGCGCGGGGCGTCACTCACCGCCGGCGGCAGTTCGTCGCCCTCGTCGGTCACCAGCGCCCCGACCTGCCAGGACGTCTCGACGTCGGCAGCAGGCGGTGCCATCGGTTCTTCGACCGGCTCGGGCGGCAGCGCATCCTGGTCGGCATGCGTCTGGGCGTCACGGTCGTCTTCGAGGGCCCAGGCCGGCATCGACGGTTCCTGGCGGCCATCCTCTTCGTGGCCGGCGGCCCACGACGACTGCTCGGCCAGCGAATCCAGCGCGGCACCGGCAGGCACCGCTGCGGCCAGGGCCACGGCGTCGCCTTCCTCACGCAGCGGCGGCAACGGCGAGGGCTTGCGCCGGCGCAGCAGCCAGGCGGCACCGGCCACCAGCAGCAACAGCGGCAGGCCCAGCCAGTACCACGGCGTGCCGCCGGCGGGTGCGCCGGGTGGTTGCGCCAGGCGCTGCTGGGCAGCGGCCAGGTCGTTGTCCTTCATCGCAATCAAGGACTGCTGCTGTTCCTTCAGCTTCTCCAGCTCGGCCACGCGCTGCTTCAGCTCACCGATCTCGGCATCGCGGGTGGCAACGTCTTCCCTGGCCTGCCGCAGTTGTTCATTGCCCAGCATGTCACCCTCGCTGCCGGCACCGGTGCCGGTGGTTGTGCCCGCGTGCGCGGCGTCGGACGCCAGCGCCGGAGCGATCTCAAGACGTGCCCCTGCGCTGGCGGCAGCAGCAGCGGGCGTGGCGGTGGCGGCGGTGGCGGGCGCGGCTGCCGGTGCACCGGCAGGCTGCGGCACCGTGCGCGCCTGGCGCCACTGCGCGGCATGTTCGCGGACCAATGCGGCGGCTTCGTTGCCGTCGATCGCGGCCAGGGCGTCGCTGCCCGGCACGCGCAGTACCGCGCCCTGCTTGAGCAGGTTGACGTTGCCGCGGATGAAGGCCTCCGGATTGGCACGCAGCAGGGCGATCATCGCCCGCTCCCGGCTGATCTGGTTGCCCCGGGCCAGCGCACCGGCAATCTGCGAAAGGGTCTGGCCCTGCCGCACGGTGATGCTGCCGTCGGCAGCGGCGCGGGTAGCGGGTGCGGCGGCACGCGGCCGCGGCTCGGCCGGTCGCGCGGCGTTGGCCGGCGCGGACGGGGCGGCGGCAGGCGCCTGCGCTGCCGGCGGCGGCGTATCGCGGGTGATGGTGTTGCCCAGCATCCCGGCCGGGGCGACGATTTCCGGCTCGGCCACGGCCAGTGCACTGGCCGGTGCATCGACCAGGGCGGAATATTCGCGGACCAGGCGGCCCTGGCCCCAGTCGGCTTCGACCAGGAAGCTCAGCGACGGGGTTTCCACCGGGGCCTGCGAGGTCACCCGCACCACCGCCCTGCCCTGGCTGTTGGTGGTCAGTTCGAACTGGAGTTCGCTGACCAGGCCGGTCGGCCGTTGCAGGCCGACCCGCTCGAAGGTGGCGGCCGAGGCCAGCGCCACGCGCAGGTTCTCGAGCTCGGAAGGATCGGCGGACACCACCGGGATCTCGGCCAGCAGGGGCTGGCCGGGGCGTGACAGCACGCGGAGGTCGCCCAGGCCCAGGGCCATGGCCGAACTGCTGGCCAGTGCCAGCAGCGCGGCGGAGAGATAGATGAGCGGGCGCGATGCGCCCCTGGCCCGTTTATTCATGGGCGACACTATAAAGCGTGCGGACCGCGGTCCGCATCCATGTAGAGCCGAGCCCGTGCTCGGCTGCTCGGCTGCTCGGCTGCTCGGGATGAGCCGAGCATGGGCTCGGCTCTACAGAAAAGGCCGGGCATTGCCCGGCCCTCCAATCAGCGCTGTTCGGCGGCGACCAGCTCGGCCAGCTGCACGGCGTTCAGCGCCGCGCCCTTGCGCACGTTGTCCGAGACGATCCACAGGTTCAGGCCGCGCGGGTGCGACAGGTCTTCACGGATGCGGCCGACGTACACCGCATCGGTGCCCGAGGCGTGGGTGACCGGGGTCGGGTAGCCACCAGCTTCATGGCGGTCCACCACTTCCACGCCCGGCGACTGCTCCAGCAGCGCGCGCGCTTCGGCCACGGTCACCTTGTCGCGGGTTTCGATCGCCACCGATTCGGAGTGGCCGTAGAACACCGGCACGCGCACGGCGGTCGGGTTCACCAGGATGCTCTCGTCACCGAGGATCTTGCGGGTTTCCCAGACCAGCTTCATCTCTTCCTTGGTGAAGCCGTTGTCCTGGAAGTCGTCGATGTGCGGGATCAGGTTGAAGGCGATCTGCACCGGGAAGCGCTGCGGATCGATCTCCTGGAAGCTCAGCAGCTGGCCGGTCTGCTTGCCCAGCTCTTCCATCGCCGAACGGCCGCCGCCGGACACCGACTGGTAGGTGGAGACGTTGATGCGCTCGATCCCGTACTTGCGGTGCAGCGGCGCCAGCGCCACCAGCATCTGCATGGTCGAGCAGTTCGGGTTGGCGATGATGCCGCGCGGACGGTTGCCGACCTGGTCCGGGTTGACCTCGGACACCACCAGCGGCACGTCATCGTCGTAACGGAAGGCCGAGGAGTTGTCGATCACCACCGCACCGGCGGCGGCGAACTTCGGCGCGTATTCCTTGGACACGCTGCCACCGGCCGAGAACAGGGCGATCTCCACGCCGCTGGGGTCGAAGGTGGCCAGGTCCTGGATCTTCACCTTCTGGCCTTCGAACTCGACTTCGCCGCCGGCCGAGCGCTCGGAGGCGAGCAGGCTCAGGGTACCGACCGGGAAGTTGCGCTCGGCCAGGATGGCCAGCATGGTCTCGCCGACGGCACCGGTGGCACCGACGATGGCGACGTGGAAGCTGCGTTGTGCATTGCTCATGGGGGAACTCTCACGAAAACGGGAAGGGGAAAAACTCACGCACGACAGCTGGGTTCGGGGAACCTCCTCAGGCGGGGCGCGCAGAGGTTCCCTATCGTTTCCCGGTTTTTTTGCCCAGCGCGGCACGCGCGGCGAAGGCCGCGTCGGCATTGATCGCGCTCGGCATGCGCGCTGCTTCGCCGGCCAGGCCGAGGCCGGCCAGCAGGTTGTCCACGGCCAGCTGCACCATGGCGGTACGGGTACCCAGCGAGGCGCTGCCGATATGCGGGGTCAGCACCACGTTGCGCAGCGCCAGCAGTTCCGGGCGCACCTTCGGTTCGCCTTCGTAGACATCCAGGCCGGCGGCGGCCAGGCGGCCATGGGCCAGCGCATCGGCCAGGGCCAGCTCGTCGACGATGCCGCCACGGGCGATGTTCACCAGGGTGGCCGACGGCTTCATCTTCGCCAGCGCGGCCGCATCGATGATGTGGTGCGAGGCGGGGGTGTACGGCAGCACGGTGACCAGATGGTCGGACTGCGCCAGCAACGTGTCCAGGTCCACGTAGGTCGCGCCCAGTGCCGCTTCGGTCTCGGCCGGCAGGCGCGAACGGTTGTGGTACAGCACCTTCATGCCGAACCCGTGTGCACCCCGGCGGGCGATGCCCTGACCGATGCGGCCCATGCCGAGGATGCCCAGCGTGCTGCCATGGATATCGGCGCCGAGCATGGTCTGGAACGACCACTGGCCCCACTGCCCGTCACGCAGCCAGCGTTCGGATTCGGTGATGCGGCGCGCAGTGGCCATCAGCAGGGCGAAACCGAGGTCGGCCGTGGTCTCGGTGAGCACGTCCGGGGTGTTGCTGGCGAGGATGCCGGCCGCGCTCAGCGCGTCGACATCCAGGTTGTTGTAGCCGACGCCGACGTTGGCGATCACCTGCAGCTGCGCGGCATCGGCCACCTGGGCCGCGCCGATGCGCTCGTTGAGGGTGATGATCGCGCCGTCGACCGAGGCCAGGCGCTCGGCGATCTGCTGCGGCGACCAGGCGGTGACGGTATCGGTGGCCAGCAACTGCACGCGATCGCGCAGCGGCGCGATGGCCGCGTCGATCAGCGGCTGGCTCACCCACACCGTCGGCCGGGTATCAGCCATCGATCTGCCCGGGAATGCGCGGGGTGATGGTGCCGACATCGCCGCACTGGGCGCGGTGGCGCAGCGCCTGGTCCATCAGCACCAGAGCCATCATCGCCTCGGCGATGGGCGTGGCGCGGATGCCGACGCAGGGGTCGTGGCGGCCGGTGGTGACCACCTCGACCACGTTGCCTTCGGTATCCAGCGACGGGCCCGGCAGGCGCAGGCTGGAGGTCGGCTTGAGGACGATGGACGCGACCACCGGCTGGCCGGTGGAAATGCCACCGAGGATGCCGCCGGCATGGTTGCTGGCAAAACCCTGCGGGGTCAGCAGGTCACGGTGTTCGGTGCCCTTCTGCGCGGCGCTGGCGAAGCCGTCGCCGATCTCCACGCCCTTCACCGCGTTGATGCTCATCAGCGCGGCGGCGAGATCGCCGTCGAGCTTGCCGTAGATGGGTTCGCCCCAGCCCGGCGGCACGTTGTCGGCCACCACGTCCACGCGCGCACCGACCGAATCACCGGACTTGCGCAGCGCATCCATGTACGCCTCCAGCTCGGGCACCTGCTCGGCATGCGGCCAGAAGAACGGATTGTCTTCCACCGCCGACCAGTCGAAACCAGCCGGACGGATCTCGCCCAGCTGCGACAGGTAGCCGCGCACGGTCACGCCGAAGCGTTCGGCCAGCCACTTCTTGGCGACCACGCCGGCGGCCACGCGCATGGTGGTCTCGCGCGCGGAAGAACGGCCGCCACCGCGCGGGTCGCGGATGCCGTACTTGTGCCAGTAGCTGTAGTCGGCATGGCCCGGCCGGAACTGCTGGCCGATGTTGGCGTAATCCTTGCTGCGCTGGTCGGTGTTGCGGATCAGCAGCGCGATCGGGGTGCCGGTGGTCAGGCCCTCGTACACGCCGGACAGGATCTCGACCTCGTCGGCCTCGCGGCGCGCCGAGGTGTGCCGGCTCTTGCCGGTGGCGCGGCGCTGCAGGTCGTGGGCGAATTCGGCCGCATCCAGCGCCAGCCCCGGCGGGCAACCGTCGAGCACGCAGCCGATGGCCGGCCCGTGCGACTCGCCGAACGTGGTGACGGTGAACAGCTTGCCGAACGAATTGGAACTCACGGGCGCTGCGCCGCCAGTTCGGTGATGCGGGCGCTGTGGGCGATCAGCTCGCGGCATTCGACCGCGAAGATGCCCATCTGGCCGACCTTGAATTCAACCCAGGCGAAATCGACTTCCGGCAGCAGCTTGATCAGGTGCTGTTCGGATTCCCCCACTTCGCAGATCAGCAGGCCGTCCTCGCTCAGGTGCAGCGGGGCGTCGCGCAGGATCTTCAGCACCAGGTCCAGGCCGTCGTCGCCGGCACGCAGGCCCATTTCCGGCTCGTAGGAGTATTCCTGCGGCAGGGCATCGGTCTCGTCGTTGGTGACGTACGGCGGGTTGGTGACGATGAGGTCGTAGTGACGCCCGGTCAGGCCGTTGAACAGGTCCGACTTCAGCAGGGTGACGTTGTGCGCCTGCAGGCGTTCCTTGTTCTCTTCGGCCAGCGACAGCGCGTCATCGCTCAGGTCGACGCCGTCCACTTCCCAGTTCGGGTAGTAGTGGCCCATGGCGATGGCAATGCAGCCCGAACCGGTGCACAGGTCCAGCGCGCGGCTGACGTCACGGCCAGCCAGCCACGGCTCGAAGCCGCACTCGATCAGCTCGGCGATCGGCGAACGCGGCACCAGGGCGCGCGAATCGCTCTTGAAGCTGAGGCCGGCGAACCAGGCTTCACCGGTCAGGTAGGCGGCCGGGACACGCTCGTCGATGCGGCGCTGGAACAGTTCCAGCACGCGGACCTTCTCGGCCTGCAGCAGGCGTGCCTGGCCGTAGGCCGGGCCGAGATCGTGCGGCAGGTGCAGGCTGTGCAGCACCAGCTGGGTGGCCTCGTCCAGGGCGTTGTCGTAGCTGTGCCCGAAGGTCAGCCCGGCTTCGTTGAAACGGCTGGTGCCGTAGCGGATCAGGTCGATGATCGTGTGGAGTTCGGCGGCCGTTTCAGCGGTCATGGCGGTACTGCGGGCAAAGTGGCCCACGATTATAGGGGCTGGCGCCCGCGGCGGCATCCGTTGCGACGGAAACGATCAGGCTGCAGCCGGTATGATGGGGATTACTTCCTGCGGGGGCTCCCATGTTCAATCGCAACGTCGGCATCATCCTGCTGATCGCCCTGGCGGCGGGCCTGGGCCTGCTGGCCGCGCAGCAGGTGTTCGCGCCGAAGCCGCCGGCCAACCAGCCGGCCACCGAAGCGATCACCCTGTACCCGCACACCCGCGAGCTGCCCGACTTCAACCTGGCCCAGTCCGATGGCACCCGGCTCATCCCCGGCGAGCTGAAGGGCCACTGGACCCTGGTGTTCCTGGGCTTCACCTTCTGCCCGGACGTGTGCCCGACCACCCTGGCCGAGCTGGCTGGTGCGCAGAACCAGTGGGAGGCCCTGCCCGACACTCTGCGCCCGCGCGTGCTGTTCGTTTCGGTGGACCCGGACCGTGACAACGCCACCCGCCTGGGCGAGTACGTGCACGGCTTCCACAAGGACACCCTGGCCGCCACCGCCGACATCCCGTCGCTGGAGCGCTTCGCCACCTCGCTGGGCTTCGTGTTCCAGAAGGTGCCGGGCAAGCATTTCGACGAGAATCCCGAGGATTACACCGTCGAGCACTCGGCCAGCCTGGCCGTGCTCGACCCGCAGGGCCGGCTTGCCGGCCTGGTGCGGCCCCCGTTCAACGCGCCGGCCATCGCCCGCGACCTGCAGAAGCTGACCGAGAAATCCGCCCCATGAGCCTGACCACCGCCCTGACGTACGCCCTGCCCCACCGCCTGCTGTCCTCGATGGCGCGCTCGCTGGCGTACTCGGACGACCCGCGCGTGTCGCGCTGGCTGATCGATACGGTCACCCGCAAGTTCAACGTCAACCTGGACGAAGCGGCCAACCCCGATCCGCGCAGCTACCCGACCTTCAACCAGTTCTTCACCCGCGCCCTGAAGCCGGGCGCACGCGTGGCCGACGCCGATCCGCGCAGCCTGGTGATGCCGGCCGACGGCCGCATCAGCCAGCTGGGGAAGATCGAGGCCGGGCGCATCTTCCAGGCCAAGGGCCAGTCCTTCACCGCCGCCGAGCTGCTGGGCAGCGAGGAGGACGCCAAGCCGTACAACGACGGCCTGTACGCCACGGTGTACCTGTCCCCGCGTGACTACCACCGCGTGCACATGCCCTGGACCGGCACCCTGCGCGAGACCGTGCACGTCCCCGGCCGCCTGTTCAGCGTCGGCCCGGCCGCGGTGAACGGCGTGCCGCGCCTGTTTGCCCGCAACGAGCGCCTGGTCTGCCATTTCGATACCAGCTTCGGCCCGATGGTCAGCGTGATGGTCGGTGCGCTGCTGGTGTCCGGGGTGGAAACGGTGTGGAGCGGCGAAGAAATCCCGGCCTACGGCGACCGCATCACCCGCAAGGATTACCGTGGCCAGGGCATCCAGCTGGAGCGCTTCGCCGAAATGGCGCGCTTCAACTACGGCTCGACCGTGATCGTGCTGCTGCCGCCGGGCGTGGCCGAGTTCGCGCCGCAGCTGGGCGCCGAAAGCCCGGTGCAGCTGGGCCAGGCGCTGGCGAAGCTGCGCTGAGGAAGCGGCAACAATGCCGGCCAGCGGCCGGCACTACCGGGTCGGTAGATCCACGCCATGCGTGGATGGATTCACCACCGGGCCGGTAGATCCACGCCGTGCGTGGATGGATCCACCGCGATGCCGGCCAGCGGCCGGCACTACTGCAGGGTCGGGGCCGGGCCGACGTCGACGCCGTCGTAGTCTTCCACGCCGGTCTGGCTGGCCAGGGCGGCCAGTTCCTGGTTGCGCAGGTCCAGCGAGGTCTCGTCGTGGATTTCCACGCGCTCCACGTGCAGCACGTGGAAGGGCGCATCGCCCTCCTCCGGCTCCTGCTCGAACAGCTCCACCACCTCATAGCCCTGGGCTTCCAGGGTGGCCGCCAGCGCCTGCAGGCGGTCCGGGGTGGAGTGCACGAAGTAATAGCCCCACAGCAGGGGCGTGGCGAGATCCCAGTCGGTGTTCTCGCGCAGGTTGGCGAACAGATCGCGGGTTGCTTCCAGGTCCATGGCTCTCTTCCGGTTCGGTTACTTGTCGCAGCCCTGCAGCTTCAGCACCTGGCCGGGGCGCAGGCTGTAGCTGGGGGCCTTCAGGCCGTTGGCGCGCGCCAGGGTCGGCAGTTCGCACTGGAACTTCGCCGCGATGCGGCCCAGGGTGTCGCCCTTGCCGACCTTGTAGGTCTTGGCAGGCTTGGCCCTGGGCGCAGCCGGACGCGGCGCAGCCACCGGCGCGCTCGGTGCGGTCGGCACCGTGGTACTGGCGTTCGGGTCGGCCAGCGGCACGACGCCACCCACCGCCACGCTGCCGGTGTAGCTGGCGGCGGTCGGGCGCACGATGGCCGCGTTCAGGTCGGCGGTGATGAGGGTGCGGGCGAGGTCCGCGCGCGGGCCGCTGACGCAGTTGCGCTGGTACAGGCCGGCAATGCGGGTGGTGGCATTGATCAGCGTGCCGGCCGGAATCCAGCCATCGGCTTCATAGCGCGGGTTGAGGTTGCGCAGCACGCGCATGTAGCCATCACGGGTGCCGTGGCTGCCCAGGCAGATGGTCAGCTCGTAGATGGTGGTGGACTTGGCCAGGCGCAGCGTCGCCGGCTGCGCGCTGATCTTCGGGAACTCCACGCCGTACTGCTGCGGGTGCAGGAAGATCCAGGCGGCAGCGATCACCATCGGCACGTAGTCCTTGGTCTCGCCGGGGAACTGGTTGTAGACGCTGTCGGTCCAGAAGCTCTGCCCGCCGCTCTGCTTGAACACGCGCGCGGCGCGGCCTTCGCCGCCGTTGTAGGCGGCCACCGACATTTCCACGTTGTTGTTCAGTTCGCGCAGGCGTTCGTTGAGATAGCTGGCGCTGGCTTCGGCGGCACTGCGCGCGTCAAAGCGCGTATCGAAGCCGGTGCCGTCCGGGCCCAGCCCGAAGCGGCGGCCGGTGGCGGGCATGAACTGCATCAGGCCGGCAGCGCCAGCGCGCGAGGAGGCATGCACGCGGCCATTGGATTCCTTGGCCATGATGCCAAACAGCAGTGCTTCGGGCAGGCCGCGCTTTTCCCACTCGGGCCACATCACCGCGCGCAGGTTCTGGTAGTTCTCGTAGCTGGTCAGCAGCGCCGGGCGCATGTCGGTCAGCCAGCGGCGGATGCCCGCCTGCACGGCCGGGTTGTAATCGACCATGTTGTCGAAGGCATGACGCTTGTCATTGAGCAGGGCCGCGGCGCGGGCCGCCTCGGGCACATCGGCGGTGAGCGGGCCGACGTGGTCCGGGTCGGCTTCCAGGCGGTCGCCGCTTTCATCGGCGGCGTCATCGCTGGCGGCCGCGTCGGCATCACGCTTGAGCAGGCGCTTGTAGGTGGCCAGCATGTTGCTCATCTGGCAGCCCTTCTGCTTCACGCATTCGCTGATGACATCTTCCATGTCCTCCAGCGCGGCGTCGGCTTCGTTGCTGCCCTTCGGGTCGGAATTGGCGACCAGCAGCAGGGCATCGCTGTAGCGTTTCTCGGCGGTGGCCATGCGCTGCTGCAGCGCCTCGGCCTTCGCCTGGTCCCGCGCCGAGACACGCTGCGCATGGGCGTCGGGCGCCAGGGATACCAGGCCGGCAAGTGCCAGCAGCGGCCAACCACGGGAAATCAGGACAGGAACGGGCATTGGTGGCACTGTGTGCGAAACAGGCAGGCAGAGTAGCGGGGCCGCCAAGGTCCGGGCAACCCGGCCGTCGGCCCGCCACCGTCGCCGGTTAACATTGGGCGCATTCACCACAAGGGCTGGACCATGGATCCGATTCTGCTGGGCAAAGGCATCACCGATGATGTGGCCGTCACCCTGCTGCCGAAACTCGGCAACCGCCATGGCCTGGTCGCCGGCGCCACCGGCACCGGCAAGACCGTGACCCTGATGACCCTGGCCGAGGGTTTCTCGCGGCTGGGCGTGCCGGTATTCCTGGCCGATGTGAAGGGCGATGTGTCCGGCCTGGCCGTGCCCGGTACCGGCGCCGATGCGCTGCTGCAGCGCGCCGCCGAGATCGGGGTGGCCGACTATGCCCCGGCCGCCAGCCCCACCGTGTTCTGGGATCTCTACGGCAAGCTCGGCCACCCGGTGCGCACCACCATCAGCGAAATGGGCCCGACCCTGCTGGCGCGCATCCTGGAGTTGAACGACACCCAGGCCGGCGTGCTCGACATCGTCTTCAAGCTGGCCGACGACCGCGGCCTGCTGCTGCTGGACATGGATGACCTGCGCGCCCTGCTCGGCCTGGTGGCCGAGGAGCGCAAGGACATCTCCACCGAGTACGGGCTGGTCAGCGCGCAGTCGATCGCCGCCATCCAGCGCGCGGTGCTGCGCCTGGCCCAGGACGGCGGCGAAGGCTTCTTCGGCGAACCGGCGCTGGAACTGGCCGACCTCATGCGGGTCAACCACGACGGCCGCGGCGTGGTCGGCATCCTCGCCGCCGACCAGCTGGTGCTCAAGCCCAAGCTCTATTCCACCTTCCTGCTGTGGCTGCTGTCGGAACTGTTCGAGCAGCTGCCCGAAGTGGGCGACCTGGACAAGCCCAAGCTGGTCTTCATCTTCGACGAGGCGCACCTGCTGTTCGACGACGCGCCGGCTTCGCTGGTGCAGCGCATCGAGCAGGTGGTGCGGCTGATCCGCTCCAAGGGCGTGGGCGTGTACTTCTGCTCGCAGTTCCCCGACGACGTGCCGGGCAACATCCTCGGCCAGCTCGGCAACCGCGTGCAGCATGCGCTGCGCGCCTTCACCCCGCGCGACCAGAAGGCGGTGAAGACCGCCGCCGAGACCTTCGTGCCGAACCCGAAGCTGGACGTGGCCAAGGTGCTCAGCCAGCTCGGCACCGGCGAAGCACTGGTATCCACGCTGCAGGACAAGGGCGTGCCGATGCCGGTGCAGCAGACGATGATCGCCCCGCCGCGCTGCCGCATGGGGCCGATCACCGAGGCCGAGCGCGCACAGGTGCGTGCCGGCAGCCCGGTCGGCACCCGTTACGACACCGCGGTGAACCGTGAATCGGCAGCCGAGCTGCTGGCCCAGCGCGCGCAGAAGGCCACCGAGAAAGCCGCAGCCCCGGCCGCCCGCAGCCGCGAACAGGATGACGCACAGGAAGGCGGCTTCGGCCAGTCGATCAAGGATGCGATCTTCGGCACCAAGCGCCGCCAGGGCATGATCGAAACCATGGCCAAGCAGACCACGCGCACTGTCGGCACCAAGCTGGGCAACCAGATCGTGCGTGGCATCCTCGGCGGCATCTTCGGCGGCAAGCGCTGATCTGCTGCTGCCCCGCTCCCCATTTGTCATCCAGAAAAGAAGTCGTACCGCATGTCCCGCTGGCGTCCCCCCGCAGAAAAAAGCACTGCCCTGATCACTGCCGCCGGCCACGCCCGGCTGAAAGCCGAACTGGATGACCTGTGGCGCGTGCGCCGCCCGGAGGTGGTGAAGGCGCTGGCTGCTGCCGCTGCCGAGGGCGACCGCTCGGAGAATGCCGAGTACACCTACCGCAAGAAGCAGCTGGGCGAAATCGACCGCCGCGTGCGCTACCTGACCAAGCGCCTGGAATCGCTGCGCGTGGTCGACACCACGCCGACCGACCCGCAGGCGGTGTTCTTCGGGGCGTGGGTGGAGCTGGAGAACGTGGACAGTGGCGAAACCAGCCGCTATCGCATCGTCGGCCCGGACGAGACCGATGCAGGGCTGGGCTGGATCAGCATCGACTCGCCGCTGGCGCGGGCGCTGCTGAAGAAGCGCATCGATGACGAGTTCGCAGTGGAGCTGCCCGGTGGGCAGTTCACGTTCGCGGTGATCGGCGTGGAGTACGCAGCGCCGTAACGTCGACGGTCGGTCGACTGCGCCGCTGTTGGTAGAGTCGACTGTTAGTCGACTATCGCGCGCAGCGCGGGGGTTTTCATGGACCCAAGGGCAAAGCAGTCGACTAACAGTCGACTCTACCAACAGTCGACTCTACCAACAGTCGACTCTACCAACAGTCGACTCTACCAACAGTCGACTCTACCGAAGCAGAGGCAGCGGCGGCGGGTACTGGCGGCCGGGGCGCAGCGGGCGGAAATAGTCGGCGTTGCCGTAGAAGGCGTCATCCTGCTGCTCATGCCAGCCGGGAATACCTGCCAACGGCAGCGGCCGCAGCTGCAGCGGATCACCCAGCACCCTGCCCTCGCCGATGGCGCGCGCCACCGTGTCGATACACGCGGCTTCCTCTTGAGCCTGCACCAGCACGCACTTGCCCACCAGCAACCGGCCCGGCAGCAGCGTCTGTTCCATCAGCGCGTGGCCGAACACCGCCACGATGCCGATGCCGCCGCCCTGCCAGTGCGATGGTTCAAACAGCGCGCGCCAGTCATGTGCATCCCACGCGGCCAGCACGGCCGGATCGCGCACCTGCACGACCACACCGGTTTCATCGAACTGGGTCAGCGCGGCCTGCGCCCGGTTGCGCTGGCCGGGCGCCATTGCGGCAATGTGCCGGCACTGCTGGGCATTGAGCGCGCGCTTGAGCGACGGCAGGCTGGCCCAGACCAGTGCGTTGAACAGGTCATGCCAGTTGTCCGCGCGGGTGGCGATGCGGCCTTGGGCAATACGGGTTTCGTAGTGCAGGCCGTCGGCCAGCAGCGCCGCATCCTGCTCCACCAGCTGCACGCCCTGCAGTGCCAACCGGGCATCCAGCACGGAGACGGCCGGCCACCCGGGACCGGCCAGCAGATCGGCGAAACCGCGCACGCCGGCAAACAGCGGATGGTCGAACACCCGCGCATCAACCGCCGCACGCAGCGGCGGGATGAAGCGGCGAGGGCCGCCTGCGTCGCCGCCGGCGGCCGTCGCTGCGGTCACAGCACCTTGAGGTCGAACGCCGGGCGGGCAGCGCTGGGCAGCGCGTCACCGTACAGGTCGTGCTCGTCGCTCTCGGTGATTTCCACGTCGACGAACTCGCCCACGCGCAGCGGCACCTGGTCGGCATTCTGGATGTGCACCAGGCCGTCGATTTCCGGGGCATCGGCCTTGGAACGGGCCACGGCGATATCGCCTTCGATGGCATCGACCAGGCACTGCTGCACGGTGCCGATCTTGGCTTCCAGGCGTGCAGCGGAAATCTGCGCCTGCTTTTCCATGAAGCGCGCCAGGCGCTCCTGCTTCACTTCTTCCGGCACCGCGTCCGGCAGGTCGTTGGCGGTGGCACCCTCGACCGGCGAATAGGCAAACGCGCCCACGCGGTCCAGCTGCGCTTCGTCCAGGAACGACAGCAGTTCTTCGAACTCGGCCTCGGTCTCGCCCGGGAAGCCGACGATGAAGGTCGAGCGCACGGTGATGTCCGGGGCGATACGGCGCCAGTTCTGCACGCGCTCGAGGGTCTTCTCGACCGCACCGGGGCGCTTCATCAGGCGCAGGATGCGCGGGCTGGCGTGCTGGAACGGAATGTCCAGGTACGGCAGGATCCGGTTTTCCGCCATCAGCGGCACCACCTCGTCCACGTGCGGGTACGGGTAGACGTAGTGCATGCGCACCCAGGCATCGAGTTCGGACAGGCCTTCGCACAGCGCCTTCAGGCGGGTCTGGTAGGCCTTGTCGCGCCACATCTTCTCGGCGTACTTCACGTCCACGCCATAGGCCGAGGTGTCCTGCGAAACCACCAGCAGTTCGCGCACGCCGCCGCGCACCAGGCGCTCGGCTTCGCGCAGCACCTCATCCACCGGGCGCGAGACCAGCTTGCCGCGCATCGACGGGATGATGCAGAAGCTGCACTTGTGGTTGCAGCCTTCGGAAATCTTCAGGTACGCGTAGTGGCGCGGGGTCAGCTTGATGCCGTAGTCCGGCACCAGGTCCACGAACGGGTCGTGCCTGGGCGGCAGCGCTTCGTGCACCGCTTCCATCACGCTCTGGTAGTCCTGCGGGCCGGACACCGCCAGCACGTTCGGGTACGCCTCGCGGATCTGCTCCGGGCGCTTGCCCAGGCAGCCGGTGACGATGACCTTGCCGTTCTGGTTCATCGCCTCGCCGATGGCGTCCAGCGACTCGGTCACCGCCGAATCGATGAAGCCGCAGGTGTTGACCACCACCACGTCGGCCGAATCGTAGGACGGGACGATGTCATAACCTTCCGAGCGGAGCTGGGTGAGGATGCGCTCGGAATCGACAAGGGCCTTCGGGCAGCCAAGGCTGACGAAGCCGACTTTGGGGTTCAGCTGGGACATGGAAATCGCGGGACTCTGGGGGCCTGGGCCCCTGCCGGCATGGCAGGGCGCCTGGGGGCCGGGGCCTGAAAGGGCGCCAGTATACCGGGGTTGGTGGCCGGGCTCTGAACGGCCAGCCGCCTGATCGGGCACAGCCGCTGACACGCCGCTAACCCGGCCAGCGTCGACAATGCAGGCCTGTCCCCTGCAACGAGGTACCCGACGATGTCCGAATGGATCACCCTGGATACGCATCATGGCCCGGTCCGCGCCTGGCAGGTCCTGCCCGAAGGCAAACCGCGCGCGGCGCTGGTGGTCATACAGGAAATCTTCGGGGTCAACGCGCACATGCGCGGGGTCGCCGAGCGCTTCGCCGCCGAAGGCTACGCGGTGCTGGCGCCGTCGTTCTTCGATCTGGTCGATGGCCCGGAGTCCGACCCCGACGCCCTGCCCTACAGCCCCGAGGGCGTGAAGGACGGCCTGGAGCGGGTCAACACGCTGGGCATGGAGAAGGCGCTGGAAGTGGTGCGCGCGGCGGCGACGCGCCTGGCCCCCTACGGCAAGGTCGGCACCGTCGGCTACTGCTGGGGCGGCAGCGTGGCCCTGCTGGCGGCGATGCGCCTGGGCCTGCCGTCGGCCAGCTACTACGGCGGCCGCAACGTCAATTTCCTCGACGAAACGCCCAAGGCCCCGGTGATCTTCCACTTCGGCGCCCAGGACAAGAGCATCCCGCCGGAGGCCGTGCAGGCCCACCGCGAGAAGCTGCCGCAGATGGCCACCTACGTCTATCCGGCCGACCACGCCTTCAACCGGGAGGTCGGACATGCGTATGATCCAGACAGCGCCGCCCTGGCGCTGCAACGCACCCTCGATTTCTTCACGGAGCATCTTGGATGAGCGATTTCGAACTGGATTCACGCCTGGCCACCGACAGCGTGCTGGTTGCTGAAGGACCGTTGTCGCAAGTGCGGTTGATGAACGACGAACGATTCCCCTGGCTGGTCCTGGTGCCGCGCCTGGCCGGGATCACCGAGTGGATCGAGCTGGACGGCGAGCAGCAGGACAAGCTGCGCACCGAACTCAACCGCGCCTGCAAGGCCCTGCACGGCTCGGACGGGGTGGAGAAGATCAACATCGGGGCGCTGGGCAACATCGTGCGCCAGCTGCATTTCCATGTGATCGGCCGCCACGACGGCGATCCGGCCTGGCCTGGCCCGGTCTGGGGCAGCGGGCCGGCACACCGCTACGAGCCGGCCGCGCTGGACCAGCATGTCGCCTACTGGAAGGAACGGCTAGGATATCCGGCCCACCCCTGAGCCTTTGACGACCCGATGCGATTCAATCTTGTCGCCGCCATCCTGCTGATCCTGATCGGCTTGTTCATGCTCGCCAGCAACCTGGGCTGGACGCACCTGAATGTTTCCAAGCTGTTCCTGACCTGGTGGCCGGTCGGCCTGGTCGGCGTCGGCATCGCGATGCTGTTCGGACGCGGCAAATAAGGTAGCGCCGGGCCACGCCCGGCGAATCTGTCCAACGCCGGGCATGACCCGGCGCTACCGACAGGTTTCTCAGGTACGCGGCAGGGTCACGCCGGTCTGGCCCTGGTACTTGCCGCCACGGTCCTTGTACGAGGTCTCGCAGACATCGTCGGCCGCCGCCTGGAAGAACAGCATCTGGGCCACGCCTTCGTTGGCGTAGATGCGCGCCGGCAGCGGCGTGGTGTTGCTGAATTCCAGGGTCACGTGGCCTTCCCACTCCGGTTCCAGCGGGGTCACGTTGACGATGATGCCGCAGCGGGCATAGGTGCTCTTGCCCAGGCACACCACCAGCGTGTCGCGCGGGATGCGGAAGTATTCCACCGTGCGGGCCAGCGCGAAGCTGTTGGGCGGGATGATGCACTCATCACCGACGATGTCCACGAAGCTGCCCGGATCGAAGTGCTTGGGGTCGACGATCGTGGAGTTGATGTTGGTGAACACCTTGAACTCGCGCGAGCAGCGCACGTCGTAACCATAGCTGGAGGTGCCGTAGCTGACGATGCGCTCACCGTTGGCATGCTTCACCTGCCCGGCCTCGAACGGCTCGATCATGCCGTGCTGCTCGGACATACGGCGGATCCAACGGTCACTCTTGATGCTCATGCTTTGTCCTGGGTGCGAGGGGCGCGTGGATTCTAGCAGGGGGCCGGGCAACCACGCCGCAGCCCCGCGGTGGCTGCCTCAGAGCAGCGAGGACAGGATCTGGATCGACGCCCGCGGGCGCTTGCCCACTTCCTCCACCAGGCGCTCGGCGGCCCGGCGATACGCCTGGGCGGCGGTCGAATCGGGCTGGGCGACGGTGATCGGGCTGCCGGCGTCGCCCTGTTCGCGGATATCGATCTGCAGCGGCAGCGACCCCAGCAGCGGCACGCCGTACTGCGCAGCCATGCGCTCGCCACCGCCCTCGCCGAACAGGTGTTCGACGTGGCCACAGTTGCTGCAGGTGTGCACGGCCATGTTCTCGACGATGCCCAGCACCGGCACCTCCACCTTCTCGAACATCTTCAGCGCCTTCTTCGCATCCAGCGTGGCGATGTCCTGCGGCGTGGTGACGATGACCGCACCGGCCAGCGGGATCTTCTGCACCAGGGTCAGCTGGATGTCACCGGTACCCGGCGGCAGGTCGATCAGCAGGTAGTCCAGGTCGTCCCACAGCGTGTCTTCGAACAGCTGGGTGAGCGCAGCGGTCGCCCGCGGCGCGCGCATGATCAGCGGCGTCTCGTCTTCCACCAGGTAGCCGATGGACATGGTGTCCACGCCGAACGCACGCATCGGTTCGATGCTCTTGTTGTCCGGGCTTTCCGGGCGGCCGGACAGGCCGAGCATGGCCGGCACGCTGGGGCCGTAGATGTCCGCGTCCAGCACGCCCACGCGGGCACCGAGCTGCTGCAGGGCCACGGCCAGGTTCACCGAGGTGGTGGACTTGCCGACGCCCCCTTTGCCCGAACCCACCGCGATCACGTTGCGGATGCGCGCATGGGGCGACAGGCCCTTCTGTACCTGGCTGGCATGGGGACGACGGGCGGGGCTGTTCACTGCGGACTCCGGAAGCGGTTCGTGGGGACTGGCAACCTCCCATCATACAAGTTGGACCCACCGGGCCAGGCAATGAACGCCCTCCGGTTGGCACTGACGCGCCTACCGAACATCTGCTACCGTCCGAATCCGTTCACCAATCAGTCAGCTTTCGACCTCGATCAACGCGCAGCCCAAGGACAAGAAATGCACGTGATTCCCCGCTTCCGCCTGGGTACCGCCCTGGCCCTGGCCCTGGCCGGCACCTCTGCCCACGCCGCCCCCGTCCCCATTGAAGACCTGGCGCGCCTGCCGGCGCTGCAGTCGGTTTCGATGAGCCCTGACGGCAAGCACCTGGTCGCACTGATCCCGTCCCCCGCCAACCCGGAAGAAACCGCGCTGGCCAGCTGGGACACCGACAGCCTGTCTGGCGGCCCGAAGGTGGTCACACCGTCCGGCGACCGCATGAAGTTCATCGCCGCCGCGGCGCTGAAATCCGACCGCATCCTCGCTGTCGGCCGCCAGGAATGGACCGGCCAGCTGGGCGGCTGTGGCGAAGGCAGTGTTTCCGGCGCGACCAAGACCTTCGTGGTCAAGACCTACCTGACCGACACTACCCAGAAGGATTTCGGCGAAGCCTTCGCCGACAACACCCGCAAGCTGGGCGTCAGCGAGCAGACCCAGCGCTGCCTTGAACTGGGTGGCACCGCGTCGCTGGTCAACATGCTGCCGCTGGATCCGGACCGGGTGATCATCCGCCAGCTGAGCGAAATCTCGCTGACCGCCAACTACTATCTGTACAACCTCAAGACCAAGGAAACCGAGCTGCTGTTCCGCGGCGGTACGCGCGCCCAGCCCGCGCTGTTCGACGCGCGCACCGGCAAGGTGCTGGCCAAGGCACAGATCGAACCGGTAAGTGGCGACTACGAGCAGCAGGTGCTGATCCTGGACCCGTCGTCCGGCCAGTTCGTGCTGCAGAAGCCCCTGCTGTCCAAGCTGTCCAACCGGCACTCGGTGGAGCTGGCCGGCGTGGATGACGCCACCGGCAAGTACTACATCCTGACCGACCTGTTCTCGGACAAGGTCCAGGTCCATCTCTACGACGCAAAGCTGCAGAAGTTCGACCCCGAGCCCGTCCTCGCCAACCCGAACTTCTCCATCGCCAGCCTGGTGTTCAGCACCCAGCCGAAGACCTTCAACCAGGTCGTAGGCTTCACCATCGATGGCCCCAGCGCGCAGACGGTGTACGTGGACCCGACCCTGAAGTCGATCCAGGACACGCTGAAGCAGGCCGCCGGCGGCCGCCAGGTGGAAATCGCCCGCTACAACGATGATTTCTCGCGCATCCTGTTCCGCGCCGTCGGCCCTGATGCGCCCACCAGCTACTTCCTGCTGCTGGACCGCAAGAATGTGGTCAGCCTGGGCAGCGAGCGCCCATGGATCGCCAAGGGCGCCACCGGCGAAGAGCGCTGGGTCACCTACAAGGCCCGCGACGGGCGCGAGATTCCCGCCATCCTCGACCTGCCGCAGGGCTGGAAGGACGGCGACCCGGCACCGCCGGCCATCGTCAACCCGCATGGCGGCCCCTGGGCGCGCGACTACGTGCAGTGGGACGCCTCGGGCTGGATCGCACTGCTGACCTCGCGCGGCTACGCGGTGCTTCGCCCGCAGTACCGCGGTTCGTCGGGCCTGGGTCGCGAGCTGTGGATCGCCGGCGACCGCGAATGGGGCCAGAAGATGTCCGACGACAACGACGACGGTGCCGCCTGGCTGGTGTCGCAGGGCTTCGCTGCCAAGGACCGCATCGCGATCTTCGGCTACTCCTACGGTGGTTTCGCCGCTGCTGCGGCGACGGTGCGACCGAACTCGCCGTACCAGTGCGCCATCGCTGGTGCGCCGGTGACCGATCTGGCCCGCCTGGGCACGTCGTGGAGCGACAACCGCCTGCAGCGCATCCTGCAGGGGCAGACCGTCAAGGGCATGGATCCGATGCGCAACACCGCGTCGGCCAACATCCCGGTCATGCTGTTCGTCGGTGACCGCGACGTGCGCACGCCCTCGTTCCACGCACAGGGCTTCTACGACGCGATCAAAGGCAAGGTGCCGGCGAAGTTCCACCTGATCGCCGACCAGCAGCACAGCATGCCGTGGTACCCGCGCCAGCAGCGCGAGACGCTGGGCCTGATCGAATCGTTCCTGAAGAACGACTGCGGCCCCGGCGGCCTCTGATTTCACCGTTAACACAAAGATGTGAAGAAAAACCCTCTCGATCCTGAACCGAGAGGGTTTTTTCGTTTCAAAAGCTCTATATGTCTTTTAAAAACAACGAGTTATAAATTTTCGTATTCATATTGCATTTAGCTAACGTCCTACTTACACTCGCTTAACCGAAGCATAACAAGTGGGGATCCAACCGAAATGCGCACCGCCAATCGCCAGATCAAGCCAAGCCGCGTCCCATTGACCCTCGCCGTCCTCGCATGCCTGCAGGCCGCGCCCGTCTTTGCCCAGGAAGCGGAACCGCAGCAGCCGACGACCACGTCGAGCAGCGCGTCCAAGAACGCCACCAACCTGGATGCCATCAGCGTCACCGGTTCGCTCATCAAGCGCCCGGAGTACGAAACCACCTCGCCGGTGCAGGTCATCTCGATCGACAAGAGCATCGCCTCCGGTCAGTTCGACACCGCTGACTTCCTGCAGACCTCGGCGATCGCCGCTGGCTCGACCCAGATGAACAACCAGTTCGGCGGCTTCGTCGTCGAAGGCGGCACCGGCGTGCAGACCGTCTCGCTGCGTGGCCTGGGCGCCAACCGCACCCTGGTCCTGCTCGACGGCCAGCGCCCCGGCCCGGCCGGTACCCGCGGCCAGGTCGGCTCATTCGACCTGAACGTCATTCCGCAGGCCATCCTGCAGCGCATTGAAATCGTGAAGGACGGCTCGTCCTCCATCTACGGCTCGGACGCTCTGGCCGGCGTGGTCAACCTGATCACCAAGAAGAGCATCGACCGCCCGGAGATGACCTACTCCATGAGCGTTCCGCAGCACGGCGGCGGCGAGCAGTTCTCTGCCTCGATCGCCAACGGCTGGAACTTCGAGAAGGGCAGCATCGTTGCTGCGGCCCAGTGGGACCGCCTGAACGCCCTGACCGTGGGCGACCGTGACTTCTTCTCCTGCGCCCAGGACATGGTGTGGGGCACTGACGGCAAGCGTATCGACCGCGAGGATCGTTCGATCCTGGCCGGCACCGACCTGGCAGGCTGCAGCACCGGCAACCTGTACGCCAATACCATCATCAACTACAACAACTCGGCGATCCGCTACGTGCCCTCGCCCGATGGCAGCACTGTCGGTCCGTTCCCGGGCTACCGCCCGCGTCCGCGCCCGACCCCCACCTACGCCAACGGTGGTACGGCCTATTACGAGGACGTGCTGAACTACCCGTTCTACCATGACCAGGAAGTGATCAACCAGCGCGAACGCGCCACGCTGTACGCCGCCACCGATTTCAGCTTCGACAGCTTCAACTGGAAGACGCAGTTCCTGTACAACCGCCGCGAGACCAAGGCGCACTCCTGGCGCCAGTTCTTCCCGATCGTGTACAGCGAAGCGGCCGATGACCTCTTCCAGGTCATCATGCCGTTCCCGAGCGACCAGAAGATCACCGTCGACTACTTCTACGGCACCACCAAGTTCGATGGCCAGTTCAAGTCCACCGAGAGCTGGGCCTGGGAAATCAATGCCGGCTACAGCCGCTCGAGCGGCGATTACGGTGCGCTGGCCATCGATGCGACGCGCACGGGTGATCTGTCCTACGACAACAGCGGCGACATGCCGGTTGACTACTTCAACGCCGGCTTCCTGAGCGGCCAGCGCATGGACGAGCTGGTGAACGCGATCGGCCGGTACCACACTGGCAACACCGTGTACGAACAGACCAGCGCGAACGCCATCCTCAGCGGCAACCTGTTCACGCTGCCAGCCGGCGACGTCGCCTCGGCCTTCGGCGTCGAGTTCCGCAAGTACAAGATCAACGACACCCCGTCGGAGTTCTCGCGCTCGGGCAACATCTGGGGTTCCAGCACCGCCGACATCACCAAGGGCACCGACAAGGTGAAGGAAGCCTTCGCCGAAGTGGACGTGCCGCTGCTGAAGGGCATTCCGGGCATCGAATCGCTGTCGGTCAACCTGTCCGGCCGCGTGTTCGAATATGACTCCGTGTCGGGTTCGGACAAGGTCTGGAAGACCGGCGTGAACTGGCAGATCGTCCCCTCGCTGCGCGTCCGCGGCACCATGGGCACCTCCTACCGTGCGCCGGGCCTGTATGAGCTGTACCTGGGCAACCAGACCGGCTTCCTGGCCCAGAACCAGATCGACCCCTGCATCCTGTGGGGCGACAGCAACAACGACTTCCTGCGCGCCAACTGCGGTGCTGCTGGCATTCCGGAAACCTACGCCGGCGGCGGTGGCAGTGCCACCATCTATTCCGGTGGCGGCGCGGGCCAGCTGAAACCGGAAACCTCCAAGGCCAAGACCCTGGGCCTGGTGTGGACCCCGACCTTCGCCAACCTGAACATCGCGCTGGACTACTTCGACTACGACGTGCGCGGCGAAATCACCCAGCTTGACGAATACGACATCGTGTTCGGCTGCTACGGTTCGGCCGTGTACCCGAACTCGTTCTGCAACAACCTGGTGCGCAACAGCCCGACCGATCCGGCCAACCCGAACCAGATCACCACCATCTACAACCAGTACGTGAACATCAACCGCGAGCGTACCCGCGGCTACGACCTGCAGATCAACTACGACAACGACTTCGCCTTCGGCAAGTTGTCCGCCGAAGCGCAGGTCACCTACACGCTGGAAGACACCTACCAGCTGTTCGATTCGGCAGCTGACAGCGGCTTCACCACCTCCGACCAAGTGGGCTACATCGGCCGTCCGAAGACCGTCGGCCTGGCCAGCGTGAGCCTGGAACGCGGTGACTGGGCCTTCAACTGGCAGGGCGTCTACAACAGCAGCACGCAGAACAAGGATCTGGACCGGACCTTCACCTACTCCGGCTACCAGAACGCAACGCGCGACATCAAGGCCGGCTGGCAGTTCCGCCACAACGTCTCGGTGGCCTACAACATGGACGACTGGAGCCTGATGGTCGGCGTGCGCAACCTGCTCGACAAGGCACCGGACCTGATTTCCAACACCGCCGGTACCCGCTACGGCAACACCCCGCTGTACGCGTCGCAGTACGACTGGTACGGCCGTACGTTCTTCGCCCGGGTTTCCTACAAGTTCTGACCGGCGACAACGTCAACATGAAAAGGGCGGCTTTGGCCGCCCTTTTCTTTTGTCTTCAGCCCGGCAGCCGACGCGCGGACAGACACGCGACACGCCAGCTTGCGCAAAGCCCACGCCACTTCTGCGCAAAGCGTCGCTTAATACCCTATTCATCTGTATTGCTGGCTTACAGACGCAACTATCACAAGTGAGACTAAGCCACTGTATTTGTTGCAATTTGATGAACAACTGGGACACGAAGTGCGTCAATGCGTGATGAAAACATGCATTTCCCGTTAAGGCCATGTTAGGTTCGAGTCAAGTCAGGACGACACATGAACAAACACAGAACCATGGCACGGAAGCCAGCATTCACATCCATTAGGGGGTTTCACGCATGACGATTCACCGCACGCCCGGTCGCCACCCGCTGACCTGCGCCCTGCTGGCCGGCCTCATGGCCGCCGCCGCCGTCCCCGTCCTGGCGCAGGAAGCCAGCCCGGGCTCCAATCCGGTTGATCTGGATCGCATCAGCGTGACCGGCTCGCGTATCGCGCGCACCGGCTTCGTCACCCCCTCTCCGGTGACGGCCATCACTGCCGAAGAAATCCGCGCCACCGGCGCGAACAACATCGGCGACCTGATGACCCGCATGCCGGCGCTGACCCCGAGCTACACGCTGGGCAACTCCACCCGCTTCATCGGTACCGCCGGCGTAGGCCTGCTGGACCTGCGCGGCTTGGGCACCTCGCGCACGCTGGTGCTGGTCAACGGCCGCCGCCACGTGGGTGCGACCTCCGGTTCGACCTCGGTGGACGTGAACACCATTCCGGTGGAATGGATCGAGCGCGTGGAAGTCATCACCGGCGGCGCCTCGGCCGTGTACGGCGCCGACGCCGTGGCCGGCGTGGTCAACTTCATCATGAAGAAGTCCTTCGACGGCGCGGAAATCCGTGGCCAGACCGGCATGGCCGATGAAGGCGGCTTCAACCGCTCGTTCGTCAGCGTGTCGGCCGGCACCGATTTCGCCGGTGGCCGCGGCAACGCCGCCATCGCGCTGGAATACAGCAAGCAGGACCGCTTCGTGCGCACCGACCGTGCCATCGGCCGCGAGTACCTGGTCTCGGTTCCGAACCCGAACTACGACTCCTCCAAGCCGCCGAGCGAAAGCAACCCGCAGACCGTGCTGAGCGGCCCGGGCGGCAACCACTCGATCTCCTACGGCGGTACGTTCACCCTGGGCACCTTCAGTGCCAGCAATCCGGCCACTTGGGGCAACCGCTACCAGTTCAACCCGGATGGCACGTTCCGCAAGCAGCGTTACGACGGCATCGTGGTCAGCAACAGCAGCTGCACCAACTGCGACTTCGCCGATCTGAACGCCGTGGCTGACCTGCAGCCGGAGTTCGATCGCAAGAGCGTGAACACGATCGTCAACTTCGATCTGACCGACAACCACCGCCTGTACTTCGAAGGCAAGTACACCGAGACCGAGTCGGACTTCCTGGCCCAGCCGTCGTTCGATACCACCATCCGCATCCAGCGTGACAACGCATTCGTGTCGCCGGAACTGCGTGCGCTGATGCTGGCCAACGGCGCCTCGTCGCTCACGCTGAACCGTTTCAACGTCGATGCCGGCCAGCGCGGCGAGCACGTGGAGCGCAACACCCAGCGCTTCGTGTTCGGCATGGAAGGCAACCTGAGCGAGAACTGGACCTACGATGTGTACGGCAACTGGGGCCAGAGCGAGGTCAAGCGCTGGAACCTGAACAACCGCATCAACGAGCGTTGGCAGGCTGGCCTTGACGCCGTGATCGACCCGGCCACCGGCCAGGTTACCTGCCGCACCACCCTGGACCCGAACGCCATCAATCCGCACACCGGCCGCGTCTACTCGGCATTTGGCCGTGACGGGTGCGTTCCGTTCAGCGTGCTGGGCAATGGCCAGGTCACCCAGGCCGCGCGCGACTGGATGAACGTCAATTCGTACAACTTCTCGCGCATCCAGCAGAGCGTGTTCAGCGCATCGGTTGCCAATGGCTCGCTGTTCAGCCTGCCGGCCGGTGACGTGGGCGTGGCCGGTGGCGTGGAATACCGCCGCGAGAAGAGCCGCGAAATCACCGATCCGCTGGCCGCACAGGGCCTGACCTTCCTCAACGCCATTCCCAACCGCGCCGGCAAGTACGACGTGCGTGAAGCGTTCGTGGAAACCACCGTGCCGCTGCTGGCCGACATCCCGGGTATCTACAACCTGACGATGGATGCCGCCGGTCGCTGGTCCGACTACAGCAGCATCGGCAAGACCACCACCTGGAAGGTCGGCCTGGACTGGACCATCATCCCGTCCCTGCGTGCGCGCGGTACCCTGTCGCAGGCCGTGCGCGCACCGAGCATCGGTGAGCTGTACAACCCGCAGAGCGAGAACTTCGCAACCGTCGCCGACCCCTGCAACTACCTGGTGACCAACAGCAACCGTCCGTCCACCGCCAAGGATCCGGCGCTGCGCCAGGCCAACTGCTCGGCGCTGGGCATTCCGGTGGGTTGGGTCGACACCTACACTGCCAGCCGCCCCGGCGTGAGCGGCGGCAACCCGGACCTGAAGCCCGAGCGCGCTCGCAGCTTCACCTACGGTCTGGTGTGGCAGCCGGAGTTCCTGCAAGGGTTCGGCATGTCGATCGACTACTGGAACATCAACCTGAAGGACGCCATCGGTGCGGTGACCGCGCAGACCAATGCAACCCGCTGCGTCGATTCGCCGGGGGGCGTGGGCAACGCGTTCTGTGACCAGATCGTGCGTGCACCGGTTGGCGGCTTCACCGACGCCACGGGCCGCGCCTTCCCCGAGTACTCGATCACCCGCTGGACCGCGCTGAACGAAAACCTGGCCCGCTCGCGCCGCATCGGTGTCGACCTGGAAATGGACTACCGCTTCAAGCTGGCCGGCGGCGATACCGTGGTGCGCTTCGTTGGTACCCGTCTGCTGCAGTCCCGCGAATGGGCCTTCCAGGACTTCCCGGATGAATACACCGAGTACGTCACCTACGTGACCGATCCGCGCTGGCGCGCCCAGTTGCAGACCAAGTACTCGCTGGGCCAGTGGCGTGCGTCGTGGGACATGACCTACGTGGACGGCAATCTGCGCGTGACCCCGGACAGCTACAACAGCAACCCCGGTTCGCAGAGCCCGATCCGAAACGGTTCCTACGTGTACAACAACTTCCAGTTCGGCTATCGCTTCCCGGGCGACAAGATCGACGTGTACCTGGGCATCGACAACGCCTTCGACAAGGATCCGCCGGTGAACTACTTCGGTTCGGACGTGGGTTCGGCGCTGTATGACAACGTGGGCCGCTACTTCTACATGGGCGCCTCGTACAAGTTCTGATAGCGCTTCAAGGCAGTACCCGGAAAGGGCGGCGCAAGCCGCCCTTTCCTTTTCCGTATCTGGCGGTCCGGCCAACGGCTGCGGGGTTTGCAATCGGCCATGACCTTCGACACCCTTGCAGGGCGGGCCAGCGGCGTATCGTTCGGCCCACGGCCGCCCCAAACGGCCCTTCCCTGAATCACTCGGCCTGGAGGCCATTCAAGTGACCCGTACTCCCAAGATCGTGCTGCTGACCCTGGCCGTTTCGGCCGCGCTGGTCGGCTGCGGCAAGACCGACACCCCGGCAAAGGACGCCACCGCCTCCACGCCGGCCGCCACTGACCAGGCCACCACCTACAAGCTGGACGAGGCCAAGCTGCCGGCCTACAACGCCTTCCAGGCCAGTGACCTGGACAGCGCGATGGACGCCTGCGGCGCCTTTGGCGACTACGTCAACAGCAAGTGGCTGGCCGCCAATGAGATTCCGGGCGACCGCACCAGCTGGGGCGCCTTCACCATTCTCGACGAGCGTTCGGTGGCCGTGCAGCACCAGCTGGCCGAGCAGCTTGCCCAGGTCAAGAACCCGAACCACATCGAGAAGATCGTCGGCGACCTGTGGGCCACCGGCATGGACGAAGCCAAGATCAACGCCCAGGGCATCGAGCCGATGAAGGCTGACCTGGCCGCCATCGACGGCCTGCAGGACAAGGCCGCCATCGCCGATTACCTGCGCACCAGCGCCGCCAAGGGCGACAACGTCCTGTTCGGCTTCGGCGCCGAAGCGGACTTCAAGAACTCGGCCATGAACATGGCCTACGCCAGCCAGGGCGGCCTGGGCCTGCCGGACACCACCTATTACACCGACACCAAGAACGCCGACAAGCTGAAGGCCTACCAGGCGCACGTCGCCAAGGTGCTGGAACTGTCGGGCGTGGCCGCTGCCGATGCCGCCAAGCAGGCCGAGGACGTGGTCAAGTTCGAGACCCGCCTGGCCAAGGCTTCCAAGTCGCGCGTCGACCTGTCGCGCAACGTGGAGCTGTTCTACAACCCGGTCACCCTGGCCGACGCCGACAAGCTGACCCCGAACTTCAGCTGGACCGAGTTCTTCAAGTCGCAGGGCGTTGCCGCACCGGAGAAGTTCTCGCTGGCCATGCCGGCCTTCCACGAGGAAGTGAGCAAGGCACTGGGCGACACCGATCCGTCGGTCTGGCGCGCCTACCTGCGCTTCCACACCGTTGATGGCGCCTCGCCGTACCTGGCCGACGCCTTCGTGCAGGAGAACTACGAGTTCTACGGCAAGACCCTCAATGGCCAGAAGGAACAGAAGCCGCGCTGGAAGCGCGTGCTGGGCACCATCGAGAACGATGCCGGCGAAGCCTTCGGCCAGCTGTACGTGAAGGTCGCCTTCTCGCCGGAAGCCAAGGCGAAGATGGAAGAACTGGTGAAGAACCTTGCCGCGTCGCTGAAGGAACGCATCCAGGGCCTGAGCTGGATGAGCGACGAGACCAAGGCCAAGGCCATCGCCAAGTGGGAAACCTTCACCCCGAAGATCGGTTACCCGGACAAGTGGCGTGACTGGGCCGGCCTGCAGACCCAGCGCGACAGCTACCTGGGCAACGTGCGCGCCGCCAACGAGTTCAACTACAAGTTCAACCTGTCCAAGGTCGGCAAGCCGGTGGACAAGACCGAGTGGGGCATGACCCCGCAGACGGTCAACGCCTACTACAACCCGCTGCAGAACGAGATCGTGTTCCCGGCCGCCATCCTGCAGCCGCCGTTCTTCGACCCGAAGGCCGACGACGCCCTGAACTACGGCGGCATCGGCGCGGTGATCGGCCACGAAATGACCCACGGTTACGACGACCAGGGCGCGCGCTTCGGGCCGACCGGCAACCTGGAAGACTGGTGGACCGCGGCTGACAAGAAGAACTTCGAAGGCCTGACCGGCAAGCTGGTCAAGCAGTTCGACCAGTACAAGGTCGACGGCCAGGCCGTGAACGGCCACCTGACCCTGGGCGAGAACATCGCCGACCTGGGTGGCCTGGCCACCGCCTACGACGCCCTGCAGAAGGCCACCGCCGGCAAGGAAGATCCGAAGGTCGACGGCTTCACCCGCGACCAGCGCTTCTTCTTCAACTGGGCCACCGTGTGGCGCACCAAGTACACCGCTGAAAACGCCAAGGTCCGCCTGGCGACCGACCCGCACGCCCCGGCGCAGTTCCGCGCCATGGGTGCGCCGTCGAACCTGCCGACCTTCGCCGCTGCATTCCAGTGCAAGGCCGGCTCGCCGATGGCCCGCACCGGCGACCAGCAGGTGGTGATCTGGTAAGCCGCGGCTGACGCCAAGGCAGACCCTCGAAGGCCCGGGATTTCCCGGGCCTTTGTTTTTGGCGGCTCCGGCCATCCACGCATGGCGTGGATCTACTGGCCATGCCACCCGGTAGCGCCGGGCCATGCCCGGCGGATGTGACGTGACGCATGCATCCCGTGCCCATGCCACACCCCCCGGTAGTGCCGGGCCGTGCCCGGCGGATGCGACGTGACGCATGCATCCCGTGCCCATGCCACACCCCCCGGTAGCGCCGGGCCATGCCCGGCGGATGCGACGTGACGCATGCATCCCGTGCCCATGCACGGCTTGCTATAGTTCGCCCGCCCTCAATCCATCACGGATTCGTTCTACATGCCCAATTTCCGTCCGCTTGCCGTCGCCCTGGGTATCAGCCTGGCGACCCTGGTCCCGACCCACGATGCGTTCGCCGCCAAGAAGAAGGCCGTGCGCGCCCCGGCCGTCAGCGCCCAGTGCAGCGATTTCTACGATGCCACCAACGCGGACTGGCTGAAGGCCAACCCGGTGCCGCAGTCCGGCGCCGCCACCGCGCTGGGCCAGCTGGTCGACCGCAGCCGCCAGCAGCAGCGTGAACTGCTGGACGCCTCGATGAAGGCGCCGCAGGGCAACGTGCAGAAGCTGCTGGGCGACTTCTGGGCCAGCGGCCTGGACGAAGCCGCGGTGGAAGCCGATGGCTCCAACCCGATCGCCCCGCTGCTGACCCGCATCAACGCGATCAAGAAGGCCAAGGACGTGCCGGCCTCGATCGCCGCGCTGCACCAGGTCGGCATCCCGGTGGCCTTCAACTTCGGCCCGGACGTGGACCTGAAGGCGCTGGACCGCCACATCGGCTACTTCATGCAAGGCGGCATGGGCCTGCCCGACCCGGCGTTCTACACCCGTACCGACGCCGACACCGTGGCCCTGATGGGCCGCTACCGCAACTACGTCAAGCAGATCCTGGCCCTGACCGGCACCCCGGCAGCCAAGCTGGATGCCGAATCGCAGTCGGTGATCGAACTGGAAACCGAACTGGCCCGCAACGCGCAGTCGCTGGCCGGCATCAACAACCCGTTCAACAACTACGCGCCGATCTCGACCAAGGAACTCAACAGCCGCTACCGCAACCTGCAGCTGGATGCCTTCCTGAAGGCGCAGGGCGTGAACGACGACCTGGTCTCGCTGGCGGACCCGGGCCTGTTCAAGCAGCTCGACACCATGGTCACCAAGCTCAAGCCGGAACAGTGGAAGGCTTACCTGCGCTGGCGCGTGGGCGACTCGATGGCACCGTACCTGTCCAAGGCCTACCGCGACGCCGAGTTCGAGTTCCGCGGCCGCGTGCTGCGTGGCCAGACCCTGCCCGCGCAGCGCTGGGAAAGCGTCCTGGATGCCATCAACGTGGCCGCCGGCCCGATGGTCGGCCGCGAGTACGCCGCCCGCTACCTGTCCGCCGAAGACCGTCGCCAGGCGGCGTGGATCGTCGACAAGGTGCGTGAAGTGCAGATCGAGGCGGTCAAGAACAGCACCTGGATGAGCGCCGAGGCCAAGGCCGAAGCACAGGCCAAGCTGGGCGCGCTGAAGATCGAGATCGGCACCCCGCTGCGCGACCTGGACTACACCGTGCAGCCGATGGGCCGTGGTTCGTTCGGCGGCAACATGCTGATCGCTTCGACCTGGCGCCACCGCGAGGAAATGAAGCGCATCGGCAAGGGCAATGCCGACCGCCGCTGGGACGTGCTGCCGCAGCAGCCGTCGCTGGCCTATGATCTGGCGCAGAACCGCCTGATCGTCACCGCCGCCATCCTGCAGGGCCCGGTGTTCAACGCCAAGGCCGATGCCGCCGACAAGTTCGGCAGCTTCGGTGGCCTGGTCGGCCACGAACTGAACCGTGCCATCGATGCCAAGGGCGCGCTGGTCGATGCCAAGGGCGAACTGCGCAGCTGGTGGACCCCGGCCGACAAGACCGCCTGGACCCTGCTCGGCAGCCGCGTGGCCGCGCAGTACGGCGCCTACGAATTCCCCGGCGTGAAGGGTGCCAAGGTCAACGGCACGCTGACCCAGGAAGAGAACCTGGCCGACATCGCCGGCCTGGAACTGGCCTGGGCGGCCTACACCGCGCAGGAGCCGAAGGCCAAGCCGGCGCAGCAGCAGGGCTTCTTCCGCGCCTGGGCTGCGCTGTGGCCGCAGCAGCTGTCGCCGAACGAAGCCGCTCGCCGCCTGACCGCCGACATCCGTGCACCGGGCCGCTGGCGCACCAACGGCCCGCTGTCGAACCTGCCGGCGTTCGGCGCGACCTTCAGCTGCAAGGCCGGCCAGCCGATGCAGCGCACCGACGCCGAGCAGATCAAGGTCTGGCGCTGAGCACGAGCGTGGTGCAGTAACGAAGAAGGCGCCGCAGGGCGCCTTTTTCGTGGGCGGTGCCCGCACATAAAAAGACCCCGGCAGATGCCGGGGTCAAACGTGCTGCTGAAAGAGAGCGGTTTTTACATCAGAAATCGTAGGACGCGCTCAGGCGCACCGAACGCGGCGCGGTGTAGAAGGTGCCGATACCGTAGGTATTGGAAATCGTGTGCTGGCCCGATTCATACGACGGATCGGACTGGACCGCACGGCGCTGGTTGAGCACATTGAACACGTCCAGGCCGAATGCCAGCTTGTGGTCGGCAAAGGCCGGGCGGTACATCACGCCCAGGTCGAAGCGATAGGTCCACGGCTGGCGGCCGGCATCACCCGGGCGCGACGGCTCGCCGTTGCAGTAGTGGTACGACGATTCATAGCCGATCGGATCGCTGCCATCCGCACCGTAGTAGCCGAGGCAGCTCTTCGGCATGCCCGAGGTGACGCGCAGGGTGGCCGACGCCGTCCACTCATCGTTGAACTGGTACGCGCCGTAGCCCTTCAGCTGGTGGCGACGGTCGTTGGCGAGGTAGCCACCGGCGTACTCCATCAGGTAGTAGGAATCCCAGTCCTGGGTCTTGGCCGCTTCATCCTGGCCGATGTCCGACTTGACCTGGCCTTCGGTGTTGCCGTAGCTGCGCGACCAGGTGTAATCCAGGCGGCCGTACCACTTGTCACTCAGCGGATGCTCGATGAACAGATCGACTGCAACGTAGCTGCGCTTGGCCTTGTTGCCGTTGTAGCCCCAGTCCGACGAGCTCATCTGCACCGGCGTGTAACCCGAGCCATCGCTGTGCTTGACCATGAAGGTATTGGTCTTGCCCGGGTTGAAGATCACGCAGCCCGGCACTTCCAGGCCGTCCGTATCAACGCCCATCGCATCGAGCTTTGCGTAGATCTGGTCGGAGTCGCAGGTATCGTCGATGGCGGTCTGCAGGCGACGGTAGGTGAACTTCGCACCCGTGTTCCAGGACGAACCCAGGGTCTTTTCGAAGCCCATGATGAACTCATCCTGGTACTGCGACTTCAGGTCGGTCGGTGCAACCGACAACGGATCGGGCGCAACGCCGTACTCGTTGTTGGTCGATACCGGGCCCGGGCCCAGTGCGGTCAGGTCGGTCGGGTTGCCGTTGGCATCGATGCCACCGTAGGTGAAGTACTCACGGGTATAGGTCGATGCCGATGCGCCACGGATGGCCACGCTGTTGGGCAGGGCCAGGTAGTAGCGGCCGAGGTTGGCGAACACCTTCATCGACGAATCACCAAAGACATCCCAGCTGGCGCCCAGGCGCGGGGCCCACTGGTCACCACTTTCAACGTAGGCAATGGCCGAGCTGTTGTAGTTGGTGAACTTGTCGTTGCGCAGGCCCAGGGTCAGCAGCCAGTTCGGGCTGACCTGCCAGCGGTCTTCCAGGTAGTAGGCCTTCTGTTCCACCGACATGCTGGTGGTGGTGGAGAAGATGTACTTCTGCACGTAGTAGCCATCACCACCCGGGGCGGCGACGTCGAACGCCGGCGCCGGCGAAGAACCCGGTGCGATGCGCGAATAGATCCAGGCGTAACCCGGGCCGGTCATCGCCTGCCCTTCGTTGTGGCCCTGGTAGGTCATGTTGTCGATACCGGCGGTCAGCTCATGGCTGCCGATGCGGTACTGCAGGTCCACGCGCAGGCCGCGGGTCTTGCTGCCCGCATCCAGCGACTTGGTGTACAGCGCAGTCTGGTCGTTGCGGATCGGCGTACCGCCGGTGATCGACGGATCCTGGCTGGTCGGTCCACTGATGTAGGGGTTGGCCGAATCCTGCGGATTGGATTCCAGGTTGGTTTCCTTGCTGCGGCCCCACACGGCGCTCAGGGTCAGGTCATCGGTCAGGTACCCGGTGTACTTGAAGATGTCGAACTCGTCCTTGAGCTTGGTCGTGTTGGCGAAGGTACCGGTGCGCTCGCCTTCGCTCATCGTGTCGTAGTCGAACTCGCGGTAGTAGCTGCTGTAGCGGTCCGTGTTCTGCAGCCGGGTGTATTCCAGCGTGTTGCTGTCGTTGATGTTCCAGTCGATCTTGCCGTAGAACTTGGGCGTATCGGTGGTGTAGTGGCTGCGGATCTGCTGTGCGGCTTCGGCAGCACTGGTGGACACGCCCTCGTTGCGATCCTTCTCGGCGGCGAGGTGGATGAACAGGCGATCCTCGATCAGCGGGCCGCTGACATAGCCGCTGTAGGTGGTGCGGGTCGCCGTGTCGCCCTTGCGCGAGCGGTACAGGGAGCCGGCCACCGTGCCGGTATCGTCCTCGAGTTCGAGACCCGGTGGCGCGGTGTGATTGGGGTAGTAGATGTCTCGCGGCGATTCGGCCAGCGAATCGGGCGACCAGGTGGTCTGGAAGCCGAACTTCCATTCATTGGTACCGCGCTTGCCGAGCTGGTTGATCACGCCGCCGGTGGAACGGCCGTAGCCGGCGCCGTAGCCACCCATGAAGGTTTCCTGCTGGTCGATCGAGCCATACGGCAGGCTGACACCGCCCATTGCATTGAGCGGGTTGGTCGCGTTGAAGCCGTTCAGGTAGTACGCGTTCTCGGTGACACTGGAGCCGCCGAACGACAGCACCGAGCGCGAACCATTGGAGAACTCGCCACTGCCGGCGACAACGCCTGGCGCGAGCAGGGCGATCGCTTCGGCGCTGCGGCCCAGCGGCAGGACATCGAGCTGTTCGGAGGTGATGACCGACTTGGAGACCGTGTTGGTCACGTCGATCTTCGGGATGTTGGCTGCAGTGACGTTCACTGCGTCGAGGTTGGTGGCACCGCCGCTGGCGGACTGGCCAAAGGAGACTTCCGTGCCGACACCGACCTTCAGCAGCACGTTGTCGCGTTGCTCTACCACCTGCCCGTCACGCTCGAGGGTGATGGAGTACCGGCCCACCGGCAGTGAACCGAGGTTGTAGCGGCCGTTTGCATCGACGTTCGCGCTGCGCTTGAGGCCCGAGTCGCTCTGTACGACGACCGTGGCGCCTGCGGCGGCCGGGGCGTTGCCATACAGGGAACCGGTGGTGCTCTGCGCCGCGGCGGCGCCGATGAAGGAGGTCAGGACAGCGGCAAGTGCCGTGCGCTTCAGCCGGATGGCCGTCTTGCTATAGGTCATGAAAATTCCTTGTTCCGTGAAAAGACACATTCGTTTTTCAGACTCGCTGCATCAGCGTTTCATCTTCGTAGCAGCTGAATAGAATATTAATTTCATAAAAGTTTAACTTGCAAGGGTTGATAGCAAATATTTTATCTTGTTGATTTAATTGATTTTTTCTTGACACAAAAGAAAACAATTGTTTACATTCCATTCAACTGAGACTTTTGCTGGCATTTTTGACCGCTTATCCGCGACGATATTCGAGAGAATCCGCGCCGCGAATCCGGGATATTCGAAAGATTTACCGAGTTAATTCTTTCGGTTTCATCGATGCTTCGGGGAAGAAATACAGCGACAAAAAAGGGCGCCTCAGGGGCGCCCTCGTTCCTGCGACCAGCCCAACCCGCGTCACCCTGGTTCCAGCGTTCCCCGGTAGTGCACGATGCGACCGACCAGCGGCGCGCCGATCTCGACATCGAACACGAAACGCCCGTCCACTTCCGACTCGAAGCTGTTCTCACCCGGCAGCAGCGCGCGTGGCAGCGGAATGCCGAGCAGCGACCAGCGGCGCGGTACCAGTTGCAGCTGGCCGCCCTCGACCACGACGGCCAGAGCCACCGACACCGCACCGAAGCGCTCGACCAGCAGCGCTTCGTTGCGGCCGCGGCCTTCGGTCTGCAGCGAGGAAAAACGGCGGCCGGCAAACGTGCGCGTCCAGCGCTCGCCGCCGGCTTCCGGCGTGAACTCAACGCTGACCGGCACCTGCTCGCCCGCCGCCGGAAAACCAAACAGCGCACCCAGCAGACGCGACAGCAGGCCTCGGCCGCGCTGCACCTGCGCCCTGCCCTGCCAGCGCCGCGCCGCACCCGGCGCATGCAGCGCCTGCACGGCGGCTGGCAGCTGCGCATAGGCGTCCCCCAGCACGCGCTGGTACAGGCTGGCGCCGGGCATGTCGTGGCGGAAGCCGGTATGGATGGTGCGGCCGGCAAACAGTCGATCGTAGTCGGCCAGCTCCAACGCGTGCGTCGCGGGGCGCGCACCGGGCGCTGGCCGCTCGCCGAGGAGCTGCTTGCGGATCAGCGCTTCGATGGCCATCGATGGAATGTAGGGACCATCATCGGCCTCGGCCAGCAGATGCCAGCTCTGGCGTACCGGCGCACCGTCACGCACACCGACCGCGCGCACGATCATGCCGCCGCGATGCTCGCCAAACTTCATCAGGTTCAGCACGGTGTAGAACAGCGGCGAGCACGGTTCCAGCGATGGCAGCCGCAGGCGCTGGCGGGCCTTGGCCAACAGGTTGAGGATACGGTGCAGGACTTCCGGCACCGGACCGGCGCCGATCCAGATATCGGTGAGCGTCGGGTGTTCCGGCGGCAGCACCTGCAGGTCGGGCACGTCCACCAGCGAGAAATGCAGGTTGCGCAGCGGTATCCGGCCCGGCACCGCGACGGTGAAGCGGCGGCTCTCGGCCAGGCCCACGCCGTGGCTGTCACGCCCACCACGGCGCAGCTTCACCGGCGCGCCGGCATAGCCCACCACCGCGCGCATCACGTTCAGGCCGATGCCCGCATACGGTGACGGCGCGATGCCGCCTTCCACGCTGAGGATGTCCATGCGCGTGGCCATCACCCGCAGCACCGCAGCGGTCAGCACCGGGAAGCTGCTGACCCCGGACAGCACGTAGACGCCGGCCGCCCGTGCCTGCGCGTCGAACTGCGGGACACCCGAAACGAAATCTGCCGCGTCGGCAAAGTCCAGGTAATCGATGCCGGCGGCGATGCAGGCTTCGATGGCCGCGTAGCGCTGGCGGCCGTAATCCTGGAAGGGGCCGGACGCATCGACCACCAGGTCGGGCCGTTCGGCCTGCAACGTCGGCGCCAGCTGCTGCCGGTCCACCCGCAAGGGCCGCAGCGTGGATTGGCCGCGGTACGCCAGGCAGAACGCCTCGGCCGCCGCCAGGGTGCGCCCGGCCACGAGCAGCTCCAGCTGCGGCAGATCCGCCAGCAACTGCACCAGGCGCCCTCCAAATACACCATATCCGCCCAGGATCAGGATCTTCACGCATCGTCCCTGTCGTGCTGCCATGGAGGGAACCGCTCTCCCGCAGGATGGTAGCGCGGTCCTGCAGTGCAGCACGATCCGGCATTAACACCGCCCGTGCTATCGCTGCGCCTTCGCCCGCTGCGGAGCCGCTCATGGCCATCAGGAACATCATCTGCGTGTGGTACGACAAGGACGCGCTGGAGGCCGCCACCTTCTACGCCAACACCTTCCCCGACAGCGCGGTGACCGCCGTCCACCACGCCCCCGGGGACTACCCGGCCGGCCAGGAAGGCGCCGTGCTCACCGTCGAGTTCACCGTCTGTGGCGTGGCCTGCGTCGGCCTCAATGGCGGCCCGGCGTTCAAGCACAACGAAGCGTTCTCGTTCCAGATCCAGACCACCGACCAGGCCGAAACCGATCGCCTGTGGAATGCCATCGTCGGCAATGGCGGCCAGGAAAGCGACTGCGGCTGGTGCAAGGACCGCTGGGGCGTATCCTGGCAAATCAGCCCGCGCATGCTGATCGAGGCGGTGACCAGCACGGACAAGGCGCTGGCCAAGCGCGCCTTCAACGCGATGATGCCGATGAAGAAGATCGACATCGCCACCATCGAAGCGGCGATCGCCCAGGCATGAGCCAGTGGGATGCCATCATCGTCGGCGGCGGCCACAACGGGCTGGTGTGCGCGGCCTACCTGGCGCGAGCGGGAAAGAAGGTGCTGGTGCTGGAGCGCCGCAACGTACTGGGCGGAGCGGCGGTTACCGAGGAGTTCCATCCCGGCTTCCGCAACTCGGTGGCGTCCTACACCGTGTCGCTGCTGCAGCCGAAGGTGATCGACGACCTGCAGCTGCATGCCCATGGCCTGCGCATCATCAACCGGCCGGCCAACAACTTCCTGCCGCTGGACGATGGCCGCTACCTGCTGTCGGCGCCGGGCCGCACCCAGGCCGAGGTCGCGAAGTTCTCGGCGCGCGATGCGCAGCGGCTTCCCGAGTACGAAGCGCGGCTGGAGATCTTCGCCGACGTGCTGCGCGCATGGGCACTGCGTGCGCCACCGGACCTGGGCGTGGCCGGCGGATGGCGTGCCCTGCCCACGCTCTGGCAGATGGGGCGCCTCGGCCGCGAACTGGCCACGCTGGACGCCTCGCTGCGGCAGGAGCTGCTGGACCTGTTCACGCTGTCGGCCGCCGAGTATCTGGACCGCTGGTTCGAGAGCGAACCGATCAAGGCGCTGTTTGGCTTCGATGGCATCGTCGGCAATTTCGCCAGCCCGTACACGCCGGGCAGTGCGTATGTGCTGCTGCACCACGTGTTCGGCCAGTGCAACGGCGTAAAGGGTGCCTGGGGCCACGCAATCGGTGGCATGGGCGCGATCAGCCAGGCCATTGCAGCCTCGGCGCGCGACGCCGGCGCCGAGCTGCGCGTGGATGCCGGTGTGCGGCGCGTTCTGGTCGAGCAGGGCCGTGCGGCCGGCGTGGAACTGGACAACGGCGAAAGCCTGCGCGCACGCACGGTGATCGCCAACGTCAATCCCAAGCTGCTCTACGAACGGTTGCTGGAACCGGCAGAGGTACCGCAGGCGACGCGCGAGCGGATGGCGCAGTGGCGCTGCGGCTCGGGCACGTTCCGGATGAACGTCGCACTGTCGCGGCTGCCGGATTTCCGCGCCCTGCCCGGCCACGGCGATCACCTCAGCGCCGGCATCATCATGGCGCCCAGCCTGGAGTACATGGACCGCGCCTGGCTGGATGCACGCCGCGAGGGCTGGTCGCGCGAACCGATCGTGGAGATGCTGATTCCCAGCACGCTGGACGATTCGCTGGCCCCGCCCGGGCAGCATGTGGCCAGCCTGTTCTGCCAGCACGTCGCGCCGGTGCTGCCCGGCGGGCGGCACTGGGATGATCATCGCGACGAAGTGGCCGACCTGATGATCGCCACGGTCGAGCAGCACGCGCCGGGCTTCGCGGCCAGCGTGCTCGGCCGGCAGGTGCTGTCACCGCTGGACCTGGAACGCACCTTCGGCCTGATCGGCGGCGACATCTTCCACGGTGCGCTCAGCGCCAACCAGCTGTTCTCGGCGCGGCCGATGGTCGGCCAGGCGGGCTATCGCGGTGCACTGCCGGGGTTGTACCTGTGTGGTTCGGGCACCCATCCCGGCGGCGGCGTGACCGGAGCACCGGGGCACAATGCGGCGCAGGTGGTGTTGCAGGATCTGTAGATCCACGCCATGCGTGGATGTGGGCACCGAGTGCCGACCAACGGTCGGCACCCACAAACACCTACAGCGTCAAAAGATCCGATCCAGAGCGTGCCGACCAACGGTCGGCACCCACAGCGTCAAATGATCCCTTGGATCATTTGACGCTGCGCAGATGGTTCGGGCGCTTCGGTGGGCCGGGCGGGCGGCGCTTGTTGAACGGCGGCTGCCCGCGCCAGTAGCGGATCAGCAGCCAGCCGAACAGCATGCCGCCCAGATGTGCGAAATGCGCGACGCCCGGCTGCCAGCCGGTCATGCCCAGCACCAGTTCGCCCACGCCGAACAGGATCACGAACGTGCGTGCCTTCATCGGAATGGGCGGGAACAGCAGCATCACGCGCTGGTTCGGGAACAGCATGCCGTAGGCCAGCAGCAGGCCGAACACACCGCCGGATGCGCCCAGCACCGTGGCCGGGTTCTCCAGCAGCGTACCCACCAGCAACTGGCACACGCCGGCACCGGCCACGCACACCAGGTAGTACAGCAGGAAGCGCTTCTCGCCCCACGTCTGCTCCAGCGGCGCGCCAAACATGAATACCGCCAGCATGTTGAAGAACAGGTGGCCGAAGCTGCCGTGCAGGAAGCCGTAGGTCAGCAGCTGCCAGGGCTGGAAGTTGCCGCCCGGGGAAAACGCATCGAAGCCCTGCTGCCAGGGCTGCAGCATGAAGGGCTCGAAGGTCTGCATGCCGAGCAGGAACGGCTGCTGCAGCAGGAACAGGATCGCGTTGGCGATCAGCAGGGCCTTGGTGACGGTGGGCAGTCGCGGGAACATGGGAATACCGGCATGGAACGGCCTCCATCATAGCCGCAGCATCACGACAGCGTGGCGACCGCCCCGCCCGCTCCGTTCAGTGGCCGGCAGCGATCAGCCCGGGCCCCAGATCGCGGCATCCAGCGCCGCAGCCGGGTCGATGGCCGGCATCCGCACCCGGCCGTTCTCGACCACCACGCCTTCGGCACGCAGGCGCTGCGACTGCTCGCGCCAGCCCGCCGAGCCTTCGGCCATGGCAATGCGCCCGTCCGAGCGCAGCACGCGGTGCCACGGCAGGCCGGGGTCTTCGTTCTGGCCCAGGATGCGCGCGGTGAGCCGTGCGCGGCCGGGCAGCCCCGCGCGCATGGCCACCTGGCCGTAGCCCAGCACCTGCCCTGGCGGGATCGCGCGGATCACCGCCAGGATGCGGTCACGCGCCTGTTCCGGCGTCAGCGCCGCAGGCGGGTCACCAGCAGTACGCCGATCAGCACCAGCACGGTGCCGGCGATCTGCGCCGGCCCCATCGGCTCGTCGAGCAGCCATAGACTCATCACGATGGTGGAAACCGGACCCAGCATACCCACCTGCGCGGCCAGCGACGAGCCGACGCGCTGCACGGCCAGCATGATGGCCAGCACCGGCAGCACGGTGCATACCGTGGCGTTGACCAGCGACAGCCACTGCACCGCCGCAGGTGCCTGCCACAGCAGCGGCAGCGGATGGGTGATGGCGAAATGCAGCAGCACCAGCACGCTGGCCACGCAGCTGGCATAGGCGGTCAGCCGCACCGCACCGATGCGCGCGACCACCTGGCCACTGCCGAACAGGTACAGCGCGTAGCTGAGCGCGCTGCCCAGCACCAGCAGGCTGCCGACGATGATCTGCCCGCCCTCGCGCTGCAGGTCATGGCCGAAGGCCAGCAGCACGCCCAGGTAGCTCAGCACCAGCGCTGCCACCTGCCAGCGGCCCGGACGCTGCCGCGCCAGCAGGACGTTGATCAGCAGCACCAGGGTCGGGTTCAAGTACAGGATCAGCCGTTCCAGGGTCACGCTGATGTACTGCAGGCCCTGGAAATCGAGCAGGCTGGACAGGTAGTAACCGGTGAAGCCCAGCCACAGCACGCGCGCCCGGTCGGCCCAGGACAGCGCTTCGGTACGGCGTGCCGACCACAGGGCCATCAGCACGAACAGCGGCAGCGCCATCAGCATGCGCAGGGCCAGCAGGGTGGTGGCATCCACGCCATGGCGCAGGCCGAGCTTGACGATGATGGCCTTGCCGGACGCCGCGATGGCACCGACCGCAGCCAGGCCGATGCCACCCAGGGCAATGCGCGGGGAAGCAGTGGCGATGCGGGGGGAAGGACTGGACATCAGGACGGCGGCAGGCCGCACGGGGTGCGGCCACGGAGGTATGTGGGGACGCGCATTGTCGCATGCACGCGCCCAGCAACCCGTAGAGCCGAGCCGACGCTCGGCTTCGCGATGCCAAGGCGGAGAAAGCCGAGCGTGGGCTCGGCTCTACAGACAGGCGCAGCCGGGCATGGCTCGGCTCTACACCAACCGCGGGTCAGCGCATCAGCACGACTTCCTCGGCCGAGGTCGGGTGGATGGCCACGGTGTCGTCGAACTGGGCTTTGGTCGCGCCCATCTTCACCGCCACCGCAAAGCCCTGCAGGATCTCGTCGGCCGCTTCACCCAGCAGATGGATGCCCACCACGCGTTCGTCGGCACCGGCGCAGACCATCTTGAACAGGCTGCGCTGGGTGCCGTTGGCCAGCGCCTGCAGCATCGGCCGGAACCGGCTGTGATAGACCGTCACCTGGTCGAAACAGGCGCGCGCCTGTTCCTCGCTCATGCCTACCGCGCCCAGCGGCGGGTGCGAGAACACCACGCTGGCCACGTTGCTGTAATCCATCTTCGCGCTCGGGCGACCACCAAACAGCCGGTCCATCAGGCGCCTTGCCGCGGCCACCGCCACCGGGGTCAGGCCAACCTTGCCGGCAATGTCACCCACGGCATGCACGCTGGGCACCGCCGTGGTCTGCCACTCATCCACTTCCACCTGCTGGTGCTCGCCGATGCCGATGCCCAGCGCTTCCAGGCCAAGATCGCGGCTGTTGCCGCGGCGCCCGGTCGCGAAGAACACCGCATCGAACACGCTGTCCAGCGGGCCATCATGGCCGAAGGCACGCACGCGCTCACCATCGCGCTGCAGTTCACGCAGGCGGTAATCGAAGTGGATGCGCACGCCCTGCTGCTTCAGGTTCTCGGCCAGCTGGTCGGTCAGTTCGTAATCGAAGCGTTCCAGCAGGCGCGTACCCCGCACCAGCAGGCTGACCCGGCTGCCCAGTGCCTGCAGCAGCCCGGCCAGCTCCACCGCGATATAACCGCCGCCGATGATCGCCACCTCGGCCGGTGCGCTGCGCAGGTCGAAGAAATCATCGGACACCAGGCCCAGCGCCGCGCCGGGAATGTCTGGCCGCTGCGGGTGTGCACCGGTGGCGATGAGGATGTGCTCGGCGCTGTAGCGCACGCCATCGCTGCACGCCACGGTGTGCGCATCGACCAGGTGGCCGCGCGCGGGGATGCGCACCACGCCGGTTTCGTCCAGGCGCTTGTTGTAGCTGGTGTGGATGTTGCTGATGTAGGCCTGGCGATGGATTACCAGTTCCTTCCACGACAACGCCGGGCGCGCCGGCACATCGAAGCCCATCGCACTGGCCAGGCCGATGCGCTCGTGCAGGTCGGCCGCCAGCCACATCGCCTTCTTCGGCACGCAGCCGACATTGACGCAGGTACCGCCCAGCGCGCCGGGTTCCAGCAGCGCCACGCGCTTGCCATGCTGGGCAGCCCGGATGGCGCCGGCCAGGCCGGCAGAACCGCCGCCAAGGACGATCAGGTCATAGTCAAAGGATGCAGTGCTCATCGGGATCGCTCTGAAGAAGGGAGAATCATGGATCCACGCCCTGCGTGGAGGGTGCCGCTGCCGTGGCCGAGCATGCCATGGGGAACATGCAGCGCAACGTGAGCGGCACAGGCGGGAATCAGCCCTGCGCGACCTCGCGGCGCATGGGCGGCCACTGCCGGTAGGTCATCGCGCGCCACAGCCATTCCATCGGGCCGAAGCGGAAGCGCCGCAGCCACCAGTGCGAGATGCCCACCTGCAGCGCGAACAGCAGCAACGCGAACACCACCTGCCAGGCGCGCGGCATCAGGTCGAACCCGCCCAGCCCGTAGTGGTTGAACAGCCAGGTGCAGGCCAGCGACTGCGCCAGATAGTGGCTCAGTGCCATGCGCCCTGCCGGTGCCAGCCAGCCGAGCCGCGCGCGCCAGTGCACGATCCAGGCCAGGTAGCCCAGGCACATCGGCACCGCACCAACCGACACCAGCGACATCACCGCCGTGGTTTCCAGGGTGTACTGGCCCGGCGCGAGGTAGGGCTTCCACAGCACCCCGGCGAGCGTGACCAGCAGGCCCAGCGGCAGCGCGACCCAGCGCAGGCCGGCATACAGGCGGGGGAAGCGGTCCGGTTCGGCCAGCGCCCCGCTGCCGGCAAACCAGCTGCCGATCAGGAACATGCCCAGCACTTCCGGCCCGGTGATCACCAGCGCGCCCAGCGATGAACCGAACTCATGCAGGCGCTGCACGTTGCCCTCCATCCAGCTGCCCTGCCCGTACACCAGGCGCTGCTGGTCGATGGCCTGCTGCGCATCGACCACCATTTTCTGCAGGTCCTGCGCCGGCGAGAGCGTCACCATCGCGCCGATCAGCAGCATCATCGACACGCCGGCCAGGTAGACCACGATGCCCATCCACGGCAACCAGCTGCGCGGCGCTTCGCGGCAGGCCAGCAGCGGCAGCGACACCAGCGCGTACAGCACCAGGATGTCGCCGGACCACACCAGCAGCGCATGACACAGGCCGATCAGCGCCAGGCCGAGGCTGCGCCGCAGGTAGAACGGGGTGAACTCGCGGCCAGCCGCCTGCGCGCGTTGCGCCATGACCGCGAAGCCGGCACCGAACAACAGCGAGAACAGGGTGAAGAACTTGCCCTGCACGAAGATGTAGACGAAGGCGTCGGCCACGTAATCCAGCCCGTGCCAGCGCGCGTCGATGCCGGTGAAGGCCAGGTCCAGCGGTCCGCTGAAGGCCTCGATGTTCATCAGCAGGATGCCCAGCAGGGCCACTCCGCGCAGCACGTCCAGCACGGCGATGCGTTCGCCGGAAGCCACCGGCTGCAGGGAAAGGGAAGCGGCGTTCACGGGGCATCCGGCAGGCAGGTCCGCCATTATGCCGCCGCCCTGCGCGCCGTGGACGGCCGCGCCGTGTTCCAGAAACGCAACGACCCGCCGGAGCGGGTCGTTGCTGCCCTCACGATCGCGCTGCGATCAGTGCTGGTGGCCACCGTCGCCATGGACATGGCCGTGGTCGATTTCTTCCTTGGCGGCTTCGCGCACTTCGACGATCTCGACGTCGAAATGCAGGTCCTTGCCGGCCATCGGGTGGTTCAAGTCGACGTCGACCACGCTCATGCCGACCTTCTGCACGGTGACCGCGCGCGGGCCGAAGTTGGTCTGCAGCACCACCTGCTGGCCCGGGACCAGCTTGGCGTTGCCGAAGTGCTTCTTCGGCACGCGCTGGGACAGGCCCTCGCGACGCTCGCCGTAGGCATCGGCCGCCGTGACATCGACGTCGAAGGTCGCGCCGGCTTCCTTGTCCATCATGGCGTTTTCCAGGCCCGGGATGATGTTGCCGTGGCCGATCAGGATCGACAGCGGCTCACCGCGGTCCTTGGACGATTCGATCGGCGCTTGGCCGACCTCGGAGACGGTGTAGTGGAAGCGGACAACGCGGTCTTTTTCGATCTTCATGCGCAACTCTGTCTGGATCTGCCGGAGGCAGGCGGGTTGGGGCGGGTTGTCGCCCGGCGGGGACGCCGCCATCATGACGGCCAATCCAAGGTGGCGCATTATCCGGAGAACATGCAAAAGACGCCAGTTTCGTCCGGCCTGCGCCGGATCCTCGCGCCCGCCCTGCTGCTGGCCCTGCCCCTGCTGCTGGCCGCCTGCGGTGGCGGCAAGGCCGTCCGCCCCGCCACGCCGCCGCCGTCGGCGCACTGGCCGGCCACCACGCCGGACAACCCCGAGGCCGCCAATTCGGTACTGATGCGCGCCATCAGCCTGGTCGGCACGCCCTACCGCTATGGCGGCAACACGCCCGACTCGGGCTTTGACTGCAGCGGCCTGGTGACCTACGTGTACCGCGAGATGGTCGACCTGAAGCTGCCGCGCACCTCGCGCGACCTGGCCGCCGTGCAGGGGCCGAAGATCGACCCGCAGCGCCTGGCCACTGGCGATCTGGTGTTCTTCGGCAGCCGCGGCAACGTCACCCATGTCGGCATCTACGTCGGCGAGGGCCGTTTCGTGCACGCGCCGAGCACCGGCGGCACCGTCCGCCTGGACTCGCTCAGCGGCGCCTACTGGAAAGACCACTACACAGGAGCGAAACGCGTTCTTCGCTAAAATGAACAGGCGATATGTTCAAAACTGTGACGAGCATCACTGAGCGAATAACGCTTTATTAACGGAATTTTTAACTTATTGACGCTTTTACAGGGCATGATGCCCCATCGTTTTTTTCCTGTGACCGACGCGTGACGACTGACGACCTGCAAGGCCAAGGCCAGACCGCCGCTTCTTCACGTAGTGTCCGCCCTCTTTTCCTGGGCCTGGCGCTGTGTCTGACCAGCCTCCCGGCCTGGTCGCAGAGTGCCCCCGCCAAGACCGATGCGACCCCGGCCCCGGTGGCCGAGACCGCCCGGCCGGCCGCCAAGGCCGACGCTGCCGCTCCCCAGCGCAGCCGCGCCGATGCCGCCGCCAGCGCCACCCTGGCCGCCCTGCTGCCGCATCTGGCCGCCAACGACACCATTCCGCTGATGGACCGCTCGGCCATGGTTGCCGGCGACCTCAGCCGCCTGCTCGCCAACTACGACACCAGCAGCGTCGCCACTGGCGCCGTGGTGGGCAACCTGGATGACAACGGCAAGGTGCAGTCCCTGCTGCGCCGTGCAATGACCCTGCTGGGCACCCCCTACCGTTGGGGTGGCAGCAACCCGGACAGCGGCTTCGACTGCAGCGGCCTGGTCGGTTACGTGTTCCGCTCGGCCCTGGGCATCGAGCTGCCGCGCGTCTCGCGCGAAATGGCGCATGACAACAATGCCGAACTGATCAACGACCGTGCCGCGCTGGCCGCCGGCGACCTGGTCTTCTTCGGCCGCAAGGGTCGCGTCGACCATGTCGGCATCTATGTCGGCGAAGGCCGCTTCCTGCACGCACCGAGCACCGGCAAGGACGTCCGCGTCGACACCCTGCTGACCGGCTACTGGGGCAACAAGTTCATGCAGGCACGCCGCGTCGAGCTCTGAGCCCGCCGCACCCGCGCCCGCACCGGAAGCCGCTGCCCTGCAGCGGCTTTTTTGTTGCCCGCCTGTCCTGCAGCGCCGATGCGTGGCCGCTGGCCGGCGCGGCCTGCGTTGGTCTTTGATGTCACGGCGGGATACCTGCCGCGACGGGCCGCTGGATGCGGCCATGGCATCCCGGCGTGGGGCGGCACGCGGCGATGCCCAGTCTGACACCGCCCGCGTTGCCCGGATGCTTGGGGGAAGGCATGGCGGCAAGCCTGCAGGTTCCATCACGCTGTGTGATCTGGTTCGGCCAACCCCTGGCGGGCGAGCGCGAGGCGCTGGCGGCCGCCGGTTGGCAGCTGCGCTGCGTCAGCCCCTCGCCCGCCATGGCCGTGGGCCTGCGCGGGCGCGACCACCTGGTGGCCGTGCTGGACCTGCGCCATCTCGATGCAGAGGCGCTGGGGCCCTTGCTGCCCTGGGTCGAGCAGCACCACCACCTGCCCTGGCTGGCCGTGCTGCCGGCAGGCCTGGATGCACCGCCGCCCAGCTGGGCACCGCTGCTGCGTGCCTGCCAGGACCAGTTCACCCTGCCCCGCGAACTGCAGGACCTGCTGACGGCGATGCAGCGTGACTGCGGCGAGGAGGATCCGCCCACGGCATCGATGCGCGACGGCGGCGGCCTGCCGGCCCTGATCGGCGACAGCCAAGCGCTGTTGGCCGTACGGGCTGCCCTGCACAAGTTCGCCCCGGTCGAACTGCCGGTGCTGGTCACCGGCGAAACCGGCACCGGCAAGGAACTGGCGGCGCAGGCCCTGCACGCCTTGTCCGGTCGTGCCGGCCGGCCCTTCCTGGCGGTCAACTGCGGCGCCATTCCGGCCAGCCTGGTGCAGTCGGAGCTGTTCGGCCACGAGCGCGGTGCCTTCACCGGGGCCGCGCAGCGCCGGGTGGGCCTGTTTGAAACCGCCGACGGCGGCACGGTGTTCCTGGACGAGGTGGGCGACCTGCCTGCCGACGCCCAGACCAGCCTGCTGCGGGTGCTGCAGGAAGGCACCCTGGAACGGGTCGGCAGCAACCAGCCCCTGCGGGTGGACGTGCGCGTGCTGGCGGCCACCCATGTCGACCTCGAGCAGGCCGTGGCCCAGGGGCGGTTCCGCCGCGACCTGTACTACCGGCTCAACGTGCTGCGGCTGCCGATGCCGGCGCTGCGTGACCGTGGCAACGACGTGCTGCTGCTGGCCGAGCATTTCCTGCGCAGCTTCCGCAACCGCCATCCGGGCCGCGCGCGCGGCTTCGATCCCGGCGCCCGCCTGGCGATGCGCCACTTCGACTGGCCCGGCAACGTGCGCGAACTGTTGAACCGGGTGCAGCGCGCGGCGATCGTCAGCGAACACGAACTGATCAGCGCCAGCGACCTGGACATGGCCGACGCCGAGACGCCTGCCCCGCGCGCGGTGCTGCAGGATGCCCGCGGCCAGGTCGAGCGCGATGTGCTGCTGCGGACGCTGAAGATGCATGGCTACAACGTATCGGCCTGCGCGCGGCACATGCAGGTATCGCGGGTGACGGTATACCGGTTGTGCCGGAAGCACCGGCTGGAGCTGCCACCGGAGCGGTAGGAAGCCAGCCGAGCATGGCTCGGCTCTACTGAAAGCGTGAGCGCCGCTGCGAGAAAAAAGAACGCCGGGCGAAGCCCGGCGTTACCGATGCATCATCACCGCAATCGGCTACAACATGTACGGCACCTTGAACGACAGGGTGAAGTCCGGTGCATCCGGGGTCAGGCCGATGCCCAGCAGCGTCACCATCGTCGCGTGCTGATTCAGCGCATACGTCACGCCCAGGTTCAACGACGCTGCATTGGCATCGCTGCCGATCACCTTCACCCACTGCCCGCCCTGGAACCGCGTCGACGCGCGTGCGCTGATCTTGTCGCTGAAGGAAATGCTCAGGCTCGTGCGCTCGTTGAAGGCGAAGGCCACGCCGGCACCGAAGTACACCGACCCGCCCAGCTTCACGTCGCCGGGATTCACGGTGTCCGGGTTGCTGTCGATATCGTCGAAGCCGCGCGGGAAGGAATGGATGTAGCCGGCGTTGGCGAACAGGATTGCCGGGTCGGCGGTCTTCACCATCGACACGCCCAGGTTGGCCTGCCACACGCCGTTGCCGGTCGGCTGTTCGCGCGGCACCGCGAAGCGGATGTAGTCATCGTCATCGCGCTCGAGCACCTTCCAGTCCAGGCCATAGGGCGCGCGGCCGGTGGGTGCGGTGACGCCGCCGGTCAGCACTGTTTCCGGGCGCCAGCCACGCTCGCCGAACAGGCGGTAGTTGGCGCTCGCGCTGATATCACCCAGGCCGTTGCCATTGGTCTCTTCCTGCGCGATGGCCGCCGCCGCACCACCCGCACCGCCCTTCTGGTACACGGTGCGCCGTGCCAGGTAGGGCACGTCCATGTTCAACGTCAGGTTCGGGCTGACACCCCAGCGCGCGGCCAGGTTGTAGGTCAGCGAATCGGATTCGACGTTCTCGATGGCGATGTTGCCGAGGAAGATCGCATCCAATGCCAGGAAGCCGTTGAGGCTGAGCTGCTTGCGGTCGTAGCGCGCGTAGGTGAGGCTGTTTTCCAGGGTGAACCTGCGCGAGAACAGCGCCGCCTGCTGCTGTTTCACGTCATCCACGCTGCGCCGCGCCTCCTGCTTGGCCTGCTGGGCCTCGGCCGCGGTACTGGCATACCCCTCGCTGCTGGGTGGCGCTGCGGCTGCGGCCGCCGGGGCGAGGGGTGCAGCCGGGGTCGTGGCGCCGCCGGCACGTCCGCTCAGGCGGGCCTGCATGGCCTGCACCTGCATGTCCAGCTCGCGCAGGCGGCGCACTTCCTGTGCGTAGTTGGCCTTGAGCTGTTCCAGCTGGGAAATCAGCGCCTGTACGTCGGCACCGTCCTTGGCCTCCGTCGCCGGTTCCTGGGCGAAGGCATTGGCCGCCAGCGCCGCCAGCGCCAGCGGGGTAAGCCGCAAATAAGTGTGCATGTCGTTGGCCTGCGTTGTCCGTCCTTCCCCCTTGACCAGGCCGTGTTACTGGCCCGGGCCCATGCCGCGGTTCAGCGCGATCGCCTGGGCCACGTTCTGGCTCAACGGCTGGTTGCTGGCCACGGTGTTGCGCACCAGCTCAAGCTGCAGCCGGTTGCTTGCCACTTGGCCATCACCGGACAGGGCGATGCCCTGGCCGACGCTGCCATTGCGGATCCACTGCTGGACCAGGCCCTGGCCGTCGATCTGCAGCATCAGGCGCGCCTGGTTGCCATCAAGCACCGCCGTGGCGCTGGCCCCGCCCTGCTGCATCTGCGCGATGCGGGTGCCGTCGTCGCTGGTGGTCGGCACTGCGCCGTCACGTACGGTCAGGGTGGTCACGTTGCGCGCGGTGTTGCCATCGCCGGCCACCTGCACCGCCTGCACCAGGCCGGTGGCGTTGGCCAGGCCGCTGCTGTCGATGCTGCGGCTGTCCGTGGTGGGCAGCGGGGCATCGGCGTTGGTGACCTGCACGTGCGGCTGGAACGTCAGCCGTGGCGTACCACCCTGGCGGAAGTCCATGCCCAGCGTCAGCGCGCCCTGCACGCTGCTGCCGTTGGGGCCCTGCCACTGCGAGATCATCGTCACCCCGAACCAGGCGACGTTGTTGCCGCCTACGGTGTAGCGGCCACGCATCAGGTTCAGTTCGGGATCGGGTATTTCCTTCAGGCCACGTCCTGGTGCGCCTTCAGCGGCCCAGGCGGGCAGCACCGGCAACAGCAGCAGCGTGGCGATCAACAGACGTTGGCACAGCATGATCGAGCCTCCTTCAGAACAGGTCGGCGTGGCTGAAGCCGAAATCGACCAGTTCGGCATCGGTGATCGGGCCCTGCCGCGCGTACAACGCACGTGCACTGGGCCGCTCGCTGGGTTGCAGAAGAACGGTATTGCGATCGAAGTCGCTGCCGATCACGACGAAAACAGCACGCGACGGCCACGCTTCGTTGAATTCAGCCAGTGACAGGCTGCGGTTGCCGAGGATCGGATCGGCCACCTCGACGATGCCGCCACGGACCTGCTTGAGCACCACGAAATGGCGGAACCCGCGCACGTCCATCAGGACCAGGCCGGGCACGCGCAACGTGCGCAGCCGGTTCTCGTCGATGCGGTAGCCACGCCCGCGCATGCCCAGTGATTCGACATAGCGCTTGATGTCCAGCAGCGAGAAACCGCGTTCCTTCACCAGCTGCGGATCGGACACGCCCATCATCCCTTCGATCACCGTCGCTTCGGTGGTATCCAGGTGGTAGGCGTAGCGCAGGATGGTGGCCAGTGCGGCCGCGCCACAGCTGTAATCGGTGTGTTGCCGCACCAGGTTGCGGTAGCGCCGCTCCTGCATGCTTTCCACCTTCTGCTGCATCAGCGCGCCATTGGGCAGTACGCCCGTGAACGCGATATCGCCTGCCCACGCATGGGCGCTGCCCAGCAACAGCAGGCAGGACAACAGGCGGATCCAGCAGCGGTGTGCGGCCATGGTGCCCTCCAGCGGAAGGAAGGAGCCCCTGCCCCAAGGGGGAGGAGGAGCAGGGGCTCCCGGGGGAACCCGGCCATTGGCGGATGGCCGGGCTTGTTGCACTCAACGCAGCTTCGCTGCGAAAGCGGTCACGCCAGGAGTTACTCGCCGCCGCCGGTGCCGCCACCGGTGCTCGGCTGTGCCACGGCCAGGGCCAGACTGTTGGCCTGCAGGTTGCCGGTGCCCGAGGCGACGTTCACGCCGATGTTGCCGGAGGCGCCCGAGAACGCACTGCCCGACAGCGCCGCGGTGTTGGTCGCATTCACGTTCACCCAGCGGGTGGTCGTGACGGTGCCGCTCAGGCTGGCGTACAGGTCGGCGATGCCCAGCTCGACGAACTGGCTGGTGCCGCTTTCACGCGTATCGAAGCCCAGGCCACCGACGCCCGGCCGGCCCGGGTTCGGCGTGGCGTTCTGGATCTCGTTGTCCAGATCGATGTGGCCGGTGGCGTTGCCACCCGGGTGCGGCAGATCGCCACTCCAGGTATCCAGATAGTAGTTGGCCATCTGGTAGGCATTGCCGGTGCCGCGGTAGGTGCCCGCGCCATAGGCCAGGGTCAGGCCGCCCACGCCACCGCTCATGCCCACTTCCACGGTGTCGGTGTAGGACTGCACGAAGCCCGCGTTGCTCACGGCATTGCCGCTGGAGACCTGGTTGGAGCTGATGCTGGACTGGGCCATCGCACTGGTGGCCACCGAAGCAGCGAGCGCGTTCTTCTGCTCGTTGTTGTTGCCCGAAGCGATGTTCACGCCGATGTTGCCCGACGCGCCGCTGAAGGCATTGCCACCGAGGCCGGCGGCGTTGGTGACGCCGTAGTTGACGGTGGTGTTGCCCATGCCGGACTGGTTGACGAACACTTCGGCGTCGGCCATGCCGAAGCTGAAGGATGCATCAGCCGCCGACAGCGAAGCGGCGTTGTCCTGCGCGTTGTTGTCACCGGCAGCGACGTTGAAGCCGAGGTTGCCGGACGCACCGGAGCCGACGTCATCGGCGATCGAGGCGCTGTTGGTGAGCAGGCTGTTGCCGGCGGTGTTGTGGCTGATCGACTGGCGGTTGTCGATGACCGCGATGGCGGCCGAATCCAGGTCGATGTTGCCGGTGATGGTCGGATCGCCGGAGAAGTTCACGTCACTGCTCAGGCGCAGGTCCTTTTCCAGGTTCACGTCGACGCCGTGGTTGTTCTTTTCCTTGCGCTCGTCGGCCTGGATGTTGCTGTTCTTCTGTACCTGCTCGTTGACCATGCGGTTGCGGGTCACGGTGGAGCTGTCGGTGTTGTTGCGCACCGTGGTGTTGGTACGGGTCCAGTTGCGGACCTCGTTGTCGGTGTGGTTGTGGGTGTCGTTGCGGGTCTCGGTCACGACATGGTTGTGGTTGATGTTCGCGTTGGCGTTCTGGTTGTCCCAGCCATTGGCCGCGGCAGCGGTCGAGGCAGAAGCAATTGCCATGGCGAGCAGAGACTGCTTGATGGTCGCTTTCATGGTGCCCTCTCTCATCAGTGATACATCGGGTGGTGGGTACTGCTCACGGGTTGCCCTGGACGACCAGGCCAAGCACGTTGGCCGTGTCGTTGCGGGCTCCCGCGATCTGATTGAGTTGCAGGACACCGTCGAAGCCCCGCAGTGCCGACGCGGAAACGCCGACACTACGGATACCCGCCGCAACACCGTCACCGGTATCGCCCTGCCCCCCTGCTGACGCGATGTCCGACGCCGCCAAAGCCGCGTCGTCGGTCTCGCGTATCCCTTGCCGGGCCAGCGTCGCGCTGACGACGTTGAACGTCGTGTTGGCGATGCCGCTGGTCTGGTTGATCGATGCGATGCCACTGGCGCCTTCCAGCGCCTGGCCTTCGATATGTGCGCTGGCCTGCAGCGGCCCGGACAGCACCACGTCGGCATGGCGCTGCTGGCGTGCGGCGATGGCGACGTTGGCCTGGTCGCCGGTTGCCATGCCCTGCAGGTTGGCCTGGATGTTCAGGTCGCCGCTGGCCTGGTTGACCATGATGGCGCCGCTGGCACCGGCCAGCGCGCGGTCGCCGATGCGGGCCACGTCCAGGTAGGACAGCATGCCGCTGTAATCATCGGCCCAGGCCAGGGCCGGCGCAGCCGCCAGCACCAGCAGCAGCGCGCCACGTGCCGCGCGCTTCACTTGCCACCGCCCTGCGGCGCAGCCGCACCGAGCGGGAACTGCGCCAGCGCGCCGCGTACGGTGTCGCCGATGCCGCGGGTGGTATTGCCGACCGCACCCAGCGGGCCGCTCATCGCACCGCCCAGAGCATTGCCGCCGAGCGCGCCGTCACTGGAACGGCCCAGGGTGCCGCCGAGTGCCTGGTGGGTCACCCGCTCCACGGTGGTGCCACCGGGCGCGGCCAGGTGGCCGGTCTGGCCCGCGCCGAGCCCGGCATAGTCGTCATCGCTCAGTTCGTCCATGCCGCTGGAGCCGCCGCCGCTGCCGAGTGCGGTGGCGATCTCATGCTGCGGTTTGGGGTCGGCGATCAACGCCATGCCGGGCGGCGCCATGCGATAGGCCGGACGTGCGGCCACATCCCGCAGCAGGACGATTTCGCCCGGCTGCGGCTTCACACCCTGGCGTGCACCGGAGGCGGCAGCCGCCAGCGGGCAGGCCAAGGCCAGCAGCAGCGCCAGCTGCCGGACCGAGGAACCGAGATGGGTGGTGCTGCTGTCCATGCCGCTCTCCCGTTGCGTATGCGCAGGGACAGAGCAGCTTCCGTGCCAACTTCCAAACGCCTTGGTAGCAAGCGGTTCAGCCACTTGCAGCGCGGTGGATTGCCAGCAGGGTGTTACAGAGTCGTTCGGATTTCGTTTGCCTTAACGTGCAGGAAACAACGCTGCATAAGGCCCGGCGGGGGCTGTATCAGCGGTGTTACAGGTGCTGATACAGCCCGTTGCAGTGCCGCTTCAGCTACGCGGCGGGGTCGGATCGGGGTCGTCCAGGCCGACGTTGGTCGACGGGTTGTCGTACACCGCCTGGTCGAGCAGGCCGGTTTCCTTGGCCACCAGCACCGGCACCAGCATCTGGCCGGTCACGTTCGTCATCGTGCGCATCATGTCCAGGATGCGGTCGATCGCGTACAGGTAGCCGATGGTTTCCAGCGGCAGGTTGGCCGCACTCAGCACCACGGTGGCCATGATGACCGCCGTACCCGGTACGCCGGCGGTGCCGAAGCTGCCCAGCACCGAAGCGATCAGCACCACCACGTACTGCTCGGGCGTCAGCGGCACGCCGCTGTACTGGGCGATGAACACCGCGCAAAGCGCCGGATAGATCGCACCACAGCCGTCCATCTTGATGCTCGCGCCCAGCGGCACCGCGAACGAACCGTAATCCTTGTTCACGCCCAGGTTGTGGGTGATCGAACGCAATGCCACCGGCATCGCGGCGAAGCTGGACGAGCTGACGAACGCCACCTGCATGCCCGGCGCCGCACCGCGGAAGAACTTCAGCGGATTCAGCCCGTGCGACAGCAGCAAAGCGCTGTAGACCACCACGATGTGCAGCGCACAGGCCACGTACAGCGCCAGCACGAAATGGCCCAGCGGCAGCAGCTTCTCGAAGCCGTAGCTGCCGACCAGGCCGGCGATCAGGCCGAACGTACCGATCGGGGTGACTTCCAGCACGAAGCGGGTCACCTGGATCATGATGTCGCTCATCTGCCCGACCAGCTTGCGCGCTTCGGTCACCTTCTCGCCGAGCTTGACGATGGCGAAGCCGACCAGGCCGGCGAAGAAGATCACCGGCAGGATCGAACCGCGGCCGGCGGCCAGCACGGTTTCGCCTGCGGCATTGACCTTGGTGCCGATGCCCGACAGCGCGTAGAACACGTTGGACGGCACCACGTCCAGCAGCACCTGCACCACGCTGGGCACTTCGCGCGGCACGTAGTTGTTGGCCATCGACAGCTGCAGGCCACCGGCACCAGGCTGCAGCACGGTGCCCACGCCCAGGCCCACGCACACCGCCAGCGCGGCGGTGATGACGAACCACAGGAAGGTGCGGCCACTGAGCGCGGCGACCGACTTCTGGCCGTGCAGCGAGGAGATGGCGTTGATGACCGCGAAGAACACCAGCGGTACCGCGATCATCTTGATGAGGGTGACGTACAGTTCGCCGAGCGGGCCGAACCAGGTTTCAGCGGCCGGGCCAAGCGCCCAGCCCGCCAGCGCGCCGAGCACGAAGCCACCGACCACGCGCTGCCAGAATGGAATCCGCAGCCAGGCAGAGACCAGCTTCATAGGCAATCCAGGGGGGAAGGAAGGGATGCTGGCACGATAGCCCAAGCGGGCGGGCGGTACGACCGCCCCACCGGCAAACAGTGTGTCATCGGCGTGCATTGCAGGGTTGGGCATAATGAACGCCCCGTTACACTTTGTGAGATCCCAGCGTCCATGCGTCGTTCCGTCTCCCTGTTGGCCGCCTGCGCCACCACCCTGCTGCTGGGCGCCTGCGCCAGCACCACCCCCGCCTCCGCCCCGGCCGGCCTGAAGGTCGCCGTTGATCCCGTCGCCCACCCGGCCGGCGAGACCCCGCAGTGGTGGTACCGCAGCGGCGCCGCCCAGGCGGCAGCCAATGGCGCGATGTCCGGCAAGGCGAAGAACGTCATCCTGTTCCTGGGTGACGGCATGAGCCTGACCACCGTCGCTGCCTCGCGCATCTACGAAGGCCAGCAGAAGGGCGGTTCGGGCGAAGAAAACCTGCTGTCCTGGGAGCGCTTCCCGGCCACGGCGTTCAGCAAGACGTACAACACCGATTCACAGACGCCGGATTCGGCCGGCACCATGACCGCCATCACCACCGGCGTGAAGACCCACATGGGCGCGATCGGCGTCAGCGCCGGCAGCCGCAGCGACTGCGCCGACAGCCTGTCCAAGGGCCTGCTGACCTGGCTGCAGCTGGCCGACAGCGCCGGCCTGGCCACCGGCATCGTCTCCACCGCGCGCCTGACCCATGCCACCCCGGCGGCAACCTACGCGCACTCGCCCGAGCGCAACTGGGAAAACGACACCGACCTGACCGATGCGGCCAAGGCCGCCGGCTGCAAGGACATCGCCCAGCAGCTGCTGTCGACCTCGCGCTACGGCCGTGGCCCGCTGGTCGCCCTCGGCGGTGGCCGTGGCGAATTCACCACCGTGGAAGAGCGCGACCCCGAGTACGACGACAAGGTCGGCCAGCGCCTGGACGGCCGCAGCCTGGTGCAGGAATGGCAGCAGTCGCACCCGCAGGGTGCCTACGTCTGGAACAGCAGCCAGCTGGCAGCCGCGGCCACCGCACCGGCGATCCTCGGCCTGTTCGAGCCGGACCACATGCGTTACGAGTACGAGCGCCCGCAGGACCCGGCCGGTGAGCCGAGCCTGGCCGAGCTGACCGCCGCCGCGATCAAGAACCTGTCGCAGCACCAGGAAGGCTACGTGCTGATGATCGAAGGCGCGCGCATCGACCACGCCAACCACAGCGGCAACGCCTACCGTGCCCTCACTGAGACCGTGGCGCTGTCCGACGCGGTGCGCGTGGCCAACGAACTGACCTCGGCCGACGACACCCTCATCATCGTCACCGCCGACCACTCGCACACCCTCAACTTCGTCGGCTACCCGGCGCGTGGCAACCCGATCCTGGGCAAGGTGAAGGACAAGGGCGGCGAAGACGGTGCCGGCAAGCTGGACTACGCACTGGACGGCAACGGCCAGCCGTACACCACCCTGAGCTACGCCAACGGCCCGGGCCACACCGGCGCGACCAACCAGCAGCCAGCCGGCCCGAAGGTCTACCCGCACAACCCGAGCAGCTTCGAGCAGGCCAATGGCCGCCCGAACCTGCACGACGTGGACACGACGCACCCGGATTACATGCAGGAAGCGCTGGTGCCGATGAAGTCCGAATCGCACGGTGGCGAAGACGTGGGCATCTGGGCACGTGGCCCGGGCAGCAAGGCCATCCGTGGCACGCTGGAGCAGAACGCGATCTACCACATGATCGTGCAGGCCACCCCGGCCCTGCGCGAGCGCCTGTGCCAGGCCGGCACCTGCGATGACAAGGGCGTGCCGGTGCAGCTGCCGGCGCCGACCGCGTTCGAACGCAAGGGTGAGGCGCAGTGACGGCGCGGCCTTTGCGACCACTGCCTGCCGGTGGCCGCCTCGCGCGGTCGCTGGTGCTGTGCAGCCTGATGGCCAGCGGCGCGGCGCTGGCACAGGCACCGGACTGCAAGCTGCTGACCGATGAGCACGGCCTGCGGGCCCTGCCCGGCTGCGAGGTGGTCGGGCACACGCTGAAGATCAGTGCAGCTGCGCTGAAAGACCTGGATTACGACGACCACGGGCTGGCGGTGGTGTATGCCGACCAGGGCTTCCACTACGTGGACCGCACGGGCCGCAGCCTGCTGGTGCTGACCTGGGACAACGGCCCGGACACGCCGCAGGAAGGCCTGCTGCGCGGGCGCGTGGGCGATCGCGTGGGTTATTTCGACCTGCAGTTCCGCCAGGTGGTTCCGGCGCTGTTCGATTTCGCATGGCCGTTCAAGGATGGCGTGGCGGAGGTCTGCAACGGGTGCCGGCGCGGGACGCCGGATGGCGATGGGCATACGCCGATGGAAGGCGGCGAATGGTTCCGCATCGACCGCTCGGGCCGCCGGGTGAAGTAGGTTTTTCGGCAGGGCTGCGCCCTGCACCTGCTCAAGGCAACGTCAACGTCAAAGGCAACAGCGGGCTATCCGTGGGTTGGCGGGGCGGTGTCGGATTGCGGGGACGCCGCAATCCGACACCGCCCCACCTTCGACAGGTTCACGCGGCTGTTGGTGGGTTGCCACCCGGGGGGGGGACAAAAGGAATATATAGAAATAA
>NZ_JASGBW010000024.1:0-75644 GCF_030053215.1 Stenotrophomonas sp. PFBMAA-4 | reverse complement strand
CGCCCAGGTGGCGGAATTGGTAGACGCACTAGCTTCAGGTGCTAGCGGGGGCAACTTCGTGGAGGTTCGAGTCCTCTCCTGGGCACCATGTCGAGAAAGAAAACAACCCGCTCAGGCGGGTTTTTTCTTGCCCGTGATTCGGGCTTTTATAGCGTCGAGCCATGCTCGACTGCACCGATCCGTAGCGTCGAGCTTGCTCGACTGCTGCAACAATCAGTCGAGCAAGCTCGACGCTGCCCATTCGGGGCTCAGAACAACGGCCGCAGCGCCAGCTCCAAACCCAGCAACAGCAGGAAACCGAGGAAACAGGCGCGGAATACCCGCGCACTGATCCGCTGCCGGATCACCTGCCCCAGCCACATGCCCAGCAGTGCCGGCACCACCGCCAAGGCGCTCAGCCCCAGCTGCTGGATGCCGAACGCGCCGTGCAGCACCAGGCCGGTGGTCAGCGCAATCGTCGACACGGTGAACGCCAACCCCAGCGCCTGCACCAGCTCCTCGCGCTGCATGCCCAGCGACTGCAGGTACGGCACCGCCGGCATCACGAACACACCGGTGGCGCCGGTCACCACGCCGGATATCGCACCCACCAGCGGCCCCAGCCAGCGCTCGCGCCGCTGCGGTACGCGGAACACCGGTGCCAGCAGCGCGTACAGCGCGTACACCACCAGCGCCACGCCCAGTGCAACGCGCGACCAGGTGCGATCCACCCGCACCAGCAGCGCGGCCGAACCCAGCGTCACCACCACCACCGCCAGCATCATCGGCCACAGCCGCCGCACGGTATGCCCCAGCGAAGGGCCGGACAGCAGCTGCCAGGCATTGGTGACGAAGGTGGGGATGAACAGCATCGACGCCGCCGCCACCGGTGACAGCGCGCCACCGAGCAACCCCATCGCCACCGTCGGCAGGCCCATGCCGGTCACGCCCTTGACCACGCCGGCCAGCACGAACACCACCACCAGCAACCCATAGAAGTACAAAGTCTCGTTCATGCCGCCATTGGAGCGGGCGCCGTGCGGGCGCACAATGCGGTCTTCCCGCCCCTGCCTTCGGACCACCCGAAGGCAGCCCCGACCGGAGCACCCCCCATGCGGATGGACATCGCCGATCTGCGCCTGTTCCTGGCCGTGGCTGACGCCGGCAGCATCACCGCCGGCGCCGCACAGGCCAATCTTGCACTGGGCTCGGCCAGCGAGCGCCTGCGCGCGATCGAGGCGGACGCCGGTACCGCACTGCTGAACCGGCATCCACGGGGCGTCAGCCTGACCGAGGCCGGCGCGGCCCTCGCCCACCACGCGCGGCTGATCCTGCAGCAGCAGGCGCAGCTGCGCGGCGAGATGGAAGCCTTCGCCCAGGGTGCGCGCGGCACCCTGCACCTGTATGCCAACACCGCGGCACTGACCAACTACCTGCCCTCACGGCTTGCGCCCTGGCTGGCACAGCGCCCGCGCCTGCACGTGGAGCTGCACGAACGCACCAGCACCGAGGTCGTGCGCGCGCTCAGCGCCGGCCAGGCCGAAGCGGGCATCATCAGCGACGCGGTACCTGCCGAGGGCCTGCAACGGCACGTCGTGTCCGAAGATCCGCTGGTGATGCTGCTGCCTGCCGACCACCGCTTCGCTGCCCGGCGCTCGCTCGACTTCGTCGACGTGCTGGGCGAAACCTTCGTCGCACTCGCCGATGGCAACGCGCTGCAGACCTATGTGGAAGAACTCGCGGGCGAGGCAGGACGCCGGCTCGATGTGCGCATCCGCATGAAGACCTTCGAAGGCCTGTGCACGATGGTGGGCCACGGCATCGGCGTCGGCATCGTGCCGCGCACGATCGCGCGGCAGCATCGGCGCAGCACGCAGACAGTGTGCGTGCCACTTGCAGATGCGTGGGCGCAGCGCCGCCTGTGCGCCTGCTTCGCGGATTGGACGCGCCTGTCGCCGGCGATGCGCAGCCTGCTGCAACACCTCGGCGTACCGCCGCAGAAAAAAGCGTGAAATGTTGTTGACACATCCTCAGTCGTTCCCCATAATTCGTCTCCTGAGTCGCCCAGGTGGCGGAATTGGTAGACGCACTAGCTTCAGGTGCTAGCGGGGGCAACTTCGTGGAGGTTCGAGTCCTCTCCTGGGCACCATGACTCAGCAAATGATCAAACCCGCGAAAGCGGGTTTTTTCATGTCCGGCGTTCGGGCATACCCTCGCAACGCGTGCATGTATCGCGATGGCGCCGCAAACAAAAACCCCGCCTTCCGGCGGGGTTTTGTTTTTCCATCAACACCGATCGATCAATGCCCGCCGGCGGAGGCCGCGCCTGCACCGGCACCGAACGGCGGCTTGGCCAGCCACAGGAACGCGATGATCGCCAGGAACGTCCAGCCCAGCAGGTAGAAGATGTCGTTGAACGCCATCTGCGATGCCTGGTGGTTGATCATGTTGTTGAGCACCGCCGCGCCATGCTGCAGGTCACCCTGCCCCATCGCGGCCACCTGGTCCTGCATGCCCGGCTGGTAGGCCGAGATGTGTTCGGTCAGATCGGCGTGGTGCACCTGGGTACGACGTGCCCACAGCCAGGTGGTCAGCGATGCAGCGAAACTGCCGCCCAGCGTACGCAGGAACGTGGCCAGGCCCGAACCTGCGGCGATCTCGCGACCGTCCAGGTCCGACAGCAGGATCTGCAGCACCGGCATGAAGAACAGCGCGACACCAATGCCCATGATCAGCTGCACGCCGGCCACGTGCGCGTAGTCCACCTGCAGGTTGAAGTCCGAGCGCATGAAGCTGGTGAAGGACAGGAACACGAAGGCGAACGAGGCGATCATGCGCATGTCGAAGCGCGAGGCATACTTGCCCACGAACGGCGTCATGATCACCGGCAGGATGCCGATCGGCGCCGTCGCCAGGCCCGCCCAGATGGCGGTGTAGCCCATGTCACGCTGCAGCCACTGCGGGATCAGCAGCGACACGCTGAAGAACGCCGCATAGGCCACCACCATCGCCAGCGTACCGGCGCGGAAGTTGCGGTGGCGGAACAGCTTCAGGTCGACGATGGGATCCTTGTCGGTCAGTTCCCAGATCAGGAACACCGTCAGCGCCACCACCGCCACGCAGGCCAGCACCACGATCTTCATCGAGGAGAACCAGTCTTCGTCGTTGCCCAGGTCGAGCACCAGCTGCAGCGCGCCCACGCCGATCACCAGGGTGATCAGGCCGACGTAGTCCATCTTCGGCTTTTCAATCTGCTCCGGGCGCCCCTTCAGCTGGTTGCCCACTACCAGCGCGGCGAAGATGCCCAGCGGCACGTTGATCAGGAAGATCCATTCCCAGCTGTAGTTGTCGGTGATCCAGCCACCGAGGATGGGCCCGCAGATCGGCGCCACCACGGTGATCATCGCCAGCAGCGCCAGCGCCTGCCCACGTTTCTCGCGTGGATAGATCGACACCAGCAGCGACTGGGTGATCGGGTACATCGGCCCGGCCACGAAGCCCTGCAGCGCACGCGACACCACCAGCATGCCCATGCTCTGCGCAAGGCCGCACAGCAGCGAGGTGATGACGAAGGCCAGGGTGGCCCAGATGAACAGCTTGCGCTCGCCGAAGCGACGGCTGAGCCAGCCGGTCAGCGGCAGCGCGATGGCCGTGCTGACCGCGAACGAGGTGATGACCCAGGTCGCCTGCTGCGAACTGGCGCCGAGGTTACCGGCGATGGTCGGCAGCGAGACGTTGGCGATGGTGGTGTCGAGCACCTGCATGAACGAGGCCATCGCCAGGCCGACGGTGCACAGGGCCACGCTGGGCGGCAGGAACCCGGAGGCCGCACCCGGCGCCGCCGGTGCGCCCGGAGTGCCGGGCGCCGCTGGAGCTTGTGCGGACATGTCGACCTCAGCCCGCGTTGGCCTGCTGCGGCAGGTTGCCTTCGATGATCGTGTGGATCACCTCATCGGCATCATGCAGCTGCTTGGCATACACATCGGTGTCGAACACCGTGCCCTTGGCGGCGGCGGTCGGCAGCACTTCGCCCTTCTGGTCGCGCAGGCTCACTTCAGCCTTCATCGACAGGCCGATGCGCAGCGGGTGTTCGGCCAGCTGCTTGGCATCGATGGCGATGCGCACCGGCACGCGCTGCACGATCTTGATCCAGTTGCCGCTGGCGTTCTGCGCCGGCAGCAGCGAGAACGCCGAACCGGTGCCCAGGCCCAGGCTTTCGATGCGGCCCTTGTACTTCACGTCACCGGCGTACAGGTCCGACTTCAGCTCCACTTCCTGGCCCAGGCGCATGTGGCGCAGCTGGGTTTCCTTGAAGTTGGCTTCCACCCACATCTGCTCGGTCGGCACCACGGCCATCAGGGCATTGCCCGGCTGCACGCGCTGGCCGACCTGCACCGAACGACGGGCGACAAAACCGGTGACCGGCGCGACGATGCCGGCGCGGGCATTATTGAGGAAGGCCTGGCGCAGCTGCGCAGCAGCGGCCAGCACGTCCGGCTGGGTGGCGATGACGGTGTCATCGACCAGCGCGCGGTTGCGCTCGACGGTCTCGCGCGAACCGGCCACGGCGGCTTCGGCTGCGGCCAGCTCGTCGCGGGCGTGGGCCAGTTCTTCGTTGGAAATGGCGCCGGTGGCGGCCAGGTCCTTGCGGCGGGCGAAATCTTCGCGCACGCGCTTCAGGCTGACCTGGCGGGCGTTCAGGTCCGCCTGCGCGCCCTCCACGCTGCGGTACAGGCCGCGGGTCTGGCGCACGGTCTTGGCCAGGTTGGCTTCGGCCTGCTGCAGGGCGACGGAGGTGTCGGCCGGGTCCAGCTGCACCAGCAGCTGGCCGCGCTCGACGCGCATGCCGTCATCAACGTTGATGGCAACCACGGTGCCGGCCACCAGCGGGGTGATCTGCACCTGGTTGCCCTGCACGTAGGCATCGTCGGTTTCTTCGAACCAACGGCCGAACATGAAGTACCACAGCGCCAGTGCGGCAAGCAGCAGCACGACGATGACGAACAGGCCGCGCAGCAGGTTGCCGCGGCGGTTGGAGGCGGCCGGGGCCGCGGTGTCTTGGGTCTGGCTCATGGCGTGGGTCTTCAGGAATGCGAGGAATCGGAATGGGAGGCGATCGGTGCGGCGTCGGCGTCACTGGGCTGGAAACCACCGCCCAATGCCTTGCTCAGGCGCACCGAGGTCTGCACCTGCTGCGACTGCAGGCCGGCCAGCTGCTGCTGCGACTGCAGCAGGATGGACTGCGCGCTGAGCACGTCCAGGTAGCTGCCGATGCCGGCGCGGTAGCGCTGCTGGGCCAGGTCGAAGGCGGCGCGGGAGGTATCCACCGCCTGCTGCTGTGCCTGCGCCTGCTGGGCCAGCGAACGCACCGCGTTGACCTGGTCGGCCACGTCGCGCAGCGCGTCCAGCACGGCCTGGTTGTAGTTGGCCACCGCCAGGTCGTACTGCGCGTCGGTGTTGTCCAGGTTGGCGCGCAGCTTGCCGCCTTCGAAGATCGGCAGGCTCAGCGCCGGGCCGATGTAGGCGAAGGTGGAGCTGCTCTTCAGCAGGTCGCCCACGTTCGGGGCGACCACGCCGGCCAGCGCGGTCAGGTTGAAGCTCGGATAGAACTTGGTCTTGGCGACCTTGATCTGCTTCTCGGCCGCTTCCACGCGCCAGCGCGCTGCAACGATGTCCGGGCGACGGCCCAGCAGTTCGCTGGGCAGCACGCCCGGCAGCTGCAGGGCCAGCGGGTTCAGCGCCTGCGGGCGTTCGATCGACAGGCCGCGGTCCGGGCCCTTGCCGACCAGCGCGGCCAGCGCGGTGCGGGCGGCGTCGATGCGCTGCTGCGCGGCCAGCAGCTGCTGCTGCGCGGCCGGCACGCGGGCTTCGGCCTGGCGCACCTGCAGGTCGCTGTCGATGCCGGCGCTGCGGCGCTGGCGGGTCAGTTCCAGCGACTTCTGCGAACGTGCCAGTTCTTCCTCGGCCACGTCGTTGAGCTGCCAGGCATAGGCCAGCTCGGCGTAGGCCTGGGCAATGCCGGTGGACAGGTTCAGGCGCGCGGCCTGGGCGTCCACGGTGGCGGCATGGGCGCCATCGACGGCAGCTTCCCAGGCGGCGCGCTTGCCGCCCCACAGGTCGATGCCGTAGCTGAAATCGAAGGCGACCTGGCTGCTGCCGCCATAGCGGCCGCCCAGTTCGTCACCCAGCATGGATTCGGGCAGGCGCAGGCCGGTGTAGCCGCCGGACACGGACAGGCTGGGCAGGCGGTCGGCACGGGCCGTACCCACCTGCGACTGTGCCTGGCGCAGGCGCGCATCGGCCGCGTCCAGGCTGGGGTGGCCGGCCAGGCCTTCGCTGATGAGGGCGTCGAGCTGGGCGTCGCCCAGTGCCTTCCACCAGTCCTGGGCCGGGAAGCCGGTGGCGCTCAGGTCGCTGTCGGCCAGGGTGCGCTCGCTGTGCAGGCTGTCCACGTCGAGCACGTGGCCCTGCGGATTCAGGCCGCGGCTGCTGGCGCAGGCGGCCAGGGCCAGGGCCAGCGCTGAAACCAGCAGCGCGCGCCCGGACCGGCGGAGAGTGGGATGCGGGATCGGGTTCATGGGGTCGTCAGGGAATCGCGGATTCGGGTCAGGAGGGACAACAGCAGCGTGCGTTCGTCGGCGGACAGGTCGCGCAGGGCGAAATCCATCACCGCGTCGCCGCGCTTCTGCAGCCGCGCCCACAGGGCACGGCCTTCATCGGTCAGAACGATCTGCAGGGCCCGCCGGTCCTGGCTGTGCGGCTCGCGGCGCACGCATCCCAGGGCTTCCAGCTTGTCCAGCAGGCGGGTCACCGCGCTGGGCACCTGGTCGATGGCCTGGGCCAGTTCGTTGGCGGTGCACGGGGCCATGCGGGCCAGCAGCTTCAGGCCGATGTAATGGGTGAAGCCGATGCCGAGGTCTTCTTCGGCCATGGAGGCATCGAGCTGGCGGACCAGGCCGTCGCGCACCTGGCGCAGCAGCAGGCCGAAGCTGGGGGGGTTGGAGGACGGACAGATCATGGGGGAGCATTTTCTTCCAAAAAAAATATTTCTCAATGGAAATATTCGATCTGGCATCGAATGCTGTGTTGCAGCAACGGGCTCGATCAGTGAAGGCGCTACCTTAATGGCGCCCGGAACTGGCCCGGTAGTACAATCCAGCCAATGAATGTCACATTCCAGCCACCTCCGCCGGTCATGACGGCAGGTGAACCGGGCCCGCCCACCCTTCTCCGCGAGGTGGCGATGGACTGGTTCGAGCGCAACGATGGCCCGCCGGTCATCGGTTTCCGCTTCGACAGCCCGCAGGGCCTGGCCCGTGAAGTGGACTGGCACCATCACGCCCGGGCGCAGCTGATCTACGTCGAGCGCGGCCTGCTGACCACCCGCACCTCGCACGGCACCTGGTCGCTGGCACCGGGTTCGGCCGGCTGGATGCCGCCGCTGGAACCGCACACGGTCAGCCTGGACGGGCCGATGCGCGGCTGGGGCATGGCCCTGGCGGCGCCGGCCTGCGCCGGGTTGCCCTCCGACCCCTGCGTGCTCGGCCTGTCCAAGCTGGCCCAAGCGGTGGCCGAGCGCATCTGCGAATGGCCGCTGGACTACGTCCTCAGCGACGACCGCGAGCACATCCTCAGCGTCATGCGCGATGAGATCCGCACCGCGCCGCGCCAGCGCATGCACCTGCCGATGCCGCGCGACCGCCGCCTGCTGAAGATCGCCTCGCAACTGCTGGCCGAGCCGTCCGACGAGCGCAGCCTGGCCGAATGGGCGCACTGGGCCGGACTGTCGCCGCGCAGCCTGACCCGCCACTTCCGCGACGAGACCACCCTCAGCTTCGCCCAGTGGCGGCAGCAGGCCCGCCTGGCCGAGGCGCTGCGCCAGCTCAGCGAGGGCCGCAGCGTGGCCGACATCGCCCACGCGCTGGGCTTCAGCAGCGCCAGCGCCTTCGTCACCGTGTTCCGCCGCCACTTCGGCCTGCCGCCCGGGCGCTACCTGGCGCGGGTCGGCCATGGCCTCGAACCGGGGCTGGATCCGGCGCGTGGCTTGGCATCCCCCGCCGCATCCGGATAATCAGTGCATTGAGAGCGCCGACCGCCGTCTTCGCCTCCCGACCAAGGTAACAACGCCGCATGACCGAACCTGCCCGCCCCGTATTCCACGGTTTCGAACAACTGCCGCTGCGCGAGTACGCCGAACGCGCCTACCTCGACTATTCGATGTACGTGGTGCTCGACCGTGCCCTGCCGTTCATCGGCGACGGCCTGAAGCCGGTGCAGCGCCGCATCATCTATTCGATGAGCGAGCTGGGCCTGAATGCCGCGTCCAAGCCGAAGAAGTCCGCGCGCACCGTCGGTGACGTGATCGGTAAATACCACCCGCATGGCGACAGCGCGTGCTACGAGGCGCTGGTGCTGATGGCACAGCCGTTCTCCTACCGCTACCCGCTGATCGAGGGCCAGGGCAACTTCGGCTCCAGCGACGACCCGAAGTCGTTCGCGGCAATGCGCTACACCGAATCCAAGCTGACCCCGATCGCCGAAGTGCTGCTGGGCGAACTGGCCCAGGGCACCACCGACTGGGCGCCGAACTTCGACGGCACCCTGCAGGAACCGACCTGGATGCCGGCGCGCCTGCCGCACCTGCTGCTGAACGGCACCACCGGCATTGCCGTGGGCATGGCCACCGACGTGCCGCCGCACAACCTCAACGAGATCGTCAGCGCGCTGCTGCACCTGCTGGACGATCCCGATGCCAGCGTGCGCGACCTGTGCGAGCACGTGAAGGGCCCGGACTACCCGTCGACCGCCGAGATCATCACCCCGGCCAACGACCTGCGCACGATGTACGAGACCGGCAACGGCAGCGTGCGTGCGCGTGCGACCTTCACCAAGGAAGCGAACAACGTGGTGGTCACCGCGCTGCCGTTCCAGGTGTCGCCGTCGAAGGTGATCGAGCAGATCGCCGCGCAGATGCGCGCCAAGAAGCTGCCGTGGCTGGAAGACATCCGCGATGAATCCGACCATGCCAACCCGGTGCGCGTGGTGCTGGTGCCGCGCTCCAACCGCGTCGATGCCGAGCAGCTGATGGGCCACCTGTTCGCGACCACGGACCTGGAACGCAGCTACCGCGTCAACCTCAACGTGATCGGGCTGGACGGCCGTCCGCAGGTGAAGAACCTGAAGATGCTGCTCAGCGAATGGCTGGCGTTCCGCAGCACCACCGTCACCCGCCGCCTGCAGCACCGCCTGCAGAAGGTCGAGCGCCGCCTGCACCTGTTGGAAGGCCTGCTGGTGGCCTTCCTCAACCTGGACGAGGTGATCCACATCATCCGTACCGAGGACGAACCGAAGGCGGCGCTGATCGCGCGCTTCGGCCTGTCCGAAGACCAGGCCGAGTACATCCTGGAAACCAAGCTGAAGCAGCTGGCCCGCCTGGAAGAGATGAAGATCCGCGGCGAGCAGGACGAGCTGGCCAAGGAGCGCGAGAAGATCCTCGGCATCCTCGACAGCAAGGCCAAGCTGAAGAAGCTGATCCGCGACGAACTGACCGCCGACGCCAAGAAGTTCGGCGACGCACGCCGTTCGCCGCTGGTGCAGCGCCAGGCCGCGCAGGCCATCGACGAGACCGAGCTGGTGCCCAGCGAGCCGATGACCGTCGTGCTGTCGGAGAAGGGCTGGATCCGCGCGGCCAAGGGCCACGACATCGATGCGTCCACCCTGTCCTACCGCGATGGCGATGCCCTGCAGGGTTCGGTGCGCGCGCGCAGCACCCAGCAGGTCGCCTTCCTGGACAGCGAAGGCCGCGCCTACTCGACGCCGGTGCACACCCTGCCCTCGGCACGTGGCAATGGTGAACCGCTGACCGGCCGCTTCTCGCCGGCACCGGGCACCAGCTTCGTCACCCTGGCCAGCGCCGAGCCGGATGCCCGCTTCGTGCTGGCCTCCAGCCACGGCTACGGCTTCGTCACCCGCTTCGAGAACCTGATCGGCCGCAACAAGGCCGGCAAGGCGATGCTGAACCTGTCGTCCGGTTCCTCGGTGCTGACCCCGTCGGCCGTGGCCAACGTGGCCACCGACCGCATCGTGGCGGTGACCAGCTCGGGCAACCTGCTTGCGATCGCCGCCAACGACCTGCCGGAACTGGACAAGGGCAAGGGCAACAAGATCATCGAGATCCCCAAGGCCAAGCTCGCCACCGAGCGGGTGGTGGCGATCGTGGCGATCAGCCCGGGCCAGACCCTGCAGGTGCGCAGCGGCCAGCGCACGATGGGCCTGAAGTTCAACGAGCTCGACGCCTACCTCGGCGCCCGCGCCACCCGCGGCCACCTGCTGCCGCGCGGCTGGCAGAAGGTCGAAGGGTTGTCGGTGGAATGACCGGTAGTGCCGGCCGCTGGCCGGCAACTGCTCCCGGAAATCCAGACACGAAAAAGCCGGGGGTTCCCCGGCTTTTTCGTTTGTCGGCTGGCGGGCGGTGGAGCAGCTGGCGGGCGAAGGCTGGCTGGCGGTGCTCCGGTGCTGGCGGGCGACGTTGCTTTGTGCGCCTGGTATTCCGCCCTTGGTAGAGCCGACTGTTAGTCCGCTGCTCTCCGAAAAGCGGCCGACTAACAGTCGGCCCTACCGGGTCGGTGTGGGCGCCGGCTCAGTGCGCCGGGGCGCCGTTGCCGTCGATCTTGCTCAGCTGGTACAGCTCCAGGCCGATGCGCTTGATCAGGCCCAGCTGCTGCTCCAGCCACCAGGCGTGGTCTTCCTCGGTGTCCTTCAACTGCGCCAGCAGCATGTCGCGGCTCACGTAGTCGCCCTTCTCCTCGCACAGCTTCATGCCGGCGGCGAGATTGTTCCGAACGGCGTATTCAGTATCGAGATCCTTCTGCAGCATCTCTTCCACCGTCTTGCCCGGTTCGGTGGCATGCGGGCGCATGTCCGGGTCGCCGCCCAGGAACAGGATGCGGCGCAGCAGCGCGTCGGCGTGCTGGGTTTCTTCTTCCATCTCGTGGTTCAGGCGTTCGTACAGCGCGAACAGGCCCTGGTCCTCGTAGCGGCGGGAATGGATGAAGTACTGGTCACGGGCAGCAAGCTCGCCGCGCAGCAGTTCCTTCAGGCAGGCGATGACGTCCGGGTTGCCTTTCATGGGGGTGCTCCTGTGGATCGATGCGGCATAGGGTGCCGCATTTCAAAATACGGTGATCTAATCGGAATCAGTCGCAGTTGCGCCTGCGGCTACAATCCCCCCACGAGTGCCGGAAGGACCTGCAATGCGACGTGCCTGGCGTTGGATACTGGCTGTACTCATCGCCATCGTGCTGGTCACCGCACTGGTCCTGTGGCTGCTGCTGCGCGGCAGCCTGGCTGAACTGGAGGGCGAACAGGCCCTGCCCGGCTTGGCCGCGCCGGTCAGCGTCGCGCGTGACGCGCTGGGCGTGGTCACCATCACCGCCGGCAGCCAGGCCGATGCCATGCGCGCGCTCGGCCACGTGCATGCGCAGGAACGCTATTTCGAAATGGACCTGATGCGCCGCAGTGCCGCAGGTGAACTGTCGGCGCTGTTCGGGCCGGTGGCCATCGACGCCGACAAGCGCATGCGCGTGCACCGTCTGCGTGCGCGCACCGAGGCGCACCTGGACGAGGCACTGGGCGACAACCCGCAGGCCGTGCGCGCCTACGTGGACGGTGTCAACGCAGGCCTGGCCGATCTGTCAGTGCGGCCCTGGGCCTACCTGCTGCTGCGGCAGTCGCCCGCGCCCTGGCGGGCCAGCGACAGCGTGCTGGCCGGGCTGGCCATGTATGCCGACCTGCAGGACCCGGACAACCAGAACGAACTGGCGCTGGCGCGCATCCGCGACGTGGTGCCGCCGGCCCTGCACGCACTGCTGGCCCATGATGGCAGCAGCTGGGACGCGCCGCTGCAGGGCGAGCCGCGCGGTGATGCACAGCTGCCCGATGCCGCGCAGCTGGACCTGCGCTCGCTGGCCGCCGCACCCGCGGTGCCTGCCGCCGATGCCGATGCGGTGGGCAGCAACAACTTCGCCGTGGCCGGCGCGCTCACCGCCGATGGCCGCGCCATCATCGCTGACGACATGCACCTGGCCCTGCGCGCACCCAGCCTGTGGTTCCGCGTACGCCTGCGCTACCCGGACCCGAAGGCACCCGGCGGCCAGGTCGACGTCAGTGGCTTCTCGCTGCCCGGCGTACCGGCGGTCATCGTGGGCAGCAACGGGCATGTCGCCTGGGGCTTCACCAACAGCTACATCGACACCGCCGACTTCCGCCGCGAACCGGCCAATGCGGCGGTGACGGTGCACGAAGAACGCATTGCGGTAGCGGGCCAGGGCGACGTCGTGTTGCCGGTGCGCGAAACCGCCTGGGGGCCGATCCTGCACACCCATGCCGACGGCAGTGGCGATGCCCTGCGCTGGGTCGCCCACCTGCCCGGCGCGGTGCGCATGGATTTCGCGGACATGGCCCGCGCCGGCGATCTCGACCAGGCACTGGCAACTGCCGATCACGCGGGCATTCCCGCGCAGAACCTGGTGATCGGCGACCGCAGCGGGCGCATCGCCTGGCGGCTGGTCGGTGCGCGCCCGGACCGTGGCCCCGGCTGCGTGCCGCAGGGCTTCAACACCGCGCAGAACAGCACGGACTGCGCGCCGTGGCCGATCCGCAGCGATGCCGCACCGGCCCTGGTCGATCCGCCCGGGCAGCGCCTGTGGACCGCCAACAGCCGTGTGGTCGACGATGCCACCCTGGCCGTGGTCGGCAATGCCGGCTATGACCTGGGCGCACGCGGCCAGCAGATCCGCAACCTGCTGGCCACCCAGGACCGCTTCGACGAGCACGATCTGCTGGCGATCCAGCTGGACGACCGTGCAGTGTTCCTGCAGCGCTGGTGGGTGCTGCTGCAGCACACCGCCGAGCACAGCGACGACCCGTCATTGAAGCGCCTGGCTGCCGCCAGCGAACACTGGGACGTGCGCGCCTCGACCCATTCAACCAGCTACCGGATCGTGCGCGGTTTCCGCGGCGACGTGCTGGATGCCATCGAGAGCGCGCTGCTGGCACCTGCCAAGGCCAGGCTGGGCGAGGACTACCTGCCGCCGCGGCTTGCGCAGCTGGAAGGCGTGGTCTGGCCGATGCTGGAACAGCGCCCGGCCAACCTGCTGCCGCCGGGCGTGGACAGCTGGGATGCGCTGCTGGCCAAGGCCGCGCACACCCTCGAAGCCGACCTTGAAAAGCAGGGGCCGCTGCAGCAGCGCACCTGGGGCGAGCGCAACGTCGCCGACATCTGCCACCCGGTCTCGCGTGCCCTGCCCGCCTTCACCCGCCGCTGGCTGTGCATGCCCGCCGATCAGCTGCCCGGTGACCGCGACATGCCGCGCGTGCAGGGGCCGAGCTTCGGCGCTTCGCAGCGCATGGTGGTCTCGCCGGGCCACGAAGCCGACGGCATCGTGCACATGCCCGGCGGCCAGAGTGGCCACCCGCTGTCGCCCTATTGGGGCGCCGGCCACGAAGACTGGGTGCATGGCCGCCCCACCCCGTTCCTGCCGGGACCGGCGCAGCACGTGATGAAGCTGGTCCCCGCGCGGTAAATGTAGAGCCGAGCCCATGCTCGGCTGCCTTGGCGCGAAGCCGAGCATGGGCTCGGCTCTACAGAAAACAGATCAGGCCTTGCGGCGCTCGATCAGGTTCAACAATGGGCCGGTCATTGCCGTGGTCACCAGGGCCATGATCACCAGCACCGCGAACAGGCGGTCGCCGAGCAGGCCCAGCTCATAGCCCAGGTTGAGCACGATCAGCTCCATCAGGCCACGGGTGTTCATCAACGCCCCCAGGCGCCAGGCCTCGCGGTTCTCCATGCCGGTGCTGCGCGCGGCACTCCAGGTGCCCAGCAGCTTGCCAGCGGTTGCCACCACGATCACCACCGCGCACAGCAGCAGATCGCTGGTCTGCAACGCATCGGCGCGCATGCGCAGGCCGGTCATGGCGAAGAACAGCGGCAGCAGCAGGGTCGCGGCGAAGGGTTCGACCCTGGCCACCAGCAGGTCGCGCAGCTGCGTGTTGGAGGACACCGCCACGCCGGCAGCGAACGCGCCGAACAGCGCGTGGATGCCCAGCACCTCGGTGACCAGCGCACTGGCCAGTGACAGCAGCAGGATGCCCAGCAGCCAGCGGCCCTCACGGCCCGGCGCGATCTGCTGGCGGGCAAACCACGGCTTGACCGCGCCCAGCATCAGCGCGATGAACAGCACCACGCAGACCAGGTTGATGCTGGCCGACAGCCAGCCGGTGGCCTGTGCAGCAGCGACGATCAGCGCCAGCATGCACCACGCCGTGGCATCGCCCAGCGCCGCACAGGCGATGGACGTCTGCCCCAGCGGCGTCTGCGTGATGCCGCGGTCGGCAAGGATGCGCAGCAGCACCGGGAAGGCGGTGATGCTCATGGAAATGCCGACGAACAGCGCGAACGCAGTGAAGCCGACGCCCTGCGGTCCATGTTCGGGATAGAGCCAGATGGCCAGCCCCACGCCCAGCACGAACGGCAGGGCGATGCCGGCATGGCTGACAGTGAAGGCGAATCTGCGACGGCCGCGCAGCGCGCCGAGGTCGAGTTCGGCACCGGCCACCAGCAGGAACATCAGCACGCCCAGCTGGCTGAGCATGCCCAGCGGCCCCAGCGACGCAGCCGGGAACAAGGCACCATGCAGCTGTGGCAGCAGGCTGCCCAGCACCAACGGGCCCATCATCAGGCCGGCCGCCATTTCGCCGATCACCGCCGGCTGGCCGAAATACTTCAACAGGGCGCCCGCGCCCTTGGCCACCAGCAGCAGCACCAGCAGCTGCAGCAGGAACAGGCCCAGCGGCGAGGACAGGTGGTGGGCCCAGTCAGTGCCGACCACGGCTTCGGCCTTGGCCGCGACCGACGGCACGCCCGGCCCGGCATAACGCGCCAGCGCCAGGCCGATCGCCAGCGGAACACCGGCCCAGGCCAGGTAACGCCACCCCCACTTCGTTGGCGGCACGCTGCCCCCGGTCTGTACGTCCATGAACATTCCCCAATGCGCAGGGGGCCGATGATACGTCCTTCTTCGCGCGCCCGCCGGGCATGGCCCGGCGCTACCGGGGAAGGTAGCGCCGGGCCATGCCCGGCGGAAACATTCTGCGGCAGCGCCGGGCCGTGCCCGGCGGAATCATCAGGCCAGGGCCTGCTCGTGGACGCCGGCGATGGCGCGGCCGGACGGGTCGGCGGCGGCGGCGAAGCTGGCATCCCAGGCGATGGCGGCCGGCGATGAACAGGCGATCGACTTGCCGCCCGGCACGGTTTCCGCCGCGGCACGGCTCGGGAAGAACTGCTCGAACAGGTGGCGATAGTAGTACGCCTCCTTGGTCTGCGGCGGGTTGTGCGGGAAGCGCTTGTCAGCCGCCGCCAGCACGCGGTCGCTCACCTGCGCCTCGGCGTGCGCCTTCAGGCCATCGATCCAGCCGTAGCCGACGCCATCGCTGAACTGCTCTTTCTGCCGCCACAGGATGCTGTCAGGCAGGTAGCCATCGAAGGCTTCGCGCAGCACCGCCTTTTCGATGCGGCGGCCACCGAAACCGGCGCCGACCATCTTGTGCGCGGCGTCGAAGCGCATCGCCACATCGAGGAACTCGCGGTCGAGGAACGGCACGCGCGGCTCCACGCCCCAGGCCATCATCGACTTGTTGGCGCGCAGGCAGTCGTAGTTGTGCAGGGCATCGAGCTTGCGCACCAGTTCCTGGTGGAATTCGCGCGCATCCGGCGCCTTGTGGAAGTACAGGTAGCCACCGAAGATCTCGTCGCTGCCCTCGCCGGACAGCACCATCTTCACGCCCATCGCCTTGATCCGGCGCGCCAGCAGGAACATCGGCGTGGAGGCACGGATGGTGGTGACGTCGTAGGTCTCGATGTGGCGGATCACTTCCGGCAGCACGTCCAGGCCTTCCTCGAAGCTGTATTCGAAACCGTGGTGGACGGTGCCCAGTGCTTCGGCGGCGATGGCGGCAGCGGCCAGGTCGGGCGAACCCTTCAGGCCGATCGCGAAGGAATGCAGGCGCGGCCACCAGGCCTCGCTCTGGCCGCCATCCTCGATGCGGCGGCGTGCATAGCGGGCGGCCACGGCGGCCACCAGCGAGGAATCGAGGCCACCGGACAGCAGCACGCCGTAGGGCACGTCGCTCATCAGCTGGCGCTCGACGGCCTGTTCGAACGCCTGGCGCAGTTCGGCCAGGTCGGCCTGGCGGCCTTCCACGTCGGCATACTCGCGCCACGGCTGCTGGTAGTAGCGCACCAGTTCACCGCTGGCGCTGTCGTAGTAATGGCCCGGCGGAAACTGCGCGACGTCGGCGCAGGAATCGACCAGTGCCTTCATTTCCGAGGCCACGCGCAGGCGTCCCTGCGCATCGTGGCCCCAGTACAGCGGCACCACGCCGACCGGGTCGCGAGCGACCAGCACGCGGCCGGCATCGCGATCCCACAGTGCGAAGGCGAAGATGCCGTTGAGCTGTTCCAGCCACTGCGCCGGCGAGCCGCCCTGGCGGTACAGCGCGTTGATCACCTCGCAGTCCGAACCGGTCTGGAAGTCATACGCGGTGGTCAGCGCGGCCTTCAGGGCCTGGTGGTTGTAGATCTCGCCGTTGACCGCCAGGGCCAGCTGGCCGTCGGCCGACAGCAGCGGCTGCGAGCCGCCGGCCGGGTCGACGATGGCCAGGCGCTCGTGGACCAGCAGCGCGCCTTCGTCCAGGTACACGCCGCTCCAGTCCGGGCCGCGGTGGCGCTGGCGCTGCGACAGTTCCAGCGCGTGGCGGCGCAGGGCGGGAAGATCGTCACCGGCCTGCAGGCCGAAGATTCCGAAGATCGAACACATGGGTGGCGCTCCTGTTGTGGGGGATTACACGGCGGGAAGGTGTTCGACCGGCCAACCAGGCCCGGGAGGGCTGCACCCGGGCACAAAAAAAACCCGCATCGGCCGATGCGGGTTTTCTGGTGTCCGGGCGTATGTTGCTGTCTATCTACCCAGGGCGCAGTCCCGCATCGGCCGCGCACGATTGTTCGTGCGCAGATTATTGCGGTTGGTATTGTTGACGGCGGTGGCCAAGTGGATCGACATGGCACTGACCGTAACGCGGTTTTTGGGGGCGTGCAACAGTTGCGTTGGCAACCACAGGAGCCGTGCCGACCAACGGTCGGCACCCACCAACTGCGGGGTTGCCACCGGCACCCACCTGGGCGGGATTGCGGGGTTACGCCAGCAGGCGCTCCACCAGCCGCTGGTACAGCCCCGGCAGGGCGTCCAGCTCGTCCACGCGCACGTTCTCGTCCACCTGGTGGATGCTGGCGTTGACCGGCCCCACTTCGATGCACTGCGCACCCAGCGGTGCGATGAAGCGCGCATCGGACGTGCCGCCCCCGGTGCTCTCTTCCGGCGCACGGCCGATGTGCTCGGCCAGCACCGCACGCGCGGCCGCACGCAGCGGGCCTTCCGGGGTGTAGAACGGCTCGCCGCTGCGGTGCCACTTCAGCGTGTGCTGCAGGCCATGCCGGTCCAGCAACGCGGTGATCTCCGCTTCCAGCTTCGGTGCATCCCAGTGCGGGTTGTAGCGGATGTTGAAATCCACCTCCAGTTCCCCGGGGATCACGTTGTTGGCGCCGGTGCCGGCGTGGATGTTGGAAATCTGCAGGCTGGTCGGCGGGAAGCTTTCATAGCCCTCGTCCCAGCGCCGTGCACTCAGTTCAGCCAGCGCAGGCGCCGCCTGGTGGATGGGATTGCGCGCCTTCTCCGGGTAGGCCACGTGGCCCTGCACGCCCTGCACGCGCAGCTTGGCCGACAGGCTGCCACGACGGCCGACACGCAGCAGGTCGCCCAGCGTCGCCGTCGACGAGGGCTCGCCGGTGATGCACCAGTCGATGCGCTGGCCGCGCTCGGCAAACAGGCGCGCGACCTGGCGCACGCCGTCGATGGCGTCGCCTTCCTCGTTGCTGGTGAGCAGCACGGCCAGCGTGCCGGCATGGTCCGGGTGGGCGGCAACAAACTGCTCGGCAGCGATGACGAAGGCTGCCACGCTGCCTTTCATGTCCGCGGCGCCGCGGCCGTACAGCACGCCGTCGCGGATCTCCGGGGTGAACGGATCGCTCTGCCACGCCTCGCGCGGGCCCGGCGGCACCACGTCGGTGTGGCCGAGCAGCACCAGCACCGGCGCACCGCCGCCGTGGGTCGCCCACAGGTTGTCGACCTCGCCCAGGCGCAGGTGCTCGCACTGGAAGCCTGCCTGCTGCAGGCGTGCGGACAGCAGCGCCTGGCAACCCGCATCATCCGGTGTTACCGACGGCCGCGCGATCAGCTCGCAGGCCAGGTCGAGGACGGCGCTCACGCGCCACCCACGCCGAAGCGGGCCTTGAAGCCGTTGTCACTGAAGCCCTGGCTGACCGTGCCATCGGCGGTCACCACCACAGGGCGCTTGATCAGCTGCGGGTACTCGCGCAGCAGCAGCTTCCACTCGGCATCCGAGTCGGCAGCCTTGCGGTTGTCCGGCAGCTGCCGCCACGTGGTGGAGGACTTGTTGACCATCGCGCCCAGGCCGCCCAGCTGCGCGGCCCACTCCAGCAGGGTCTCCGGGCTGGGCTTGTTGTCGCGGTAGTCGACGAAGGTGTAAGGCACGCCGAAGCGGTCCAGCCACTTGGTCGCCTTCTTGCAGGTATCGCAGTTCTTCAAACCGTAGACAGTGGTGCTCATGGCCATCTGTGATGCAGGAAAACAGGTGGCCAGAATCTCACAAGAGGCGCTCGGACACGACCCGGAACGGCACCGTCGGCAGGCGGAATGCCAGGCCTTCGGCCAGGTCCACGCCCATCGCCTGCAGCCGCGGGCAGTGCTGCCCGCCCTGCAGCTGCAACGGTTGCAGCCGGGCGATATCCACCGGCAGATCGATGCGGGTAGTGGCCCAGCGCTGGTCGCAGGTGCGGGCGATGGCTTCGTCCTGGCAGGCCAGGAAGCGCAGCAGGGCCGCGTGGCCACCACAGGCCGCCGCCCACGCCGGATGATTCCAGCCGTCGGCCGCGCACCACCGCAGGTGCAGGGCCGGGGCACTGCCCTGCCCGCCTTCGATCAGGGTGTGCCCACCGCCATCGGCATGCACCCCATGCTCAAAGCGCGTGGACAGATGCGGCTGCATGGCATCGCTGAACGCGCGCGCGCCGGCCACGAAGGCAAGCTGGTCCATCACGTTGCGGTCGAACAGCACCACCGGCGTGCCCTGCGGGTCGTCGTCGCGGCGCAGGTACCAGCGCCAGTTGCTCTGCCGGGGCGAAGGCATCAACGCACGCAGCGGGCCGGCCGCACGCGGGCCGAAGTGGCCGTGGCGATAGCTGAGGATGGTGTACGGGGTACGCCCTTCATGCACGACGTAATGGTGGCCCGGGGGTGGCAGCGGCGCGTGCCGCACGTCCACCCACCAGCTGGCGTAGACCACGTCGCGCACATCGCTGGCCAGCGCGGGCATGGGCCAGCGCCGCGACAGCGCGCGGCGCAGCCGGGTCCACTGCGGGGCATGCAACAGGCGCGGCAGCATCCGCCCGAACACAGTGTCGGACGGATGCCGGTAGATCGCGGACTGCGCCAGGTCTTCCAGCGCAGTCACCTTCAGTCGGCCAGGCCGCGCAGCAGGTCGTTGACGCTGGTCTTGCTGCGGGTCTTCGCATCGACCTGCTTGACGATCACCGCGCAGTACAGCGAATGGGTGCCGTCCTTGCTCGGCAGCGAGCCGGACACCACCACGCTGTACGGCGGGATGTAGCCGTAGGTGATCTCGCCGGTGGCGCGGTTGTAGATGCGGGTGCTCTGGCTGAGGAACACGCCCATGCCGATCACGCTGTGGTGGCCGACGACCACGCCTTCCACCACTTCCGAACGCGCACCGATGAAGCAGTGGTCTTCGATGATGGTCGGGCTGGCCTGCAGCGGCTCGAGCACGCCACCGATGCCGGCGCCGCCGGACAGGTGGCAGTGCTGGCCGATCTGCGCGCAGGAACCGACGGTGGCCCAGGTGTCGACCATGGTGCCTTCGCCCACGTAAGCGCCGATGTTGGTGAAGCTCGGCATCAGCACCACGTCCTTGCCGAAGTACGTGCCGCGGCGGGCGATCGCACCCGGCACCACGCGCACGCCACCACGGCGGAACTTCGCTTCGTCATAGCCGGCAAAGCGCGATTCGACCTTGTCCCAGAACGGCGCCGGGCGCGCGTCGACCACGGCCATGTCGTTGACGCGGAAATACAGCAGCACCGCCTTCTTCAACCACTCGTTGACCTTCCAGCCGCCGTGGCCGTCCGGCTCGGCGACACGGAATTCACCGGTTTCCAGGCCATCGATCACGCGGTTGACCAGCGGCCGGGTGGAACCTTCCAGCTCATGCAGGGTCAGCGTGGCGCGGCGCTCGAAGGCGCTCTCGATGCCGAACTTCAGTTCTTCCACGCCCGGCACCGGCGGCTTGCGCAGCGACTTGCGGGCGATGGTTTCGGCGCGGGCGACTTCGGTGCTCTTGGCCGGGGCCTTCTTCGCGACCGGCTTCTTCGCAGCGGCAGCCTTCTTCACCGGCGCCTTGGCCGGGGCGGCCTTCTTCGGTGCAGCAGTCTTTTTCGCCGCTGCGCTCTTGGCGGTCGCAGCAGTCTTCTTCACAGGCTTGGTGGCCATCAGGTGGGGTCTCCGGCGTTTCGATCAGGGTCCAGGCAGGCCAGCATCGCGTCATGCAGCTGCTGCCGGGCGGGTTCGGTCAGGGGGAGGTCGTGTTCGTCACTGATCACGAAGGTGTCTTCGGCGCGTTCGCCGAACGTGGCAATGCGCGCGTCATGCACGCGCAGGCCCTGGTTGCGCAGCACGAACGCCACGTCGGCCAGCAGGCCGGGGCGGTCGGGCGCGACCAGGGCAAAACGGGTTGCGCCGGGCTCATCGCGGAACTCGATGCGCGGGGCGAAACGGAAGTGGCGCAGCTGCCGTGGCACCACCCGCCGCGACGGGCGCAGGCGGGTCAGGTCGCCACTCAGCGCTTCGCGCAACGCAGCTTCCAGGTTGGCACTGCTGCCATCGGCAAAGGTATCGGCCGGGCTCACTTCGAAGGTATCGAAAATGGTGTCGGACGGACCGTCCAGCACGCGTGCGCGATGGATGCCGTAGCCCTTGCGGTCCAGGGTCATCACGATCGCCGCGAACAGGCCATCACGGTCCGGCGAGTGCACGAACACTTCCAGTGCCGGGTCGTCCACGCTGATCCGGCGCACCTTCACCAGGGTGTGGCCCTGCTTGATCGGCACCAGCGCCGAGGCCTGCCAGGCCAGCTGCTCCGGGCGCAGGCGCATGAACCCTTCGTCGGGCATCACCGCGAACTGGCGGTCGATGGTGGCATCGTCGTAGCCCTGCTCGCGCACCAGCGCGCGCACGCTGTCGCGCGCCTCGGCCACGCGCTCGGCGGGCGGCACCGGGTGTTCCAGGCCCTCGCGCAGCGCGCGCCGGGTGGCGAAGTACAGGTCGGCCAGCAGCCGGTCCTTCCACGCGTTCCACAGCTTGGGGCTGGTGCCGGCGATGTCGGCGCAGGTCAGCAGGTACAGGTAGTCGAGGCGATCACGGCTGCCGACCAGGGTGGCGAAGCGATGGATCACCACCGGATCGGCGATGTCCTGCTTCTGCGCGGTCACCGACATGCGCAGGTGCTGCTCCACCAGCCAAGCCACCAGCTCGGTATCGGTGCCGCTCAGTGCATGGGCGTGGCAGAACGCGCGCGCGTCCACCGCGCCAAGCTCGGAATGGTCGCCGCCGCGGCCCTTGGCGATGTCGTGGAACAGGCCCGCCAGCAGCAACAGCTCGGGCTTGCGCAGGCGCGGCCAGACTTCGTGGGCGATCGAGAAACGTTCATCGGCACGGCTGCTGGCGAACAGCCCGATGTTGCGCAGGACCATCAGCGTGTGCTGGTCGACCGTATAGACATGGAACAGGTCGAACTGCATGCGCCCGCTGACCTGGGCGAAGGCGGGAATCCACTGCCCGAGCACGCCCAGCCGCGCCATGCGCGAAAGCGTGTCGACCGGGCGCTGGCCACGCAGCAGGGCCATGAACTGCTCGCGTGCATTGGCGTCGGCGCGGTCGTAGGCCGGCAGCAGCGGCAGCGCCTCGGCCAGCGCGCGTGCGGTGAGCGAATGCAGGCCGCGCACCTGCGGGTTGTTGGCCCAGCCAGCAAACAGGGCGAAAACCTGGCCGACATCACCGCACGGCCACTCCGCATCGTTGGCGGCCAGGTAGCCACGGCGCAGCGAAAAGCCCACGGTGAGGGGTTCAGGCTGCGCCTCGCCGTCGAACTGTTCCTCGAAACGCTGCAGCAGGCGGTCGCTGATCCGGCGCACCACCAAAGCGGCGCGGTAGAACCCCTGCATCATTTTCTCGACGCCCAGGTTCTCGGCGTCGTCTTCGAAGCCCAGGCGCGCGGCCAGGGTCTTCTGGTAATCAAAGCGCAGGCGTTCTTCCGGGCGCCGCGCCACCAGGTGCAGGCCGAAACGCAGGCGTGCCAGCACCGCGCGCTCGCGCTTCAGCGCGGCGGCTTCATCGGCGCCCAGGTGGCCCAGCCCGACCAGTGCTTCCAGGTCACGCACGCCGAAGGCGCGCAGCGCCATCCAGCCCAGGGTGTTGAGATCGCGCAGGCCACCGGGGCCGTCCTTCAGGTCCGGCTCCAGGTTGTCGGCGGTATCGCCGAAGCGCTGGTGGCGGTTGCGCAGTTCTTCCAGCTTGGCCAGGAAAAACGTGCGCGCCGGCCACAGCTCGCGGTCATCGATGGCCCCGCGCAGCGCGCGCCGCGCGGCCTCGTCGGCCACGATCGGGCGCGCTTCGATCAGTGCGGTCAGCACGGTCTGGTCGGCGGCCGCCTCGCGGCACTGCGCCGCCGAACGCACGGCATGGCTGACCGCCAGGCCGCAGTCCCACAGCAGCGCGAACAAGCGCGAAAGCCCGGCTTCATGGGCCAGCTGCGCCGGCGCATCGCCGAACACCAGCAGGTCGATGTCCGAGCGCGGGAACAGTTCGCCACGCCCGTAGCCACCCACCGCGAACACCGACAGGCCACTGCCGGCCGGCACGCAGCGCTGCCAGGCCAGCCGGATCAGGTGGTCGGCCGCGCGTGCGCGCAGCGCGATCAAGCGCTCGATGTTGTCGCCCTGGTCGAAGCGGCGGTACAGGCGCGCATCGGCCTGCTGCAGCGCCTGCCGTGCGGCAGACGCCCATTCGGGATCGTCGAGCGAATCGGCCGGCGCGTCCAGCAGTGAACCCGCCGGCAGCATCGTCAGGAGACCTGCGATTCGCCCGGCGACAGGGTCAGCACGTCCACGCCGGTCTCGGTGACCGCGATCATGTGCTCCCACTGCGCCGACAGCTTGCGGTCCTTGGTCACCACGGTCCAGCCATCCGGCAGCACCTTGTTGTAGCGGGTGCCCTCGTTGATCATCGGCTCGATGGTGAAGGTCATGCCCGGCTGCAGCACCAGGCCCTGGCCCGGGCGGCCGTAATGCACCACCTGCGGCTCATCGTGGTAGACCTTGCCGATGCCGTGGCCGCAGTACTCGCGCACCACGCTGAAACGCTCGCCTTCGGCATAGCTCTGGATGGCATGGCCGATGTCGCCCAGGGTGGCGCCCGGACGCACCGCGCGGATGCCGCGCCACATGGCTTCGTAGGTGGCTTCCACCAGGCGGCGGGCCATCACCGACGGCGTGCCGACGAAGTACATGCGGCTGGTGTCGCCGTGCCAGCCGTCCTTGATGACGGTGACGTCGATGTTGATGATGTCGCCATCCTTGAGCACCTTCCCTTCGCTGGGGATGCCGTGGCAGATGACATTGTTGACCGAGGTGCACACGCTCTTGGGGAAGCCGCGGTAGCCGACGTTGGCCGGCGTGGCGCCCTGCACGTTCACGATGTGGTCGTGGCAGATGCGGTCCAGCTCCTCGGTGGTGACACCGGGCTTGACGTGGGGGGTGACGATGTCGAGCACTTCGCTGGCCAGGCGGCCGGCGATGCGCATCGCCTCGATTTCCTGCGGGGTTTTCAGATTCACGCTCATGGCACCCATTATCGCCGATCCGGCCACAATCTGAACGAACGCCACCCAACTGGGCGCATCGACGATGCACGGATCCGGCAAGGAGCCCGGAAACGTGACCCGCCCCACGCTTTGTCAGACGTAATTATCACTGAATACAGACACTTACCCACTCTAGGCTGAACAGGACCGTCGTCAACGCGGTGCAGAACGTGCCGCTCCGACCTGTCCAACAGACCCTCGGGTCAGGGAGGTTGTACATGCGATCTGCACTGCGTTCCCCCATCACCTGGGCCGCGGCCCTGCTGCTGGCCGGCCCCGCATCGGCGGCCGACACCACGACATTCAATGTCCTGCTGACCATCAACAAGGCCTGCACCATCACCGCTGCCGCCGCGACCAACGTCAACTTCGGCAACGCAGACGCCAGTTCGACCACGCCGCTCAATGCCCAGGGCACGCTGACCGCCCAGTGCAGCGTGACCACCCCCTACACGATCGCGCTCAATGCCGGCCTCAACGCGGGGACCGCAGCCGACGTGACAACGCGGCGCATGCGCAATACCGATACCGGCGTGACCGCCAACAACTTCGTCGGCTACCAGCTGTACCAGGATGCTGGGCACAGCGTGGTCTGGGGCTCCACCACCGGCACCAACACCCAGGCAGGCACCGGCACGGGCGCCAACCAGGTCTACCAGGTCTACGGCCAGGTGGCCAACCCGAGCGTCAACAACGCCGCGCCGGGCGCCTACCAGGACACCATCACCGCCACGATCACCTATTGAGGTGGCGCTGATGGTGCTGCGTACCGACCGCTGGCTGCGAACGCTGGCGTGGGTTGCTTTGGCCCTGCCCGCGAGCCCTTGCCTGGCCGCCAGCCTGCAGGTATCCCCGACCCAGTTCGAGCTGCGGCCGGAGCAGAAGGCCGAGGCGCTGTGGATCAGCAACAGCGGCACCGAAACGGTGCAGGTGCAGGTGCGCGTCTTCCAGTGGCAGCAGGCCGACGGCCGTGACCAGTTGACGCCCACGCAGGCGCTGCTGCCCAGCCCGCCGATGCAGGCCCTGGCCGCCGGCCAGCGCCAGCTGATCCGGCTCGTGCGGGCCGAAGAAGGCGCGCCCGCCACGCAGCAGGCATACCGCGTGATCGTCGATGAAATACCGGCGTATGACCCCACCCGGCAAGGCATGCAGTTCGTCCTGCGCTATTCGATACCCGTCGTGGTGCAGCCGGCCGGCAAGCCGCCCGAACCGCGGCTGTCCGCGCGGCTGGTGGAAGCCGGCGCCGCGCAGGCGCAGCTGGAGGTCAGCAACAGCGGGCAGGGGCAGGCCCAGATTGCCGATCTCGGCCTGGTCGTGCGCGGCCACAGGACACCGGTGATGGATGGGCTGGTGGGATACGTACTGCCCGGCCAGACCATGCGCTGGCCGCTGCAGCAGCCCCCTGCGCAACTGCAGGGCGGCACCTTCAGCGCGAGGGTCAACGGTGGCTCGGAGCCGATTCCATTGCCCGCCACGCCGCCGGCTCGCTGAGGCCTGCGTGCTGGCCTGCTGCAGCGGCATGGCGTCGCTTTCAGGGCAGGCCCTGGCGCGCGAGGTGGGCGCCGAGGCGATGGACGTCGCTGCCGACGCGTTGCTGCCGCCCCCGACGCCACTGACCGCCAGCCAGGCGCTGTACCTGGAGACCACCTTGAACCAGGCCCCGCGCGGGCTGCTGCGTTTCGATGAGCTGGGCGGACGGCTGCTGGCCCCCGCCGCGACCCTGCGCCAGCTCGGCTTCCCCGTGCAGGGCGACAGTCCGGTCTACCTGGACCAGCTCGCCGGCGTTGTCGTGCACTACGACGCCGGCCTGCAGATCCTGGACCTGCAGGTTCCGCTGCAGCTGCTGCAGCTGCCCACCGCCCAGCTCGGGCGCAGCGCGCAGGGCACCCCGGCCGCGCAGTCCTCTCCCGGCATGGCGTTGAACTACGACCTGTATGCCAGCCACAGCGACGGGCTGGGCAACCTGAGCCTCAATACCGACCTGCGCCTGTTCGGCGTCGGCCGCGGCAGCCTGCGCAGCACCGGCCTGATGCGCACCTACCAGCTGCCCGGCGAAGGCTGGCAGCACCAGTCGGTGCGGCTGGACACAAGCTGGCGCCTGGATCTTCCCGACCAGGCACTCAGCCTGACCGTGGGCGATTTCTACAGCGGATTCCTGGAATGGTCGCGTCCTGCGCGCATGGCCGGCATCCAGATCGGGCGCAATTACGGGCTGCAGCCGTACCGGGTGCTCACCCCCACCCCGTCGTTCCTGGGCGAAGCTGTCGTCCCATCCAACGTCGAGCTGTATGTCGATGGCCTGCGCCAGTACGGCGGCCAGGTTCCCGTGGGCCCGTTCCAGCTGGCCACGCAGCCGGGCATCAGTGGCACCGGCACCGCGCAGGTGGTGGTCACCGATGCCTTCGGCCGCATGCAGACCCTGGACTTTTCGTTCTACGGCACGCAGCAGCTGCTGGCCGCCGGCCTGTCCGACTGGTCCGCCGGCATCGGCCGGCTGCGGCGTGATTTCGGCATCCACTCGTTCCGCTACGACAGTGACACGGTCGCCAGCGCCACCCTGCGCCGCGGCATCAGCAACCAGTTCACCCTCGAAGCACATGCCGAAGGCGGTGGCGGCGTCCTCAATGCAGGCCTGGGCGGTGCATGGCTGCTGGGCCGGGCCGGCGTGCTCAGTGCGAACTGGAGCGAGAGCCGGGATGACCAGCGCCGGGGCCGGCAGTACGGGATGGGCTACAACTGGAACAACCGCCGGTTCAACGTGAACCTGGCCAGCCGCCGCACATCCGGCGACTACCGCGACCTGGGCAGCCTGCAGGACAGCCTGCCGCCGCGCATCAGCGAGCAGGCCAGCTTCGGCGTGGACCTGCAGCGGCTGGGCACGGTGAGCCTGAGCTACCTGCGGCTTGACCAGGCCGTACTGGTGCTGGATGCACCGCAACCGGCGCCCGGCCCCGGCCTGCCCTATACCCGCACCCGCTACCTGAGCCTGTTCTGGTCGCGCAGCTTCGGCCGCTGGAATGCCTACCTGTCGGCCACCCAGGACATCGACCAGCGGCAGAACCGCAGCATCTACCTGTCGCTGGGCACCCGCTTGGGCGAGGACAGGCAGGCCACCCTGGCGGTGCAGCGCAATGGCGACGTCGATCGAGCCAGTGCCGAAGTGATGCGGCCGGTACCCGGCGATGGCAGCCGCAGCGGCCCGGGCTGGCGCCTGCAGGCCCGCGACGACGGCGGCCTGGCGGAAATCGGCGCGCTGGGCAGCCACGGTCGCTACTCGGCCGGGCTTTCGCGCGATGCCGGCCAGACCTTCGCCTACGGCAACGCCAGCGGCAGCCTGGTGTGGATGGCGGGCAGCGTGTTTGTCGCCCGCGAAGTACCCGATGCGTTCGCGGTGGTGTCCACCGGTCGCCCCGGCATTCCGGTGATGCTGGAAAACCGCCCGGTTGGCGTGACCAACCGGAACGGGCTGCTGCTGGTCACGCCACTGCTGTCCTGGCAGCGCAACCGGCTGGGCATCGATACCCTCGATCTTCCTGCCGACATGCGCGCCGAGCGTGTCGAGACCTTCGCCACGCCACGCCAGGGCGCTGGCATGCGGGTGGATTTCAAGCTGGTGCACAGCCGCGGCGCACTGCTGACCCTGCTCGACGAAGCAGGCCAGCCGCTGCCGCTGGGCGCACGGATCAGCGGTACGGGCGTGACCCCGACGGTGGTCGGCCACGATGGCCAGGCCTGGGTCGAGTTCAGCGGCGAGCCGCCACGGCTGCTGATCGAAAGCGAGCGCGGGCGCTGCCATGTGCAGATGCCGGCCAGCACCTCGCGCCGCTCGCCGCCGCTGCGCTGCCTGCCGGAGCCTGTGCCGTGAACCGGGTGCTGCTGCTGTTGCTGTTGTGCGGGCTGGCCATGCTGGCACTGCCCGCGCGTGCGGCCACCACCTGCACGCTGTCCAGCCCGACGCTGGCCTTCGGCACCGTCTCCAATGGGCTGGTCGACACCAGCACGACCTTCAGCGTGACCTGCACCACCGGCGCGGTCGCATTGCTCGCCAACGCGCGGGTGACGTTCTGCCTGGGGCTGCCCGCCGGCACCGGTGGAACCAGCATCGCCCCCTGGCGCACCCTGGCCAACAGCTTTGGTGATCGGCTGAACTACCAGATCTACAGCGACCCCTCGCGAACCATCGCGATCGGCAGCGGCGCGGCGACCAGCCCGACATGGGTGAGCTGGCAGATGCAGTATCCGGTGCCACTGCTGGGCGGCTCGGGCACCGCATCATTCACGCTGTACGGGCGCTACCCGGCCAACCAGGTGCTGTCAGCAGGCGCGTTCACCAGCGCCCTGGCCGCCACCTTCCAGTACGCGTACAACGAGCCGCTGCTGGGCACGCCCAACTACCCCGCGACCTGCCTGCTGCAGCCTCCGGCGGCCACCGGCAATTCAAACCTGCAGGCGGCGGCGATGACCCTCACCGCCACGGCGACGGTCAACCCGGCATGCGGCGCCTATGTGACTGCACCGATGGACTTCGGCGTGAACACCGGCACGGTTGCCGCCAACATCGACCGCACCGCCGTCTTCAGCCTGACCTGCGTCAACCGCAGTCCGTTCCAGATCGGGCTGGACAACGGCACCCACGCCGATGGATCCGGCAACCGGCGAATGCGGGTCGGCAGCGGCGCCCTGCTGCCCTACGAGCTGTACCGCGACCCGGCACGCACCCAGCGCTGGGGCAACGTGCTGAACAGCACCACGGCCAGCGGCACGGGCACCGGCGCAGCGCAGAACCTGATCATCTATGGCCGCGTGCCCCCTGCGGCGGGCACATCCACGCCGCCTGGCGCCTATTCGGACACCATCACGGTCACCATCACCTACTGAGGCGGCGCGACAGGCTTCAGACCGGGGCAGTGCCGCCGATATCGACTACATTGCCCTGGTGCCGCCCATGTCCTCCCTGCGCCTGATCTGCCTGGCCTGTGCCGCCCTGTCCGTTTTTGCCGCGGCAGCCAGCGACACTCCCCTGCCCGACGCTGCGGCGGCTGACCCCGCTCCCGCGCAGGCCGGTGTCGGGGTGACCCTGCAGATCCGCGCACCCGGCACGGCGCAGGCACCACTGCAGCGCAGCGACTCGGCCGGGGGCCATGCGGAGCAGATCCGGGCCCTCAGCCCACCCGTACAGGAAGGCGATGCAACGCCTGGCCTGGTGACGATTACCTACTGATGGGGAAGGTCGTGCTGCGGGCGCTGCTGTGCGGGCTGCTGGCCACCCCTGCCCAGGCCCTGGAACTGTCGCGCAGCGGCGTTGAGATCCCGGCCGGAACCAGCCACGACGCGCTGTGGCTGACCAACGACGAGGCCACTGAATGGACCGGCCAGGCCACCGTCTACCGCTGGAACCAGCCTGGCCAGGGGGACACCCTGGACCCGGCGGACGATCTTGCGGTCAGCCCCGCGCGGCTGCACATCCTGCCCGGCCAGCGGCAACGGCTGCGGATCGTGCGGCTGGGGCCGGCACCTGAACGGGACGAACGTGCGTACCGGCTGCTGATCGCGCCCCAGCCAGGAACCGCCCCGGGCCGCGCCGAACGACACTCCCTGCCGGTCTTCCTGCAGCCGGCGGCATCGGCCCGCCCGCTGCCTCTGCAGGCCGCCCTGCTGGCAGGGCCCGGGCAGCAGCCGCGGCTGTGGCTCTACAATGGCGGCAGCCTGCACGCGCGCCTGGCCGACCTGACGTTCATCGACGCCCAGGGGCGCACCGTCCCCGTGCTGCCGGGGCTGGCCGGCTACGTGCTGGCCGGCAGCGGGCGCAGCTGGCCGCTGCCGCCCCGCGACGGGGGCTATGCCGGCGGCGGGTTCCGCGCCCGCCTGGCCGATGGCAGCGAAGCGGTGCTCACGCCCGCCCCTGCCATTGCACCGCCGGCACTCTCCGGACTATAATCCGCCGGATGTTCTGCCGCCCCGTGCGCGGAACGCCGTCCACGCCGTACGTCATCGGCGAATCCACACCTGCTGCCCCCATCCGTGCCGGGGTGCTCCGCAAGGAGTTCGGCCACGGAGGCAACAGGGAAGCCCAACCCCGGAACCATCAGCGCTTCCACGCGTCCCGCATACCTATCCCGCGGGCGGAATCGCCGGTTCCCCATCAGGAGTTTTGCAATGCCCCAGGTCACCATGCGTCAGATGCTGGAAGCCGGCGTCCACTTCGGCCACCAGACCCGCTACTGGAACCCCAAGATGGCTCCGTACATCTTCGGCGCCCGCGGCAAGATCCACATCATCAACCTGGAAAAGACCGTCCCGCTGTTCAACGACGCGATGAACTTCATCTCGTCGGTTGCCCAGAAGCGCGGCACCGTCCTGTTCCTGGGCACCAAGCGCAGCGCCCGCGAAACCATCCGTGAAGAAGCCGAGCGTTGCGGCATGCCGTTCATGAACCAGCGCTGGCTGGGCGGCACCCTGACCAATTTCCGTACCGTCAAGCAGTCGGTTGCCCGCCTGAAGGAACTGGAAGCCGGTGAAACCGACGGCACCTTCGAGAAGCTGGTCAAGCACGAAGTGCTGGGCCTGCGTCGCGAGCGCGACAAGCTGGAAGCCTCGCTGGGCGGCATCAAGGACATGAACCGCCTGCCGGACGCCATCTTCGTGATCGACATCGGCCACGAAGACATCGCGATCAAGGAAGCCAAGAAGCTGGGCATCCCGGTCATCGCCGTGGTCGACACCAACTACAACCCGGAACTGGTCGACTACGCGATCCCGGGCAACGACGACGCCATCCGCGCTGTGCAGCTGTACGCCCGCGCCGCTGCCGACGCCGTGCTGGAAGGCAAGGCTGCTGCTCCGCACGCTGCTTCGGTGCGTGAAGAAGACTTCGCCGACGCCGCTGCTGCTGAAGAAGGCAAGCCGGCTCGCCGCGCACCGGCCAAGAAGGCCGCTGCTGACAAGGGCGAAGCCCAGGCCTGATCCAGGCCCCCGGTGGGCGCCCAGCGCCCACCTGTCCTGACCGCTGCCAATGGCGCGGCGACCGGACACTGTCACACGGGCCGGCCAACATGCCGGCCCTACCCCTTTCTTTCGTGAGGTAATCCCGTGGAAATCACTGCTTCCCTGGTCAAGGAACTGCGCGAGCGCACTGGCGCCGGCATGATGGAATGCAAGAAGGCGCTGACCGAAGCCGGCGGCGACATCAACGCCGCTGCTGAAGCCCTGCGCAAGTCGGGCGCCGCCAAGGCCGACAAGAAGGCTGACCGCGTGGCCGCCGAAGGCCGTCTGGGCCTGGCTCAGGACGGCGGCAAGGCCGTGCTGGTCGAGATCAACTCGGAAACCGACTTCGTTGCCAACGACGTCAACTTCAAGAACTTCGTCGATTCCGTCGCCGCTGCCGCCCTGGCATCGGGCGCCGTTGACGCCGAAGCCCTGAAGACCGCCAAGCTGGCCTCCGGCGAGACCGTCGAAGAAGCCCGCGCCACCGCGATCCAGAAGCTGGGTGAAAACATCCAGATCCGCCGCCTGGTCAAGGTCGACACCACCGGCAACGTCGGTGCCTACGTCCACACCAACGGCAAGGTCGGCGTGCTGGTTGACCTGATCGGCGGCGACGCCGAGCTGGCCCGCGGCCTGGCCATGCACGTGGCTGCACTGAAGCCGCCGCACAACAAGGCTGCCGACGTGCCGGCCGAGTTCGTGGAAAAGGAAAAGGAAATCGAACTGGCCAAGATGTCCGAGAAGGACAAGTCCAAGCCGGCCGACATCCTGGAAAAGATCATCAGCGGCAAGATCAACAAGATCGTCAGCGAAGTGACCCTGTACGGCCAGACCTACGTGCTGGGCGACACCACCGTCGAGCAGGTGGTCAAGGCCGCCGGCGCCGACGTGGCTGGCTTCCAGCTGCTGGTCGTCGGCGAAGGCATCGAGAAGGTGGTTGAAGACTACGCCGCCGAAGTTGCCAAGGCGATGCAGGTCTGATTCCAGCCCACCGGCTGCGAAACGACCAGAAGGAGCCGCGGGAAACCGCGGCTCTTTTTTTGTGCCCGCAGGTGTGCACCACTTCCCCCTGTGGGTGCGCACCGTTGGTGCGCACACCTTCTCCCCCTGTGGGTGCGCACCACTCCCCCCCTGTGGGTGCGCACCGTTGGTGCGCACATCCCAAACAAGGATCTTTGCGTTATCGCCCATTCAAGCCGATACTCGGCATAGGGGAATACGCAATCACGTAACAGGAACAGAAGTCGCAGACTGTGATGCATTCCTAGGTATTCTTGTCCTAATGGAATTGAACGATCCGACATGCCTCCTGAGCTGACTGCTGCCCTGGCGCTGTGCCGCAACCTGCCCTCGCCCCCCGGTATTGCCCTGCGCATCATCGAACTGGCCCAGGATCCGGAAGCGGACATCGCCACCGCCGCCGACATCATCGCCATCGACATGGCACTGAGCGCTCGCATGCTGCGCATCGCCAATTCGCCGCTGTACGCCAGCCGGCGCCGCATCGAGAACCTCGGCCAGGCCCTGACCATGCTCGGGCTCAACGCCACGATCAGCCTCGCCCTGGGCTTCACCGTGACCCAGGGCCTGACCGGCGGCAGCGGTGCCGACCACGACCTGCGCCAGCGCGCCTGGAAGCGCAGCATCCTCAGCGCCCTGGCCGCCAGCCAGCTGGGCCAGGCCCGCGGCCTGCGCCGGCTGGAAGAACTGATGCTGGCCGGCCTGCTGCAGGACATGGGCGTGCTGTGCCTGGCCCAGGCCGAATCGGAGCGTTACCTGCCGCTGCTGCGCGAAGCCGGTGACAACCTGGACCTGATCGCCCGCGAGCGCGAGGAACTGGGCTGCACCCACGCCGACGTCGGCGCCTGGGTGGCCGAACAATGGGGCCTGCCGCGCTACCTGGTGGACAGCATCCGCCTGAGCGAGTCCGAGCCTGCCACCGACAATGCGTTCCAGGCCTGCGTGCAGCTGTCCGGCGCGGTCGCCGACATCTGGCTGGACGCGGATGCCGACGCCGCCCGCGAACGCGCCCTGCACGAGGTCCACGAGCGCCTGCAGCTGGACAGTGCCCGCTTCGACCAGGTGCTCGCCCGCATCAGCGACGCGCTGCCGGACATCGCCAGCCTGTTCGAGACCGGCCTGAGCTCGCCGTCGCGCGTGCGCGAGCTGATCGACCACGCACAGGAGTTGACCACGCTGCGCAACCTGCGCGAGATGCAGGATGCCGAACAGGCGCGCCGCCGCGCCGACGAATTCGAGGCACGGGCCAAGCGCCTGGCCGACCAGGCCCACCGCGACGCCCTGACCGGCGTGCTCAACCGCCGCCAGCTGGAAACCGTGCTCGACCAGGAGTTCCAGCGCGCCGGCCGGCATGGCTGGCCGCTGTCGGTGGCCTTCATCGACCTGGACGATTTCAAGAAGATCAACGACGCCCACGGCCACCTGACCGGTGACGAAGTGCTGCGCGTGTTCGCCAACAAGCTGCAGGGCCAGCTGCGCAACAGCGACACCGTCGCCCGCTTCGGCGGCGAGGAGTTCGTGGCGCTGCTGCCCAACACCAGCGAAGCGGTCGCCCTGGACGTGATCCGCCGGGTGTTGGCCAACATCGTCTCCACCCCGATGGTCGAACTGGAGAGCGGGCCGCTGTTCGTGACCTTCTCCGCCGGCGTGGCCACCCAGGGCGGTTACGAGCGCTTTGCCGGCGTGCAGGACCTGCTGCGCGCCGCCGATGACGTGCTGTACCGCTCCAAGAACCTGGGCCGCAACCGCGTCATCGCACGCTCTCCCGGCGAACTGGGGCATGATGAGCTGTCTGCCACGGCGGGCGCCGAACTGGGCTGAACCCGCCGCCCCGGCTGAACGGGGCGGTGAAGCTTTCTGCGCCGCAGTGCACAAAATGCTTTGGCCGCGCGCCGCATGCGCGTAGAATCCCCCGCGATTTCCACGCTCACGAGGTCCATATGTCCAAGCTCGCCTATCGCCGCATCCTTCTGAAACTGTCCGGGGAGGCGCTGATGGGAGATGAGGACTACGGCATCGACCCGAAGATCATCAACCGCCTGGCCCGTGAAGTGATCGAGGCCCAGCAGGCGGGCGCCGAAGTGGCGCTGGTGATCGGCGGCGGCAACATCTTCCGCGGTGCCGGCCTGGCCGCAGGCGGCATGGATCGCGTCACCGGCGACCAGATGGGCATGCTGGCCACGGTCATCAACGCCCTGGCCATGCAGGACGCGCTGGAGAAGCTGGGCGCCAAGGCCCGCGTGATGAGCGCCATCAAGATCAATGACGTGTGCGAGGACTACATCCGCCGCCGCGCCATCCGCCACCTGGAAAAGGGCCGCCTGGTGATCTTCGCCGCCGGCGTCGGCAGCCCGTTCTTCACCACCGACTCGGGCGCGGCCCTGCGTGCGATCGAGATCGGCGCGGACCTGCTGCTGAAGGCCACCAAGGTCGATGGCGTGTACGACAAGGACCCGAACAAGCACAGCGATGCGGTCCGCTTCGACAGCCTGAGCTACGACGAAGTGATCCGCCGCGGCCTGGAAGTGATGGATACGGCCGCCTTCGCGCTGGCCCGCGACAGCGACCTGCCGATGCGCGTGTTCGACATGGGCCAGCCGGGCGAGCTGCTGAAGATCCTCGGCGGCGCCAACATCGGCACCCTGGTCCAGGGCCGCGACCCGGCCTGAGCCTGAGCGCCAGGCGTGCTCCGGGCCGATTCAGGCCCGGCAGCGTCCCGTATTCGCCTATAATCGCCCGATTCCAGTTACATCCAGGACCCGGGCGATGCTCAACGACATCAAGAACAACGCGCAGACGCGCATGGCCAAGAGCATCGACGCTCTGAAGCACACCCTCACCTCGATCCGCACCGGGCGTGCCACTCCCGCCCTGCTGGACCGCGTTACGGTCAATGCCTACGGCAACGCCAGCACCCCGCTGAACCAGGTCGCGTCGATCTCCAACGCCGATGCCCACTCGCTGCTGGTCACGCCCTTCGACAAGAGCATGATCAAGGAAATCGAGAAGGGCCTTTACAACCACGAGTTCACCCCGAACACGCTGGGCGCCGCCATCCGCATCAACATGCCGCCGCCGACCGAAGAGCGCCGCAAGGAGCTGGCCAAGCAGGTGCAGAAGGAAGGCGAAGGCGCCAAGATCGCGATCCGTAACATCCGTCAGGACGCGAACAAGGAAATCGCCAAGCTGGTCAAGGACAAGGCGATCAGCGAAGACGAGAAGAAGCGCGGCGAAGACGACATCCAGAAGCTGACCGACGCCAACATCAAGGACGTCGACAAGGTCGTTGCCGACAAGGAAAAAGAACTGCTGTCGGTCTGAAGTCGATGCCTTCAGTCCCGCCTCCGTTGCCGGCCGCCCTGCCCCGCCACCTTGCCATCATCATGGATGGCAACGGGCGCTGGGCACAGCAGCGCCGCCGTCCGCGCGTGATCGGCCACCGTGCCGGCGCGCGCGCGGTCAACCGTACCATCGACCGTTGCCTTGAACTGGGCATTCCGGCGCTGACCCTGTTCGCGTTCTCCAGCGAGAACTGGGGCCGCCCGCAGGAAGAAGTCGATGCCCTGATGAAGCTGTTCCTCGGCGCGCTCGACCGTGAAGTGGACGAGCTGCACCGTCGTGGCGTGCGCGTGCGCTTCATCGGCGAACGCGACCGCTTCGGTGCAGGGCTGGTCAGCCGCATGCAGCTGGCCGAACAGCGCACCGCCGACAACACCACCCTGACCCTGTCGATCGCCGCCAGCTACGGCGGGCGCCAGGACATCGCCCGCGCCGCCCGTGCGCTGGCGGCGGAAGTGGCCGCCGGGCGCCTGCTTCCCGAGCAGATCGACGAATCGCTGCTGGGCCGCCAGGTCGCCCTGGCCGACCTGCCGCCGCCGGACCTGTTCATCCGTACCGGTGGCGATACCCGCATCAGCAACTTCCTGCTGTGGCAGCTGGCGTATACCGAGCTGTGGTTCACCGAGGCACTGTGGCCGGACTTCGATTCCGCGCAGCTGCAGCAGGCGCTGGACGCCTACGCCAATCGTGAACGCCGCTTCGGCCTGACCAGCGCCCAGATCGCCGCCCTGGCCACCGAGACGCCCAGCCCATGACCAAGACCCGAGTCCTCGCCGCGCTGATCATGGCGCCGGTGGCCATTGCCGCGATCCTGCTGCTGCCCACCCAATGGCTGGCTGCGGCCGCCGCCGCCGTGTTCCTGATCGGCCTGTGGGAATGGCTGAAGCTGGCCGGCATCGAAGACACCCTGCCCCGTACCGTGCTGCTGGTGCTGAACCTGCTGCTGATGGTGCTGATGGTGTGGGCCGATGGCAGCTCGCTGGTGCTGTTCCAGCTGGCCACCCTGGTCGGCGTGGCCTGGTGGCTGGCCGCCCTGGTCTGGCTGCGCTTCTTCACCTTCGGCGCGCAGCCGGGCAGCCCGGCACGCATCCTCAAGCTGCTGGCCGGCACCCTGGCCATCGTGCCGGCGTGGGCGTCGCTGGTGCTGATCCATGCTGGCGGCGATCCGCCGGGCCACCAGGGCCACCTGTGGCTGCTGGCCGCGCTGGCGCTGGTCTGGGCCGCCGATTCGGGCGCCTATTTCGCCGGCCGCCACTTCGGCAAGCACAAGCTGGCCCCGCGCATCAGCCCCAACAAGACCTGGGAAGGCCTGTTCGGCGGCCTGCTGGCCGGTGTCGCCGTGGCCGTGGGCCTGGGCCTGCTCGCCGGCGTGGATGTCGCGCACCTGCCGGGCCTGCTGGTCACCTCGGTGGTGGCCGTGTTCGCATCGGTGCTGGGCGACCTCTACGAAAGCCTGATCAAGCGCCACGCCGGCGCCAAGGATTCGGGCCACCTCATTCCTGGCCACGGCGGCGTGCTGGACCGCGTCGACGGCGTGCTGGCCGCCCTGCCGGTGTTTGCGCTGGGCAAGGAAATCTTCGGATTCTGACCATGGATGCTGCTGCAGACCTGCGCCGGGTCGCCGTATTCGGCGCCACCGGCTCGATTGGTGCCTCCACGCTGGACGTGATCGCACGCCACCCGCAGCGCTACCAGGCCACTGTGCTGGCCGCCGGCCGCCAGGTGCAGGCGCTGCTGGCGCTGTGCCGCCAGCATCGTCCCGCCCATGCCGTCATCGCCGATGACAGCCTGTACGCCGAACTGCGCGACGGCCTGCGCGACGCCGGCCTGGCCACCGAAGCCCACGCCGGCGCTGCCGCGCTGGACCAGCTCGCTGCCAGCGATGCCTGTGACACCGTGGTTGCCGCCATCGTCGGTGCTGCCGGCCTGTCCTCGACCCTGGCCGCTGCCGCCGCCGGCAAGCGCATCCTGCTGGCCAACAAGGAATCGCTGGTGCTGGCCGGCGAGCTGCTGACCCGCACCGCCGAACGCGGCGGCGCCGAGATCATCCCGATCGACAGCGAGCACAGCGCCATCTTCCAGTGCCTGCGCTCGCGCGATGCCAGCCTGGACGGGGCCGGCGTGCGCCGGATCCTGCTTACCGCCTCCGGTGGCCCGTTCCGTGGCCGCAGCCGCGCCGAACTGGAGCAGGTGACCCCGGCCCAGGCCGTTGCCCACCCGAAGTGGTCGATGGGCCCGAAGATCTCGGTCGATTCGGCGACGTTGATGAACAAGGGCCTGGAAGTGATCGAGGCGCACCACCTGTTCAAGGTGCCCGGCGAGCGCATCGAGGTGCTGGTCCATCCGCAGAGCCTGGTCCATTCGCTGGTCGAGTTCGTCGACGGCTCGACCCTGGCCCAGCTGGGCCTGCCGGACATGCGCACCACCCTGGCCGTCGGCCTGGGCTGGCCGCAGCGCATCGAATCGGGCGTATCCGGGCTGGACCTGCTGGCCCAGGGCCGGCTCGATTTCGAAGCGCCCGATACCGACGCCTTCCCCTGCCTGGCCTTGGCCTGGCAGGCGATGCAGGCCGGCGGCACTGCTCCGGCGGTGCTGAATGCCGCCAATGAAGAGGCGGTTTCAGCGTTTCTTCAGGGCAGGATCGGTTTCCTGAGCATTCCCGCGCTGGTTGCTAACGCTCTTTCAACACTGCCGACCGAAGCAGCCGATACACTGGACGGCCTGTTGTCCGCCGACCAGCGGGCCCGCCAGTTGACCCTGAACGCCATCGACGCCGCCTGAACGCCACGCCCATACCGCATGACGCCGCTGCCATTGCCCGCCACCGTGAGCCTGCATGACTGACTTCATCGGATCGGTCTGGTGGATGATCGTCAGCCTCGGGCTGCTGGTCACCTTCCACGAGTTCGGGCACTACGCCGTGGGCCGCCTCTGCGGGGTCAAGGTGCTGCGCTTCTCGGTCGGCTTCGGCCGCCCGCTGTGGTCGCGCCGCGACAGGCACGGCACCGAGTTCGCCATCGCCGCCCTGCCGCTGGGCGGTTATGTGAAGTTCCTCGACGAGCGCGAGGTGGAGGTACACCCGCACGAGCGGGGGCAGGCCTTCAACCACAAGACGGTCTGGCAGCGCATCGCCATCGTCGCTGCCGGGCCGATCGCCAACCTGCTGCTGTGCATCCTGCTGCTGTGGGCGATGTTCGTGATCGGCAAGCAGGACTATTCGGCCACCATCGGCCGCACCACCGGCATTGCCGCCAGCGCCGGCCTGTCCAGCGGCGACCGTGTGCTGCGCGTGGACGACCGCGACGTGGTCACCCTGGGCGATGCCAGCATGGCCCTGACCGCCGCGGCGATGGACCGGCGCGACGTCACCCTCGAAGTGCTGGACAGCAGCGACCAGGTGCGCAACCGCACCCTGCCGCTGTCGCAACTGCCGGCCGGCTTCGATGAACGCCGCGTGCCCAGCCTGGCGGGCCTGCAGTGGCAGGCCGCGCTGCAGCCCGCGCAGGTGGACAGCCTGACGGCCGATTCGGCCGTGGCCGGCCTGCTGCAGGCGGGCGACGTGATCGTGGCCATCGACGGCCAGCGCATCGACGGGGCCGACCAGGTCAGCCCGCAGATCCAGGAACTGGGCCGCCGTGGCGGGCCCGGCATGATCGAAGTACTGCGCGGTGGCGAGCGCCTGGCGCTGGAAGTGACCCCGCGCCAGGGCAAGGACGGCCAGGGCAAGCCGGTCTGGCAGATCGGCGTGGGCTTCTCGGGCGCCTTCAGCCCCGCCTATGACACCCTGATGCGCTACGGCCCGCTCGACGCGGTGACCGTGGCCGTGCGCGAAACCGGCCGCCTGGCCTCTGATTCGCTGGGCATGATGGCCCGCATCGTCACCGGCAAGGCCTCGCTGCAGAACGTTTCCGGCCCGGTCACCATCGCCCGCGTGGCCAATGTTTCGGCCAAGCGCGGCCTCGACTGGTTCCTGCAGTTCCTCGCGCTGCTGTCGCTGAGCCTGTGCATCATCAACCTGCTGCCGATTCCCATCTTGGACGGCGGGCACCTGCTGTATTACCTTATCGAGTTGGTCAAGGGCAGCCCGCTGAGCGAGCGTGCCATCGCCGCGGGTCAGTACATCGGCCTGGCGTTGCTGGCCGGGTTGATGGGGCTGGCGTTCTACAACGACATCCTCGGCCTGGCCACGCGATGAACTTTTCCACGTTTTTGGCGTCTACAGCGCCGGCACCCCGTACCAATGAAATCGACCTTCCTACCGGACGTGACATGACGCGACTCCCCAATCGCCGCCTGCTGGCCCTCGCCCTCGCCGCCGTCACCGGCGCTCCCGCCCTGGCCCAGGCAGCCGAGCCCTTCACTGTCAGCGACATCCGCGTCGACGGCCTGCAGCGCATCAGCTCGGGTACGGTGTTCACCTACCTGCCGGTGGAACGTGGCGAGACGGTCACCGACAGCAAGGTCGGCGAGACCATCCGCGCCCTCTACAAGACCGGCTTCTTCGAAGACGTGCAGCTGGACCGCCAGGGCAACATCCTGGTCGTGACCGTCAAGGAACGGCCGGCGATCAACAAGCTCACCGTCACCGGCAACAAGGACATCAAGTCCGACCAGCTGCTGAAGGGCCTGTCCGACATCGGCCTGACCGAAGGCGGCACCTTCGACCGCCTGAGCCTGGACCGCGTGACGCAGGAACTGCGCCGCCAGTACAACGATCGTGGCAAGTACAACGTCGAGATCACCCCGACGGTGAGCCCGCTGGACCGCAACCGCGTGGACATCGCCATCGCGATCAAGGAAGGCAAGGCCGCCAAGATCCAGCACGTCAACCTGGTCGGTACCGAAAAGTACGACAGCAGGGACATCCTGGAAATCTGGGAATCCAAGGAGCACAACTGGGCGTCGTGGTACCGCCGCGATGACCAGTACTCCAAGGAAAAGCTGTCCGGCGACCTGGAAAAGCTCAACTCCTGGTACCTGGACCGCGGCTACGTCGATTTCAGCATCGACTCGACCCAGGTCTCGATCAGCCCGGACAAGCGCGACATGTTCGTGACGGCCGGCGTGACCGAAGGCAACCAATACAAGATCTCCGACATCAAGGTCAGCGGCGACACCATCCTCCCGCAGGAAGATGTCGAGCGCATGGTCGTGCAGCGCGCCGGCGACACGTTCTCGCGTGCGCTGCTGGAGTTCAGCTCCGACGCGATCACCAACTCGCTGTCCAACATCGGCTACGCGTTCGCCAAAGTGAACCCGATCCCGACCACCAACCGTGCCGAGCAGACGGTCGCGGTGAACATGCAGGTCGTCCCCGGCCCCCGCGTGTCGGTGCGCCGCATCATCTTCAAGGGCAACACCCGCACCTCCGACGAAGTGCTGCGTCGCGAAATGCGCCAGTTCGAGAACACCTGGTACTCGCAGGCGGCGATCGATCGTTCCAAGATCCGCCTGCAGCGCCTGGGCTACTTCGAGTCGGTGGACGTTGAAACCCCGCCGGTCAGTGGCAGCAACGACCAGGTCGACGTGGTGTACAACGTCAAGGAGACCACGTCGGGCAGCTTCGTGTTCGGCCTGGGCTACTCGCAGTCCTACGGCATGACCACCTCGGTGCAGCTGTCGCAGAACAACTTCCTCGGCGGCGGCAACCGCGTGTCGGTCGAAGCCTCGCGCAGCAGCTACCTGCAGCGTTACGGCTTCAGCTACACCAACCCGTACTTCACCGATGACGGCGTGTCGCTGGGCTACAACCTGTCCTGGCGCGAGCTGGATTACTCCGACTTCAACACCGCGCAGTACAACAGCACCAATGGTTCTGCGCAGGTGGTGTTCGGCGTGCCGCTGACCGAGACCGACAGCGTCTCGCTGATGTTCGGTATCGACAGCAACCAGATCTCGACGTATTCGTCCACCCCGCAGTCGATCGTCGACTACATCAATGCCCTGGGCACCAGAACGTTCCACGCCTGGCGCACCGAACTGGGCTGGGCCCGCGACTCGCGCAACGACTATTTCATGCCGACCCGCGGTACCTACCAGCGCATCGGCCTGGAAACCACCCTGCCGGGCTCGACCGTCGAGTACTTCAAGCTGAACTACCAGATCAGCAAGTACTGGCCGATCATGCCGTCGCTGGTCATCAACACCCGCGCGGAAATCGGCTACGGCGACAGCTATGGCAAGGATTACATCCGCGACCTGTGCTACACCGCCCCGAGCGAAGCCAACCCGAACCCGACGCAGACCGTCGACTGCAACCCGAACTCCTCGGACTACCAGAAGACGGTCAAGGCCTCCGGCCTGCCCTTCTACGAGAACTTCTACGCCGGCGGTACCAACTCGGTGCGCGGCTTCGAGGACAACACGCTGGGTCCGCGCGAGGCAACTCCGGGTTACCCGAACGGCCAGCCGCTGGGTGGCTCGGTGAAGACCGTTGGTTCGGTGGAAGCCTACTTCCCGCGCCTGTTCGACAGCCCGTCGGCACGCGTGTCGGCCTTCGTCGACTTCGGCAACGTCTACAACGGCGTGGATAACTTCAAGGCCAACGAACTGCGCGTATCCACCGGTGTGGCCCTGCTGTGGCGCGCCCCGGTCGGCCCGATCTCGATCAGCTACGCGTTCCCGCTGAAGAAGAAGGACGGCGACGAAATCGAGCGCCTGCAGTTCACCTATCCCCCGCGCCGTTACGCATGCCATCCATGGCATGCGCCCTTCGGGCCGTTGCGTAGCAACGTTGGGAATCGCTCCTGCGATTCCCAGGGGCGCGCCCCCCTTAACAGAAGGGGGGCTCTCCACCAGACGGGTTACGAAGCGCCGGGCTCTGCCCGGCGTTTTCGTTTTGCAGGACGGATGCTGGCTGCTTCTTCCCGCCACCGCGTGAAATCATCTGGTGATGGCGCAGGGGGCTGACCAGGACCGTTGGCGCCATGGATGGCGCCATCGAGCCCCCAGGGATGGGTTTACGGCGTGTCCTGGGCAGCCCCCTGCGCCATCGCCCCGCGATAGCAGGCAGGCGCCGCTTCAGCCCCCGCATGACCGGACTGGCGTCACACGTTAAACTCCCGCCGTGAATACTCCTACCTACACCGCCCAGCAACTCGCCGATCAGTTCGGCCTGCAGGTCCATGGCGACCCCGCCACCGCCATCCATGGCGTGGCTACCCTCGCCCATGCCGGTGCCGGCCAGCTGACCTTCCTCGCCAACCCGCGCTACCGCGCCCAGCTGGCCGACAGCCAGGCCTCGCTGGTGGTCCTGCGTGCCGAGGACGCCGAAGCCGCCCCCGGCGCCGCGCTCGTCGCCAAGGATCCCTACACCACCTTCGCCAAGATCGCCGCGCTGTTCGACGTCGCACCCGTGCGTGAGCCGGGCATCCACCCCAGCGCGGTCATCGACCCGCAGGCCCAGGTTGCCGCCAGCGCCCACATCGGCCCGTTCGTCACCATCGGTGCGCGCAGCGTGGTCGGCGAGAACTGCATCATCGGCGCCGGCAGCATCATCGGCGAAGACTGCACCCTGGACACCGGCTGCGAGCTGATTGCCCGCGTCACCCTGGTCACCCGCGTGAAGCTTGGCAAGCGCGTGCGCATCCATCCCGGTGCCGTGCTCGGCGCCGATGGCTTCGGCCTGGCGATGGACGCCGGCAAGTGGATCAAGGTGCCGCAGCTGGGCGGCGTCCGCATCGGCGATGACTGCGAGATCGGCGCCAATACCTGCGTCGACCGCGGTGCGCTGGAAGACACCGTGCTGGCCGAAGACGTCCGCCTCGACAACCTGGTGCAGATCGCGCACAACGTGCAGATCGGCGCCCATTCGGCCATCGCCGGCTGCACCGGCATCGCCGGCAGCGCCAAGATCGGCCGTTACTGCCTGCTCGGCGGCGCCGTCGGCGTCGTCGGCCATCTGGAAATCTGCGACAAGGTCGTGATCACCGGCAAATCGGTGGTCCGCAACTCCATCACCGAACCGGGCGAATACTCGTCCGGGACGCCCCTGACCGACAACCGCACGTGGCGCAAGAACGCCGCGCGCTTCAAGCAGCTCGATGCACTGGCCCGTCGCATCCTGTCTGTGAGCAAGGAGAAAGAATGAGCCAGCCCCAGACCCTGCCGGACATGGCGCAGATCCAGTCGCTGCTGCCGCACCGCTACCCGTTCCTGCTGGTCGACAAGGTTCTGTCGATCGACTACGAGGCCCGCAAGATCGTCGCCACCAAGAACGTCAGCATCAACGAGCCGTTCTTCCAGGGCCACTTCCCCAACCAGCCGATCATGCCGGGCGTGCTGATCATCGAAGCCATGGCCCAGGCCGGCGGCGTGCTGACCCAGCTCACCCTGGGCCGCGATTCACAGTCCAAGCTGTTCTACATGGTCAAGGTCGACAAGGCCCGCTTCACCAAGCAGGTGGTGCCGGGCGACGTGCTGGAAATGCACGTGGAGATCAAGCGCGTGATCCGCAACATGGCCGTGTATGACTGCGTGGCCAAGGTCGACGGCGAAGTCGTCGCCTGCGCCGAGGTGCTGTGCGCCGGCACCCGCGACTGACCCTGTACGGAGGACCGAGATGACCGATAGCGCTCCCCTGATCCATCCCACCGCCGTGATCGATCCGTCGGCACGACTGGCCGACGACGTCCGCGTGGGCGCGTTCACGATCATCGGGCCCGACGTCGAGATCGGCGCCGGCACCGAGGTCGGTCCGCATTGCAGCATCCATGGCCCGACCCGGATCGGCCGCGACAACCGTTTCATCGGCCATGTCGCGGTCGGTGGCGAGCCGCAGGACAAGAAGTTCGCCGGTGAACGCACCGAACTGGTGATCGGCGACCGCAACGTGTTCCGCGAATTCGTCACCCTCAACCGCGGTACCGGCGGCGGCGGTGGCATCACCACCATCGGCAACGACAACTGGATGCTGGCCTACACGCACGTGGCGCATGACTGCCACGTCGGCAATTTCTGCGTGTTCTCCAACAACACCACCCTGGCCGGGCATGTCACCGTCGGCGACTACGTGATCATCAGCGGCTTCGCCGGTGCCCACCAGTTCTGCCGCATCGGTGCCCACGCCTTCCTCGGCATGGGCGCACTGACCAATGGCGATGTGCCGCCGTTCACCATGGTCGGCACCGATTCGCTGGGCCGCCCGCGCGGCATCAACAGCGAAGGCCTCAAGCGCCGTGGCTTCGATGCCGAACGCATCACCGCCATCAAGCGCGCCTACCGCACCCTGTACGTGGCAGGCCTGCCGCTGGCCGAAGCCAAGCAGCAGCTGGCCGAGCAGGCACAGGCCAGCGATGACGTCCGCTCCATGCTGGACTTCATCGAGCACACCGAGAGGCACCTGCTGCGATGAGCGCCACGACCGGCCAGGCGCCGGCCGGCGCCGCCGTCATCCCGCTGGCCTCGATGGCCGGCAGCGTGCCTGCGCAGCGGGTGCTCAGCGAGCGCCCGTTGCGGATCGCGCTGGTGGCGGGCGAAGCCTCCGGCGACCTGCTCGGTGCAGGCCTGGTGCGTGAGCTGAAGGCGCGCTTCCCGCATGCCGAGTTCGCCGGCATCGGCGGCGACGCCATGCGCAATGCGGGCTGCCAGACCTGGCACGATGCCAGCGAGCTGGCGGTGATGGGCCTGACCGAAGTCCTGCGCCACCTGCCGCGCCTGCTCAAGCTGCGCTCGGCGTTCCGCGAGCGGGCGCTGGCGTGGCAGCCGGATGTCTTCATCGGCATCGATGCGCCGGATTTCAACCTGGGCATCGAGCGCTGGCTGAAGCAGCGCGGCATCCCCACCGTGCACTACGTCAGCCCCTCGGTCTGGGCCTGGCGCGAGAAGCGCGCGGAAAAGATCGGCAGCAGTGCCGACCTGGTGCTGTGCCTGTTCCCGATGGAACCGCCCATCTATGCCAAGCACGGCATCGATGCGCGGTTTGTCGGCCACCCGATGGCCGATGACATTCCGCTGCACGGTGACCGCGATGCGGCCCGCGCCGCGCTCGGCCTGCCCGCCTCAGCCAAGGTGCTGGCGGTGCTGCCGGGCAGCCGCCTGGGCGAGATCTCACGCCTGGGCGAACCGTTCTTCGAGGCCGCCTGGCAGGTCTCCGAACGCATCCCCGGCCTGCACGTGGTGGTGCCGGCGGCCAACGCCGCCTGCCGCCGCCTGATCGAGGAACAGCTGTCACGCTCGGCGCTGCCGGTGGCGTACTCGCATGTTCTCGATGGCCAGGCGCGCACGGCGATGATCGCCGCCGACGTGGTGGTGCTGGCCTCCGGCACGGCCACGCTGGAAGCGATGCTGGTGAAGCGGCCGATGGTGGTCGGCTACCGGGTCAACGAGCTGACCTACCGCCTGGTGAAGGCGCTGGGGCTGATCAAGGTCGACCGCTTCGCCCTGCCCAACATCCTCGCTGCGCAGGATCTTGCCCCGGAACTGATGCAGCACGACTGCACGCCGGACAAGCTGGCCGCGGCCATCCAGCAGTGGTTCGACCACCCGCAGCGCAGCGCCGACCTGCAGGGCACCTACGAGCGCCTGCACGAGCGCCTGCGCCGCAATGCCTCGGCACGCGCCGCCGATGCGGTGGGCGAGCTGCTGGTCAGCAAGCAGGAAACCGCATGAGCCGTCGCGCGGCCGCTGCGGCCAGCCTGGCCCTGTTCGACGGCGCGACGGTGGTCGAGCCCGAACGGCTGGTGGCCGGCGTCGACGAGGCCGGCCGTGGCCCGCTGGCCGGCCCGGTGGCCGTGGCCGCGGTGGTGTTCGACCCGTCGCGGCCGCGCATCAACGGCCTGGACGATTCCAAGCAGCTGACCGCCGCGCGCCGCGAGCAGCTGCACGACCGCATCATCGAACGGGCCCTGGCCTGGAAGGTGGTGCTGGTGGACGTGAACGCCATCGACCGCCTGAACATCTACCAGGCCACCCTGCAGGGCATGCGCGATGTGGTGGCGGCCGTGGCCCATGTGGCCGGCTTCGCCCGCATCGATGGCAACGTCGTGCCCAAGGGCCTGGTGCTGCCGGCACAGGCGCTGGTGGGCGGTGATGGCATCGACCGCGCGATCATGGCGGCCTCGATCCTGGCCAAGGTCTCGCGCGACCGCTACATGCAGGAACTGCACGTGCGGCACCCGCAGTACGGCTTCGACCAGCACAAGGGCTATGGCACCCCCGCCCACCTGGCCGCGCTGCGCAGCCACGGCCCCTGCGACGAGCACCGCCGCAGCTTCGCGCCGGTGCGTGAATGCCTGGAAGCGCCGCAGGTTGTGGCGGCGATCGCCTGAGCCTGCAGGCGTTGTAGAGCCGAGCCCATGCTCGGCTGTCCGCAGCAGCCGAGCATGGGCTCGGCTCTACAGGAAGCGGCCTCCGGCACGGCTGAACCCGGCTGTGTTCCCGGGCATGTCAAGAGCTTGTCGCCACCCCCTGCCCTCGTTACCCTGACCGGGCACTCCAGCGCTTCCCGACCCCGGTGACGATTTCCCCGTCAGCACCCGGGGCCCGCGCGCTCCAACCTGGTCCGGCATGTCCAACTCCCGCTTCGTACATCTCCACGTCCACACCGAGTTCTCGCTGGCGGACTCGACCATCCGCGTGCCGGCCAAGCCGGACCAGGCCGACCCGAAGAAGGCCAAGCAGGCCAACCTGCTGTCGCGCTCGGTCGAACTCGGCCTGCCCGCGCTGGCGGTAACCGACCTCAACAACCTGTTCGCCCTGGTGAAGTTCTACAAGGCCGCCGAAGGCGTGGGCATCAAGCCCATCGCCGGTGCCGACGTGATGATCGCCGAGGAAGGCCAGGACCCGTGGCGGATGACCCTGCTGTGCCGCGACCGCGAGGGCTACCTGAGCCTGTCGCGGCTGCTGACCCGCGCCTGGATGGAAGGCCACCGGCCCGAAGGCGGCGTGGCGATCCACCCGGACTGGCTGAAGGCCGGCAATGCCAACCTGTTCGCGCTGGCCGGCCGTGACAGCCTGGCCGGCCGCCTGGCGCTGGACGGCAAGCACGACCTTGCCGAGCAGCAGCTGGCCGACTGGCAGCGCGCGTTCGGTGACGGCCTGCACCTGGAACTGACCCGCACCGGCCGCGAAGGCGAGGAAACCTTCAACCGCTTCGCGCTGATGGCCGCCGGCCAGCGCGGCCTGCCGGTGGTAGCCAGCAACGACGTGCGCTTCCTGGCGCCGACCGATTTCAGCGCACACGAAGCGCGCGTGTGCATTTCCACCGGCCGCGTGCTGGACGACCCCAAGCGCCCGCGCGAGTACAGCGACCAGCAGTACCTGAAGTCGGCCGAGGAGATGTGCGCGCTGTTCGCCGACATCCCCGATGCCATCGACAACACGCTGGCGCTGGCCGAGCGCTGCAACATCGAGATGCGGCTGGGCACCTACTTCCTGCCCAACTACCCGGTGCCCGACGACGAGACCCTGGACACCTGGATCCAGAAGATGTCGCGCGATGGCCTGGAAGAGCGCCTGGAGAAGAATCCGCTGGCGCCGGGCAAGACCCGCGAGGAGTACTTCGAACGCCTGGAGTTCGAACTCAACACCATCATCAAGATGGGCTTCCCGGGCTACTTCCTGATCGTTGCCGACTTCATCCAGTGGGGCAAGAACCAAGGCATCCCGATCGGCCCTGGCCGTGGTTCGGGTGCCGGTTCGCTGGTGGCGTGGGCGCTGAAGATCACCGACCTGGACCCGCTGCCGTACAACCTGCTGTTCGAGCGGTTCCTGAACCCGGAACGCGTGTCGATGCCCGACTTCGACATCGACTTCTGCATGGACCGCCGCGATGAAGTGATCGACTACGTCGCGCGCAAGTACGGGCGCGAGCGCGTCAGCCAGATCATCACCTACGGCACCATGGCGGCCAAGGCCGTGGTGCGCGACTCCGGCCGCGTGCTGGGCTTCCCGTACGGCCTGGTCGACGGCGTCTCCAAGCTGATCCCGAACATCCTGGGCATCCACCTGAAGGATGCGCTGGGCAAGGGCAAGGAAGGCCCGAGCTCGGAAATGGCCTCGGCCGAACTGATCCAGCGCTACGAGACCGAGGACGATGTCCGCGACCTGATCGACCTGGCGCTGCAGCTGGAAGACCTGACCCGCAACGCCGGCAAGCACGCCGGTGGCGTGGTGATCGGGCCCGAGCCGCTGAGCGAGTTCTGCCCGCTGTACGCCGAACACGACGAGAACGGCCTGGGCAAGAACCCGGTCACCCAGTTCGACAAGAACGACGTGGAAGAAGTCGGCCTGGTGAAGTTCGACTTCCTCGGCCTGCGCACGCTGACGATCATCGACTGGGCGGTGAAGGCGATCAACAAGCGCCACGAGCGCGCCGGCATCCCGCCGGTGGATATCGCCGCGATCCCGCTGGACGATGCGCCCACCTACAAGGACATCTTCGCCAACGGCAACACCGGTGCGGTGTTCCAGTTCGAATCCTCGGGCATGCGCCGCCTGCTGAAGGACGCGCGGCCCGACCGTTTCGAAGACCTCATCGCGCTGGTGTCGCTGTACCGACCCGGCCCGATGGACCTGATTCCCTCCTTCAACGCGCGTAAGCACGGCCAGGAGGAGATCATCTATCCCGACCCGCGCACCGAAGCGATCCTGAAGGACACCTACGGCATCATGGTGTACCAGGAGCAGGTGATGCAGATGGCGCAGATCGTCGGCGGCTACTCGCTGGGCGGCGCCGACCTGCTGCGCCGTGCGATGGGCAAGAAGGTGCCGGCCGAAATGGCCAAGCACCGCGAAATCTTCCGCGAAGGTGCGGCCAAGGATGGCGTCGACGAGGCCAAGGCCGACGCGATCTTCGACCTGATGGAGAAGTTCGCCGGCTACGGCTTCAACAAGTCGCACGCTGCCGCCTACGCGCTGGTCAGCTACCAGACCGCCTGGCTCAAGCGCCATTACCCGGCCGAGTTCATGGCGGCCACGCTGTCTTCGGACATGGACAACACCGACAAGGTGGTCGGCTTCCTGGACGAGGTGCGCAACCTCGGCCTGACCGTGCTGCCGCCGAAGGTGAACCAGTCCGCCTTCATGTTCGAAGCGGCCACGCCGGACACCATCCAGTACGGCCTGGGCGCGATCAAGGGCGTCGGCCAGGGTGCCTGCGAAGCGGTGGTGGACGAGCGCCTGAAGGGCGGCGACTACAAGGACCTGCTCGACTTCTGCACCCGCGTCGGTTCGGCCAAGCTCAACCGGCGCACGCTGGAAGCGATGATCAACTGCGGCGCGCTGGACGAGCTTGGCCACAACCGCGCCTCGTTGATGCTGCAGCTGCCGGAAGTGATCAAGGCCACCGAGCAGATGGCGCGCGAGCGTGCCTCGGGCCAGAACTCGCTGTTCGGCGGCCCCGACCCGAGCACGGTGACCATCCAGCTGGACCTGGTCGAAGCCGAGGAATGGCCGCTGCTGCAGCGCCTGAACGGCGAGCGCGACACGCTCGGCTTCTACCTCAGCGGCCACCCGTTCGATCCGTGGCGCGACGATGTGCGCGACCTGGTCGGCAACGACCTGGGCTCGGTCGAGAAGATCTGGAGTTCCAGCAACAGTGGTGGCGGCGGTGGCAACGGCGGTGAAAAGCGCTGGCGCCCGGAAGTGCCGACCGTGCTGGCCGGCCAGGTGGTCGGCGTGCGCCGCAAGGGCGAAAGCCAGATCTTCATCCAGCTCGAGGACGGTCGCGGCCGCGTCGAGTGCAGCGCGTTCTCCGATGCCATGGCCGAGTTCGGCCACCTGATGACCAAGGACCGCATCCTGGTGGTCAAGGGCGGCCTGCGCGAGGACGAGTTCAACGGCGGCTATGCGCTGCGCATCCGCCAGTGCTGGGATTTCGACGAGGTCTGCGCCAACTACGCCACGCGCCTGTCGCTGCGCCTGGACCTGCGCCAGCAGCGGCCGGTCTGGGAACGCGTCAATGCCGTGCTCGACCGCCACCGCCCCGGGCGCACGCCGCTGCGCCTGGACCTGCTGCTGAAGGGCCCGCAGGGCGGCGTGGCCGGCATGCTCGATGTCTCCGGGCAGAGCGCGGTGCGCATCGACTCCAAGCTGATGGAGGCGCTGCGCGCCGACCCGGCCGTGCGCACGCTGAAAGTGCGCTACAGCCCGCCGTGGGCCAACTGAGGCTGGCCCACGCCCCGGGCTGACTGGCGCCCCCTGCCCGGCTGGGGTACCGTCGCCTTCCAGACGAAGGCGTACGGGCCATTGCTGCGCATTCGGCTAGAATTCCCCTCTTCTTTACACGACGGCTTCCGATGAATCCGAACTACCTCGACTTCGAGCAACCCATCGCCGACCTGGAAGCCAAGATCCAGGAACTGCGCAACGCCAGTGCCGGACCGGCGGTCAATGTCGAGGCCGAGGTTCACGCCCTGCAGGACAAGCTGCGCCTGCGCACCGCGCAGATCTTCCGCAATCTGACCTCCTGGCAGGTGCTGCAGCTGGCCCGCCATCCGTCGCGCCCGTACACCGCCGATTACCTGCGCATCATCTTCGATGAATTCCAGGAGCTGGCCGGTGACCGCGCCTTCGCCGACGACAAGGCCATCATGGGTGGCCTGGCCCGCATCAACGGCCGTTCGGTGATGGTGATCGGCCACCAGAAGGGCCGCGACACCAAGGAAAAGATCAAGCGCAACTTCGGCATGCCCAAGCCGGAGGGCTATCGCAAGGCCCTGCGCCTGATGAAGATGGCCGAACGCTTCGGCCTGCCGGTGCTGACCCTGATCGATACCGCCGGTGCCTGGCCGGGCATCGACGCCGAATCGCGCGGCCAGTCCGAAGCGATCGCCCGCAACCTGATGGAGATGGCCGAGCTGAAGGTGCCGGTGATCTGCACGGTGATCGGCGAAGGCGGCTCCGGTGGCGCGCTGGCGCTGGGCGTGGGCGACCGCACCATGATGCTGGAATACGCGGTGTACTCGACCATCACCCCGGAAGGCTGCGCCTCGATCCTGTGGAAGGATGCCGGCAAGGCCAAGGACGCTGCCGAGCAGCTGGGCCTGACCGCCCCGCGCCTGAAGAGCCTGGGCCTGGTCGACAAGGTGGTGCGTGAGCCGACCGGCGGCGCCCACCGCAATCCGACCCAGATGGCCAAGCGCCTGAAGGCCGTGCTGCTGAACGAGCTGGAAGCACTGGACGGCCTGTCCACCGAGCAGCTGCTGGAGCGCCGCTACGCGCGCCTGCGCAGCTACGGCACCTACGAAGCCGCGTAAGCCCGGTAGTGCCGGCCGCTGGCCAAACCCGGTAGTGCCGGCCGCTGGCCGGCAACATGCAGGCGATTGCAGATACGAAAGAGCCGGGCAGATGCCCGGCTCTCTTCGTTTGCGCGTTGAGGACATCCACGCCTCAGAACGGCTTGGCCAGCACCAGCCAGACAATCGGAATGAAAGCCAGCAGCGGAATCTCGTTGATCCAGCGCAGCGCGCGCGAGGACGGCAGCGTGCGGCCCTTGGCCACGCCCTTCAGCAGGCGCCCGGTCCAGATGAAATACACCAGCAGCAGCACCACCAACCCAAGCTTGGCGTGCAGCCAGCCGGCACCACCGGGCGCGACCATGGTCGGGAAATCCGGGATGACCTTGTAGCCCAGCCACAGCACCAAGCCCAGCACGAAGGCCAGCCCGAACATCGAATGGCCGAAACGGTACAGGCGCAGGCCCATCAGCTGCAGGCGCTCGCCCACCGCCGGCTGGCCCGCGGTCTCGGCCAGGTTCACCAGGATGCGCGGCAGGTAGAACACGGTTGCCATCCACGCCACCACGAACACGATGTGGAAGGTCTTGACCCAGTAGTAGCTCTGCATGCGCTCGCTCCGGCGGCTGGCGGGGATGGGCGCCCATTGTCGCAGTAGAGCCACCCCATGGGTGGATGCCGCGGCCAATTGCCGCACTCACCATCGCAGCCACGCATGGCGTGGCTCTACTGCCGGTTTGCCCGCCGGTCGCAGTAGAGCCACCCCATGGGTGGATGCCGCGGCCAATTGCCGCACCACAGTAGAGCCATCCCATGGATGGCTGCCTACCGCACCATTGCAGCCACGCATGGCGTGGCTCTACTGCCGGTTCGCCCGCCGGTCGCAGTAGAGCCACCCCGTGGGTGGATGCCGCGGCCAATTGCCGCATCACGGCCGCGACGCCGTACGATAGGCGCCGTTTTCACCCTCTACGTGCCCTGCCCCATGGACAAGACCTACGACGCCGCCTACTTCCAACGCTGGTACCGCCGGGCCGATATCGGCGGCAGCGCCCGCCTGGCGCGCAAGGTCGCCCTGGCCGTGGCCACGGCCGAGTACTACCTGGAGCGGCCGGTGCGCAGCGTGCTCGACATCGGCTGCGGCGAAGGCGCCTGGCGCGCGCCGCTGCTGAAGCTGCGTCCGAAGGTCCAATACCTCGGCTTCGACAGCAGCGAGTACGCTGTGCGCCGTTACGGCCGCACCCGCAACCTGCACATGGCCAGCTTCGGCGATTTCGCCTGGCTGCGGCCCTGCGCCCCGGTCGACCTGCTGGTGTGTTCGGACGTGATGCACTACGTGCCCGACCGCGAGCTGCGCGCTGGGCTGGCCGGCGTGGGCGAGCTGACCGCCGGGGTGGCCTTCCTGGAGACCTTCGCGGCCGAGGATGCGTTCGACGGCGACCATGAGGGCTTCCAGGCCCGGCCGGCGCGCTGGTACCGCCGTGAGCTGGCCCGCCAGGGCCTGCAGGCCATCGGTTCACACCTGTGGCTGGGCCCGGGCCTGGCCAGCGAGGCCGCCGCGCTGGAAAAGATGTGAATCCGGATTCATTATTTTTGCCCCACTTAACCTGTGGGACGCCCGGATGGGATATGCTGCGCGGCAACATATGACCATACATATTCGGTCGTCATGCTCTATCAACTACACGAACTGACCCGCAACCTGCTCGCCCCCTGGGTGCACCAGGCCCAGGCCAACGCCAAGTTCTTCGCCAACCAGGGCCACTGGTGGTCGCAGATGCCGGGCGCTGATCGCCTGGCGGCGGTCAATGAACTCTTCCATCGCATCGGCAAGGATTACGAGAAGCCCGAATGGGGCATCAACGAAATCGAGGTCGAAGGCGAGCGCGTGCCGATCGTCGTGCACGAGGAAGTGAGCAAGCCGTTCTGCAAGCTGCTGCGCTTCAAGCGCCACAGCAACGAAGCCGACCAGCTGCACACGATGCTCAACCAGCCGTTCGTGCTGGTGGTGGCGCCCCTGTCGGGCCACCACGCCACGCTGCTGCGCGATACCGTGCGCACGCTGCTGCGCGACCACCGCGTGTACGTCACCGACTGGGTGGATGCGCGCATGGTGCCCGCCAGCGAGGGTGAGTTCGGGCTGGACGACTACATCGCCTACATCCAGGAATTCATCCGCCACCTCGGCGTGGAGCGCCTGCACGTGGTGAGCGTGTGCCAGCCGACGGTGCCTGTGCTGGCCGCGGTTTCGCTGATGGCCAGCCGTGGCGAGCCGACCCCGCGCTCGCTGGTGATGATGGGTGGCCCGATCGATGCGCGCTGCAGCCCGACCGCAGTGAACAACCTGGCCACGCAGAACCCGCTGTCGTGGTTCGAAAACAACGTCATCCACACCGTGCCGGCCAGCTACCCCGGCGCCGGCCGCCGCGTGTATCCGGGCTTCCTGCAGCACGCCGGCTTCCTGTCGATGAACCCCAGCCGCCACTTCAGTTCGCACTGGGATTTCTACACCGACCTGGTCAAGGGCGACCTGGAAGACGCCGACGCGCACCGCACGTTCTACGACGAGTACAACGCGGTGCTGGACATGCCGGCCAAGTACTACCTCGACACCATTTCGGTGGTGTTCCAGGACTTCCTGCTGCCGCGTGGCGAGTGGGTGGTCAATGGCGAGAAGGTCGACCCGTCGGCCATCCGCGATACCGCACTGCTGAGCATCGAAGGCGAGCTGGATGACATCGCCGGCCTCGGCCAGACCGAAGCCGCGCAGGCGCTGTGCACCGGCATCGCGGCTGACCGCCGCGAGCATTTCATCGTCGAAGGCGCCGGCCACTACGGCATCTTCAGCGGCCGCCGCTGGCGCGAAGTGGTGTACCCGAAGGTGCGCGATTTCTTCGCCGCCCATGCCGAAGCACCGGCTGCCAAGGCCACGAAGAAGAAGAGCAACGTCACCCCGTTGCGGCGCAAGGCGGGTTGATTCCCCGCCCGGGGTCGGATCCCTTTCCAACGGAAAGGGCTCCGACCCCAGCGCGATCAAATCCGGGGTCAGAGCCCTGTTCTGCGAACAGGGATCCGACCCCAGGCTGTTACAGCCGCACCAGCAGGTGCTTGGCCAGCAGTCCATGCAGCTTGCCGATGCCGCGGGCCAGGTGCATCGTCAGCAGCAGCAGCAGCGCGCCCACCACCGCCAGCACCGGGGTTGCAGCCAGCGGCAGCACGTTGGTGCCGTCGATGTAGATGCTCGGCACGCTCAAGTCGAGCAGCGCCGCCACCGGCGACCAGATGAAGGCCAGCGACACCGACAGCAGGGTGACCGCAATCGTGAAGTAGACCACGCCCAGCGGCAGCATCAGCAGGAAATACAGCAGCGTCAGCCAGGTGCGGCCGTCGGTGAACATGTCGCCGATGCGCTGCAGCCAGGTGCGGCTGCGGTCGGTGTAGCGCGGCCGGCGCGGCATGCGCTCGCCCAGCAGCGCTTCCACCAGGCGCCCTTCCAGCAAGGCCAGCCCACGCACCGAGCCGAAGAACAGCACCGTCAGCGGTATGCCGATGATCAGGATCAGCAGGCCCAGCGACAGCGACAGGCCGGTCACCACCCAGGTGAAGAAGAAGGTGCCCGTGGCCAGCGACAGCAGCATGTAGAACAGTGCGCCGTAGGTGTGCGGATCCATCACCACGCCGAAGAAGCGTGCCGCCAGCGAACGCTGCACCGGTGCGGGTGTCGGCGCGGCCGGTGCCACGCCGCTGGCTTCGGCGGCGGCGCGCAGCACCGGGCTGGTGTCGGCACGCGGCGTGCGCAGCGCGCGGTTCACGGTCACCTCGGTTTCGCGGTAGATCTCCGCCACTTCCGCTGGTGCGCCGTAGCTGCTGGCGACGTCGGCGATCACCTCGGCCTCGCTGCGGCCCGGCTGTGCGGCCAGTTCCGAGCGCAGGTATTCCTCGGCGTCGTACAGGGCGTCCTGCACCATCGCCGCGTCGGCGCCCTGCAGCGCCGCACGCAGCTGCGCCAGGTACTGGGTGATCGTGGTGGGCAGGCCAGTGCCTGCCAGGTTCTGCTCGTTCATTGCGGTACCCCCTCCAACACGGAATCGACGGAATCGCGGGTGGCCTGCCAGGCCTGGCGCCACTGCGCCAGCACCTCGTGGCCACGTTCATTGATGCGGTAGTAGCGGCGCGGTGGCCCGCTGCTGGACGGCTCGACATGGCTCTCGAGCAGGCCGGCGCCTTCCAGGTTGCGCAGCACCGGGTACAGCGCGCTCTGCTTGCCGCTCAGCACGCCCTCACCCACGCGCTCCAGCTCCTTGGCGATGAGGTACCCGTACAGCGGCTCCCCCGCCCGGGCCAGCACCGCCAGCAGGGCCAGCGACACCGTTCCGGCACTGAGCTCCTTCTGGAACTTCTTCAGGTGGACGTCGTCTTCGGTCATGACCGGCCCTCCACTATGTTGGAGTCAACAGTAGTGTGAAGTCCGGTATAGCGAATGTGTCGTTAGTCACCCTGCAGGTTGGCGTGGACGAGCCGGTCGCGCAGAATCGAAGCCTCGTTCATGTTCCGGGGTTTCCATGTCGCACCGTCGTCGCCTTGCCCTGACCACCCTCGCCCTCGCCTGTCTGCTGCCGGCCCTGGCCAGCGCGGCCACGCCGTACCGCAGCCCCCAGCAGATCCTCGATGCGTCGGCGGCCAGCGACTGGCGTACGCCGGACCCGGCCAACCTGCTGTACATGGACCTGCCGGCCGGGCGGGTCATCATCGAGCTGGCGCCGCAGTTTGCTCCGCGCCATGTCGCCAACATCCAGACCTTCGCCCATGAGCACTTCTGGGATGGCACCAGCATCTACCGCTCGCAGGACAATTTCGTGGTGCAGTTCGGCGATGCCGACGCCGATGACGCGGCCAAGGCCAAGCCGTTCGGCAGTGCCGCGCGCAAGCTGCCGGCCGAATTCGAACGCGCCAGCGCCGGCCTGAAGGTAGGCGTGCTGCCCGACCGCGATGGCTGGGCCGCGCAGACCGGTTTCGTCGATGGCTTCCCGGTGGGCCAGGACCCGCAGGCCGGCAAGGCCTGGCTGGCGCACTGCTACGGCATGCTGGGCGCGGGCCGCAGCAATGAAGAAGACAGCAGCATCGGCGCCGAACTGTACGTGGTGACCGGGCAGTCGCCGCGCCAGCTGGACCGCAACATCACCCTGGTCGGCCGCGTGCTGAAGGGCATGGAACTGCTCAGCGCGATCCCGCGCGGGCCGGCGCCGATGGGCTTCTATGAAGACCCGAAGCTGCGCACGCCGATCGTCTCGATCCGCCGGGCGAGCGATGTGCCGGCTGCAGAGCGCACGCCGATCCAGGTGCTGCGCACCGATTCGAAGACCTTCGCCGATACGGTGGAAGCACGCCGCAACCGCGTGGATGACTTCTACAAGCGCCCGGCCGGGCATATCGACCTGTGCAATATTCCGGTGCCGGTGCGGTAGCGCCGGGCCATGCCCGGCGAGCGCAGCGGAGAGCATCCACGCGTGGCGTGGATCTACTGCAGAGCCGTCAGCCCTTCTGGCTGACGGCCACGCTGCCAAGGATCAGGCCGCCGGCAATCAGCATCTGCAGGGTCACCGGTTCGTCGAGGAACAGCCACGCGAAGGCGGCGCCGAACAGCGGAATCAGGTAGGTCACCGTCGACGCACGCGAGGGGCCGATGCGGCCGATCAGGCGGTAGAACATCAGGAAGGCCAGCCCGGTGCAGGCTACGCCCAGCGCGATCGCTGCGCCCCAGGCCTTGCCCGGAATCGCCGCCTGCGGCCAGTGCGTCACCGCCATCGGCAGCATCCACAGCGAGGCGCAGCCCAGCGTCGCTGCAGCGGCAGCGGCCGATGGTAGGCCGGTCATGTGCCGCTTCACCAGGTTCACGCCCAACCCGTACAGCAGCGAGGCCGCAGCACCCGCCAGCACCGCCATGCCGATGCTCAGGCCCGACACCTTGGCCGTCGCCAGCACCACCACACCGGCAAACCCGACCAGCAGCGCGCTGGCACGGCGCACGCCGATCTTCTCGCCGAAGAACAGGAAGGCGATCAACGCGGCAAACAGCACCGTCATCGCGTTGCAGATGGCGCCGATGGCCGCTGGCGCCTGCTCGGCCGAATAGGCGAACAGCACGAACGGCAACGCCGAGTTGATCAGGCCGATCGGCGCCAGCCACAGCCAGCGGCGCGGCGGGAACTGCGCGCGGGCACGCCACAGGAACGGCATCAGTACCAGCGCGCCCAGCACCAGCCGCACCTCTACCAGCGCGAACGGGCCGAACGAGGGCACGGCCACGCGCATGAACAGGAACGAGCAGCCCCAGATCGCACCCAGCAGGGTCAGCTCCAATGGGGTGCGCCAATCGCGCTCAGCCACCTGCGGTACCGCGTTCATGCCCTGCCTCCGTCCTGCGCCTGCGCTGTGTCTGGGCCGACAGGATCATCCGCAGACGCCCGCTGCACAAGCGCGTAGTATCGCTGCCAGCCACAAATATGGTTTGAGGCTCGACATGCAGCTACGCCCTTCCCTGCTCCCCGCACTGGCCGTGTTCGCGGTGGCCGCACGCCACCAGAACTTCGCCCAGGCCGCCCAGGAGCTGCACCTGACTGCCAGCGCGGTCAGCCACCACGTGCGCCGCCTGGAGGAGGTGCTGGAGGTTCGCCTGTTCCTGCGCCATGCGCGCGGCGTGCGCCTGACCGCCGAGGGCCGGCAGCTGGCCGACGCCGCCAGTGCCGCGTTCACCGATGTCGCCGCCGTTGCCCACCACCTGCAGCCGGATGCGGACAGCGTGCCGCTGCGCATCACCACCCTGCGCTCGCTGTCGTACTGCTGGCTGCTGCCACGCCTGCCACGCTTTACCCAGGCGCACCCGCACATCCGCATCGAACTGCACACCGGCAGTGGCCTGGACCGCTACGACGAGAACGGGCCGGAGGTCGGCATCCGCTACGGGCTGGGCCAGTGGCCGGGCCTGCATGCGCAGCACCTGATGGACGACAACCTGTTCCCGGTCGCGTCGCCCGCCTTGCCCGGCGTGGAAGCACTGCAGGACCCCGCGCGCATCGCCGAGCTGCCCCTGCTGACCGATCTCTCGCCGCAGGGCTGGCGCGACTGGTTCCGCCATGCCGGCGTGCGGCCGCCCTCGCCCTTGCCGCCCATGCACACCTTCGCCGACAGCACCGATGCGATGCGCGCGGCGGTGTACGGCATGGGCGCGGTGCTGGCGCGTACCCACGTCGCCCAGCCCTACCTGCAGCGCTATGAAGTGGTGCGACTGCCCGGCCCGGCCCTGAAGGCGCGCTACGCCTACTACGTGGTGCATGCCGAAGCGCAGCCGCCCAGCCCGGCCGCACGCGTGTTCATCGACTGGCTGCTGGCCCAGGCGCAGGACGAGCGCACGCCCATCCCCGCCCTGCCCGACAGCCTGCTGGGGCGCCCGCCCACGGCCGGCTGACTGCGCCCTCACCCGGTCTTTTCCCTTGGCTGGCTAGGCTGCAGGCAACCCCACTCTGTGTACCCGCCATGCCAATGCTGCGACTGCGCATCACCGGAACCGAAGACGACGCCCGCGCCATCAGCGACCTGCTGCTGGGCCTGGAAGGCATCGAACATGTCGAAGAAACCGACGACCTGATGCCGCACATGGACGACGATGATTCCAGCTCGGCCGGCCTGTCCGATGACATCGGCCCGGGCATCCACGAACTGGAAGTGGAAGTCGGCAACGAAACCACCGCGCAGAAGGTGCGCGATGCGGTGCAGGAGCTGGCACTGGAACTGGACGTGTTCGTCGAGTACGAGACCGACGAGGGCTGAGGGCTTCGCCGGGCCTGGCCCGGCGTCACCCGTTACCCGTTACCCGTTGCCGGCGCTTACGCCTTGCGGCGCCGCCTGCGCCACAGCGCCAGCCCCACCCAACCCAGCAGCCACAGCACCACGCCTACGGGCACCAGTGCCGCAACGGCGCGGATGACGAAGGCCACGCTGCTGGTGAACACGCCGCCGAAGTCGCGTACCGCGGCGCCGATCTCGCTGCGCCCGGTTTCGCCTGACGGCGGTTCCAGCTGCACGGTCACCAGCTGCGTATCGATGCGGCGGCGCTGCTGTGCAGCCTCGCGGTTGGCGGCTTCCAGGCCGGCCTCGATTTCCGACATGCGCTGCGAGATGGCCAGCAGGTCGGCCACCTTGACGTCGGCCCGCTGCTGCATCACCGACAGCTTTTCGTATTCGCGCTGCAGGCGGTCCTGCGTGCGGCGGGTGTCGGCCACCTGCTCGGCAAGGTCTTCGGCATCGGTGGAGCGGTTGGCAACGTGCCCGTCGCGGCCGGCCAGTGCAATGAACGGCCCCACCCCGTCGGGCGCGAGACGGACGCGGATGCGCGCCTCGTGACGCAGCGCGTCGGGGCGTGGCGTGTAATCGCCTTCGCTCATCTCCAGCAGCGTGCAGTCACCAAACTGGGCTTTCTGGCAGGACTCGGCCAGGGCCTGCAGGCGCGGGCCGATGCGTTCGCCGTCCAGTTCAACGCGGACCTCGTGGGTGTAGGCCAGGAACTGACCCTCGCCCTGCTTGATCGCGGCCATGGGTGCGGGCGCGCCACCACCGGGTGCGCGCTCCTTGTTGGCGCAGCTGGTGCCAGCCAGGACCACCAGTGCCAACAGCGCGATCATCGCGCCCCGCCCGGGGAAAACGCTTCTTCCTTGAACCTGCATCTCGTTGCCCTCCTGGGGCGTGGGATTCCTGCCAGCGCCCATGGTAATCCTATGGCAGGGGGACAAAGCGCCCCGCGCGCCCTATGCTCGGGGATTGATCCCAGTACAGGAACGCCGATGCGCCCGCATCTCCTTGCCCTTGCCCTGGTCGCCGCCCTGGCCGGTTGCCAGCCGGCTGACGCCCCGACCAACGGTTCCACCCCGGCCGCCAGCCAGCAGGCCGGCGACGCGGCGGTCGATGCCGCCTTCGCCGACCTGTCCAAGCGTGCACTGGACACCTGGATGCAGCTGTCCCCGGTCAGCGCCACCCAGATCGGCGACCACCGCTATGACAGCGAGATCGACGACCTGAGCGCGGCCGGCCAGCAGAAGACCGTGGACGCGTACAAGGGCCTGCTCGCCGAGCTGGACAAGATCGACGTGGCCAAGCTGGGCCGCGAGAACCAGGTCGACGCGGCGATCCTGCGCAACCAGCTGCAGTCGGAAATCTGGAACAGCGAGGTGCTGCAGTCCGGCAAGTGGGACCCGCAGCTCTACAACGGCCTGGCCGGCAGCGCCCTGTACGGCCTGATGGCCCGCGAGTTCGCACCGCTGCCCGACCGCCTGAAATCGGCCACCGCGCGCATGGAAAAGCTGCCGGCGATCTTCGCCCAGGCCCGCGAGAACCTCGACCCGGCACGCGTGCCGAAGATCCACGCCGAGACGGTGGCCAAGCAGAACAAGGGCATCCTCAGCATCGTCGATACCTTCATCACCCCGCATATCGGCGAACTGCCGCAGGCCGACCAGCAGCGCCTGCAGGCTGCCATCGACGGCCTGAAGAAGGCCGTGGACGAACAGCAGGCCTGGCTGGACAAGACCCTGGTGCCGAACGCCAAGGGTGACTTCCGCATCGGTGCGGAAAAGTACGACCAGAAGCTGAAGTTCGCGCTGAATTCCTCGCTGTCGCGCCAGGAGATCGGCGAGCGTGCACGCGCCGAACTCAAGCGCGTGCGCGAGGACATGTACCGCATCGCGCAGACCGTGCTGAAGGACAAGCCGGGCGCACCGGAGATGCCGGCGCAGCCGACCGACGAGCAGCAGCAGAAGGCCATCGAGGCCGCGCTGGAGCTGGCGTACGCCGACAAGCCGGCGCGCGACAAGGTGGTCGACGATGCCAAGGCCGCGCTGGAGCAGTCCACCGCGTTCGTGCGCGAACACGACCTGATGACCCTGCCCGATGCGCCGGTGGACATCATCCTGATGCCCGAGTTCCAGCGCGGCGTGGCCGTGGCGTACTGCGATTCGCCGGGCCCGCTGGACAAGAACCTGAAGACCTTCTACGCCGTCTCGCCGATTCCGGACGACTGGAGCGACAAGCAGGTCGATTCGTTCCTGCGTGAGTACAACTCGCGCATGATCCACCTGCTGAGCATCCACGAAGGCACCCCGGGCCACTACCTGGAAGGCTGGCACTCGGCCAAGTTCCCGTCGACCCTGCGTGCGGTACTGCGTTCGGGCCTGTTCGCCGAAGGTTGGGCGGTCTACACCGAGCGCATGATGCAGGAGCAGGGTTACCTCAACAACGACCCGCTGTTCCACCTGGTGCAGCTGAAGTTCTACCTGCGCACGATCTCCAACGCGATCCTCGACCAGGGCGTGCACGTGGACAACTGGGATCGCGAGAAGGCGATGCACCTGATGACCCACGACGCGTTCCAGCAGGAAAGCGAAGCCTCGGGCAAGTGGGTGCGCGCACAGCTGACCTCGGCGCAGCTGCCGACCTACTTCGTCGGTGCACAGGAACACTTCGACACCCGCAAGGCGATGCAGGACAAGCTGGGCGACAAGTTCAACCTGAAGGCCTATCACGACCAGATGCTGTCCTACGGCGCGCCGCCGGTGCGCTTCGCACGGCAGCTGATGCTGGACCAGCCGATCGAGTGAGTTGGAAGGTGGGTGCGGACCGTTGGTCCGCACTGCGGATGGGTTCATCCACGCATGGCGTGGATCTACTGCACCCCGGTGGTGGGTGCGGACCGTTGGTCCGCACTGCGGATGGGTTCATCCACGCATGGCGTGGATCTACTGCACCCCGGTGGTGGGTGCGGACCGTTGGTCCGCACTGCGGATAGGTTCATCCACGCATGGCGTGGATCTACTGCACTCCGGTGGTGGGTGCGGACCGTTGGTCCGCACTGCAGATGGGTTCATCCACGCATGGCGTGGATCTACTGCCCCCGGTGGTGGGTGCGGACCGTTGGTCCGCACTGCGGATGGGTTCATCCACGCATGGCGTGGATCTACTGCCCCCCATCCACGCATGGCGTGGATGGCATTCAATCCACCGCGCGATGCAGCAGGCGCTTGAATTGCATGTCACTGCATCCGTCCTGCCCACATCCGGGCAGCGCCAGCTCCACCCGTCCGGGCGGCTGTGCATCACTCAACGGCAGCGCATCACGCAACTGCGTACGGGTGGGATAGACATACACCAGCCGATAGCGCGCTTCGCCGCTGTGCACGCGCCAGCGCTCGAACTGCAGCAGGCCGCCGATCGGCGTCTTCTCAAGCTGGCCCGGCAGCGTGTAATCCGCGGCACCCAATGCCGCCAGCACGGCGCCGATGTTTGAATCGTGGCCGACCAGCAGGCTCACCTTCGGCGACTGCGGATCGGCGAACAGGCCATCAATGTGCGACAGCAGCGGCGCGGCCACGTCGCGTGCCACCTCCGGGGTGCCGAACAGGATGTCCTGGTAGCCGTTGCGGACCCGCGCCAGGGCCTGCCACTGGGCGTCGCCGTGCAGGCGGCCCCAGCCTGCCGGTGTTCCGCCGTCGTTCTGGTAATCCTGCATCAGCAGCGCATCGACCATGCCGTTGGCCAGCGCCAATGAACCGGAGGCCCCCGGCTCCCTGCCCGCTTCGACGCGGAAACGGCTGTCGCCGGCCTGCAGCGCGCACGGGCTGCGCCCGGCACAGGCCGGCGAGGATGCGTGTTCCACCACGCCCTCGACGATCTGCAGGTCCGGGCCCAGCCGTGCCTGCGATTCGGCCTTCTGCATGGCCCGCAGCGCGCGGCGCTGGAAGCCGGCGTCGTCGCGGTGGATCACAGGGTCGAACAGCGGGTCCATCGTGCCCAGCGGCCTGCGCTGTTGCACCGTGACGTGGCAGCCTGGAAACGCCCCGGCAACGAAGAACTGCGCGGTGGCCTGGGTGCGCTGCAGGCTGTTGGCCAGCGCGTGGAAATCGCCCTCCTGCGGGCAACCCGTTGCCGGCAGTACCTGCTGCTGGCGCAGCCATTGGCCGAGGTAGCGGCCCAGGTAGATCTCCAGCACGCCGCCCTTGGTACTCAGCTCGCCAGCGGCAACGTCCCAGGTGGCCCACGCGTGTGGCGTGGCGTCGGCCAGCGCGCCCGAAGAGACCAGCGGTGCGCGCAGGTTGTGGCGGCTGAGCAGGACGACCTGCTCGAGGGCTTCGCCTTCCACGGATGGCGATGCAGCGGCTGCGGTCGTGGCGACCAGTGCCAGCGCCAGCACCAGGGGGGGTAGAGAACGGATCATGCGGGTCTCCAGAAACATGCTGGGGTCGGAGCCCTCCCGCAGGCAGGGCTCCGACCCCGATCCCATCATTGGTCGGCAGCCACGAACCCACCGGTCTGCCGCGCCCACAGGCGCGCGTACAGCCCACCGGCGGCGATCAGTTCGGCATGGGTGCCGGTTTCGGCGATACGGCCCTGGTCCATCACCACCAGGCGGTCCATGCGCGCGATGGTCGACAGGCGGTGCGCGATGGCGATGACCGTCTTGCCGCCCATCAGCTCGTCCAGGCTGTCCTGGATCGCCGCTTCCACTTCCGAATCCAGCGCCGAGGTGGCTTCGTCCAGCACCAGGATCGGCGCGTCCTTCAGCAGCACGCGGGCAATGGCGATGCGCTGGCGCTGGCCACCGGACAGCTTCACGCCGCGCTCGCCGACATGCGCGTCATACCCGCGGCGCCCCTGCCCGTCCACCAGCGTGTCGATGAAGGCTTCGGCACGTGCCTTGGCCACGGCCGCGCGCAGCTGCTCATCGGTCGCGTCGGGGCGGCCGTACAGCAGGTTGTCGCGGATCGAACGATGCAGCAGCGAGGTGTCCTGGGTGACCACGCCGATCTGCTGGCGCAGGCTTTCCTGGGTGACGCGGGCGATGTCCTGGCCGTCGATCAGGATGCGTCCGCTTTCCAAGTCATAGAGGCGCAGCAGGATGTTGACCAGGGTCGACTTGCCGGCACCGGACGGACCGACCAGGCCGATCTTTTCGCCGGGCTTCACCACCAGGTCCAGCCCGGCGATCACCCCGCCCTTCTTGCCGTAGTGGAAGTGGATGTCCTGGAAGTGCACGCCACCGTGGGCCACCTGCAGCGGCACGGCGTCTTCGCGGTCCTGCACGGTCAGCGGCTGGGCGATGGTGGTGATGCCATCCTGCACCGTGCCGATGTCCTCGAAGATGCCGTTGATGGTCCACATGATCCAGCCGGACATGTTGTGGATGCGGATGACCAGGCCGGTGGCCAGGGTGATCGCGCCCACCGTGATGTGCCCGCCGTTCCACAGCCACAGCGCCAGGCCGCAGGTACCGGCAATCAGGAAGCCGTTGACGATGGCGATGGTCAGGTCCATGCCGGTGGTGATGCGGGTCTGCGCGCGGTGCTTGACCGCCAGCTCCTGGATCGACTCGGCGACGTAGGCCTGCTCGCGCCCGCCGTGGGCGAACAGCTTCAGCGTGGGGATGTTGGTGTAACCATCGACGATGCGGCCCATCGCCTTGGAACGTGCCTCCGACGCAATCCAGGCCCGTTCCTTCGCGCGCGGCACGAAGTAGGCCAGGATCACCGCGTAGGCCAGCAGCCACAGGATCAGCGGCACCATCAGGCGCCAGTCCGCCTGCGCGAACAGGTAGAGCGCGGTGCCGGTGTAGACCACGATGTACCAGAGCGAATCGACCATCTGCACGGCCGATTCGCGCAGCGAGGTACCGGTCTGCATCACCCGGTTGGCGACGCTGCCGGCAAAGTCGTTCTGGAAGAAGCTCAGGCTCTGCCGCACCACGTAGTTGTGCATCAGCCAGCGCGAGCGGTTGCTCAGGCCGGGCACGATGGCCTGGTTGACCAGCAGGTTGTGCAGGCCGACCAGGATCGGCCGCGCGATGACCGTGATGAACAGCATCCAGCCCAGTTCGTTGGCGTGGCGCTGGAAGAAACCGGCACCGGGCTGCTCGGCGACCATGTCGACGATGCGGCCCAGGTAATCGAACATCGCCACTTCCACCAGCGCCAGCAGCAGGCCGGCGATGAGGGTGGCCAGCAGCACCGGCCACACCGGGCGCAGGTAGTGCAGGTAGAACGGCAGCACCTTCTGCGGCGGCATGCGGCCGTCCACGGGCGGGAACACCGGAATCAGGGATTCAAACCAACGAAACATCACATTCCCTCGCCATATCAGCGCGGGGATTATCCCATGGCCGGTGTGTTCCCGGCGTTCGCCGGGCATGGCCCGGCGCTACCGTTACGGGCTGACCGGGGTGAACAGCAGGTCCTGGAAGTCGAAGCTGAAATCGGTCAGGTCCGAGATCGGCTGCATGCGCACTTCGCGCACCTTGCCGTCCGGGTCCAGGCTGAAGTTGACGAAGGCATCGGCGTTGAGCGAGCGGTCATCCCAGCGCACGATGAACGTATCGTGCTGCCAGTGCTCCAGGCGGCCGGTCAGCTGCGCGGTTCTGGCAAAACGCAGGCGCAGGCCCTTGCCCTCTGCAGACACCACCATGTCGCCATACCAGCGGTCGCGGTACGTGGCGGCATAGCGCACCAGCGGCAGCGACGGCGTGCTGCCCTTGGCGCGCTCGGCCTGGTGCTTGGCCCAGGCTTCATCAGCCTTGTCCTGCCCCTTGGCCACGCCCTTGGCATAGGCGTCCACCCAGTCGTGCTTTTCGCCGCCCAGGTAGGCATCGAGCACGCTCAGGGTGATGGCATTGAATGCCGCGCCCGCTTCCTGGTTGGTCAGCACCACCACGCCCAGCTTGTGCCCCGGCACCAGGGTCAGGCGCGAAACCATGCCCGGCCAGCCACCGGTGTGCCAGACCAGCTTCTGCCCGCGGTAGTCGCTCAGGCTCCAGCCCTCGCCGTAACCGGCGAAGTTGGCGCGCGCCGGCTCCAGCTCGGGCACGCTCGGCGCGGCAATGGCCTGCGGCGTGATCATCTGCCACATCTCTTTCTGGGTCTTGGCACTGAACAGCGGCGTACCGTCGGCCAGCGTGCCCTCGGCCAGCTGCACCTGCATCCAGCGCGCCATGTCATGTGCGCTGGAATAGATGCCACCGGCACCGGCGTTGTTCGACCAGGTCAGCGGCGCAACGGTGCGCAGATCCTTGAAATCGTACTTGGCGTGACCGACCGCTGCGTTGTCGCCTGCCTGCAGATGGTCGGCGTTGTAGCGCGTGCCGGCCATGCCCACCTTGTCGAAGATGCGCGTCTGCAGGAACTGCTGGTAGCTCATGCCCGACACCTTCTCGATGACCTGCTGGGCCACCGCATAGAGGATGTTGTCGTAGGCGTAGCGCTCGCGGAAACCACCCTTCAGCGGCACCTGGCCGAGCCGCTGCACCACCTCGGCATTGCTGTAGGACGTGGTCGGCCAGAACAGCAGGTCGCCGGCCCCCAGGCTCAGGCCGCTGCGGTGCGAAAGCAGGTCGCGCAGGGTCATCTGCCCGGTCACGAACGGGTCGGACATGCGGAACGACGGCAGGTGGTCGATCACCTTGTCGTCCATCTTCAGCTTGCCGTCCTCGGCCAGCAGGTTCAGCGAGGTGGCGGTGAACGCCTTGGTGTTGGAGGCGATGGCGAACAGGGTGTCGGCCTGCACGGGCGCCGGCTTGCCCAGCTCACGCACGCCCCAGCCGCGCTCCAGCACCACCTTGCCGTCCTTGACCACGGCCACGGCCACGCCGGGCACGTCGAACTGCGCGCGCACGCGCTCGACGGTCGCATCCAGGTCCTGCAGCTGCGCCGGGGTCGGCGCGGTTTCAGCCGCATGTGCCATCGTCGCGCAGGCCAGCAGCACGGCGCCTCCAATCCAGTTGTTCATCCAGCACCATCTCCGAACGGGGGTTGCGGCCGTGTGCAGGCCATCACCGGGGTTTCGCGCGATGGTAACGGCCAGCGTCCGATCCTGCCCTGTGCCATAGGAGGGGTGTCATGGCCCACAGCGATCCATCCAGCACCGGTTCCACCATCATTCCGTCCCTGCGCTACCGCAACGCACTGGCCGCCATCGACTGGCTGCAGCGCGCGTTCGGCTTCCATGCGCAGGCGGTGTATGCCGAAGGCGAAACGGTCTTCCACGCGCAACTGGTGTTCGGCCAGGGCATGGTCATGCTCGGCTCGGCCAGCAACAGCGGTGAATGGTCGAAGCTGGCGGTGATGCCCGACGAGGTCGACGGGCGGCAGACGCAGAGCGCGTGCGTCATCGTTCCCGATGCCGACGCCCACTACGCGCGGGCCAAGGCCGCCGGCGCGCGCATCGTCATCGAGATCGCCGACCAGGACTACGGCGGCCGGGGCTACGCCTGCGCCGATCCGGAAGGCTACCTGTGGTGGTTCGGCAGCTACGATCCCTGGCGCGCGGACCACGGCCAGTGACAGCCGCAGCGATCCGCTGCGGCATTGGCGGCTGGGTGTTTCCGGCGTGGCGCGGCGGGGTGTTCTACCCCGACGGCCTGCCGCAGCGCGAAGAGCTGGCCCACGCCAGCCACGCGCTGCGCTGCATCGAGATCAACGGCACCTTCTACCGCACGCCCACCGAAGCGCAGTGCGCGCAGTGGGCTGCCCAGACGCCGGACGGTTTCCGCTTTTCGATGAAGGCGCCGCGCTACCTCGTGCAGCGCCGCGATCTGTCGTCCACCGTCGAAGCGGCCACACCCTTCCTGCAGGCCGCGCTGGCGCTGGGTGACCGGCTGGGCCCGCTGCTGTGGCAGTTCGACCCCAGGCACCCCGCTGACGCGGTGGCATTGGAAGTACTGATGGCTGCGCTGCCGCAGACCCTGCAGGGCGTACCGCTGCAGCACGCGCTGGAAGTGCGCAACGCGCAGGTGCACGGGCCGGAGCTGGTGGCCGCCGCGCGCCGCCATGGCGTGGCCCTGGTGATCGAAGACAGCGACGAGGCACCGTTGCACGGCGATGTCAGCGCCGGCTTCGTCTACGCGCGCATCAAGCGCAGCCAGGCGCGCCTGCGCGAGGGCCTGCCGCGACCGCAGCAACAACGCTGGGCTGAACGCGCGCAGCGCTGGTCACGCGGCGAACCCGTGGACGACCTGCCCTGCCTGGCCGAGCCCGCCGTGCCGCAGCCACGCGAGGTCTACCTGCTGTGCATCGGCGCGGGCAAGGCACGCAACCCGGCGGCAGCGATGGCCCTGCAGCGGCTCAGCGACGGCGCCAGCGATCCAGCGCCCACAGCAGGCTCCAGCCCAGCACGAACACGCCGGCCACCCGCAGCACGTTGAGCGCGAATGCCGCTGCACCGATCCGTTGCCATTCCAGGAACGGGTACGGCGCCTGGCCGAGCAGGGCGGCCACCGCCATCGCCCAGCCCAGGTACGCCACCGGCACCAGCAGCACCCTGCCCAGCGCGCGCCAGCGCAGGTGCCCGTGCGGCAACAGCAGCAGCCAGCCGCCCAGGTACAGCAGCGGCACCGCGTAGTGCAGGCCCATGTCGACCCACCATTGCAGGCCGGTGGGCTGCCACAGCCCCTGCAGGGCCACCGCATAGACCAGGCTGGTCACGCCGATGCACAGCGCCAGCACCGCCGCCGGGGTCGCCCGCAGCGCTCGTCCCGACGCCAGGCACAGGCAGCCCACGCAAACCGCCAGGTTGCTGAGGATGGTGAAGTAGCCGAAGAAGCGCAGGGTCGCCGCGGCAATGCCCGCGCTGCCGCCGGGGCCGGTCACCAGCAACAGGTACTGCAGCAGCAGTGACGCGGCGGCGACCAGCGCGGTCAGCGCGGCCCAACCCCGCAGCAGCGAACGGTCGGCAGGCATGCACGGGCTCCAGGGACAGGATGCAGCGGGCAGGCCACCGGCATCGCCGGCCGCCCTGCGCTTGCCGCACAATACACCGATGACGACCCCCGACACCCGCAAAGCGCTCTGGCAGATCCATTTCTGTGTCCTGTTGTGGGGCGTCACCGCCATCCTCGGCAAGCTGATCACCCTGCCGGCGCTGCCGCTGGTGTGGTGGCGCATGCTGCTGGTGGTGGCCATGCTGGCCCTGCTGCCGCGGGTCTGGCGCGGGCTGCGCACCCTGCCGCTGCGGCTGGTAGCCGGTTATGCCGGCATCGGTGCACTGGTCGCCCTGCACTGGCTGACGTTCTATGGCGCGGTGAAGCTGGCCAATGCCTCGGTGGCCGCCACCTGCATCGCACTGGCGCCGGTGTTCACCTCCATCATCGAACCGTGGGTGGCCAAGCGGCCCTTCCAGGTGCGCGAGCTGGCCTTCGGCCTGGCGGTGCTGCCGGGCGTGGCCCTGGTGGTCGGCGGCGTGCCCGATGGCATGCGCCTGGGCGTGCTGGTCGGCGCACTGTCGGCGCTGCTGGTTGCGGTGTTCGGCTCGCTCAACAAGCGCATGGTCAGCCATGCCGATCCGCTGACGGTGACCGCGCTGGAACTGGGCGCCGGCACGCTCACCCTCACCCTGCTGGCGCCGGTGCTGCCGTACCTGCTGCCGGCGCTGGCCAGCCCCCTGTGGGTGGTGCCCGACCTGCACGATGGCATCCTGCTGCTGGTGCTGGCGGGCGCCTGCACGCTGCTGCCGTTCGCCCTGGCGCTGGTCGCGCTGCGCCATCTGAGCGCCTACACCGTGCAGCTGGTGACCAACCTGGAGCCGGTCTATGCCGTGCTGCTGGCGGTGGTGCTGCTGCGTGAGCAGCATGAAGTGACGCCGTGGTTCTACCTGGGCGTGGCGATCATCGTCGGTGCAGTGTTCCTGCATCCGCTGCTGAACCGCCGCAAGCCGGTGCAGCATCCGGAGATCCTGGGCACGGCCGAGGCGCGCAATATCGCCGAGTGAGGCGGGGCGTCAACGCCGCGGCCAATGCCATGCGGGAGCGTCAAGCAACCCCTGACCACTCAACAACGTGCGGCCCTGTTCCTTGTGGAGGTGCAGCGAGTGGCAGTCCGGCGCCTGCTCCAAGGCTGCGATCAGCCGGCTGGAATGGGACACCACCCAGACCTGGCTGCGCGCACTGGCGGCGATGATCAAACGCGCGAGCGCGGGCAGCAGGTCAGGATGGAGGCTGGTTTCCGGCTCGTTGAGTACCAGCAGCGGCGGTGGCCGCGGCGTATGCAGCGCAGCGGCCAGCAACAGGAAGCGCAGCGTACCGTCGGACAGTTCGGCCATCGACAGCGGACGCAGCAGGCCGGGTTGATGGAAGCGCAGGGCCAGCCTTCCATCGCCTTGCTCGAATCTCACCGTCGCGCCCTGGAACGCATCGTCGACGGTACAGGCAAGTGCCTGTGGATCGCCGATTTCAAGGATCGTCACCCAGGCGGCGGCAAGATCGTGCCCATCGTGGTGCAGTACCGGCGTTCGCGTGGCCATCGCCGGCTGCCGCGCGGGTGCCTCAGCATCGCTGCGGAAGTGATCGTAGAAACGCCAGCGACGGATGTATTCGCGCAACGCGATGGCCTCAGGCATGCGCTGCGGATCACCGGCCTGGGTGAACAGGCTGTCGAACACGGACAGGCGATCGTCAACCACGCCCCACCCTGTCCCACGCCGCCGGCGAAGCAGCACGCCGCGCCGGTCAACCAGCTGAGTGGCACTGCGCAGAAACGGGCCGGCCCAGATCGCCTCGCTCTTGATCTGCGGGTCCAACGCGAACGCGGACAGGCTGGGCGGCGGGTAGCCCAGGTCGATGGCGTAGCCGAACTCGTCGGTGGCAAAGCCCAGCTTCAAGCTGACCGATTCCTGCCGCGCGGTGCCCTGCAAGGGAATTTCACCGCGCACCACGCGCGCATCGATCTTTTCCGGACCAGCCCACAGTGCCGAACCCAGCCCGCCTTCGCGGGCAAGCGCGGCGGCCACGCCTCCCTGTGCATTTTCAGCCAGCAGGCGCAACGCGCGGTACAGGCTGGATTTGCCACTGCCGTTGTCCCCGGTGACGACGTTCAACCGCTGCAGCGGCAGTACCAGGTCATGCAACGAACGGTAGTGGGCAACGGCCAGGGTCTGCAGCATGGGCGGCGTCCTTGCAGAGGGGGAGGACGCCATGATGTGGCAATGACATCGCAGTGGTTGAGACGGCCCGCCAGAGGCAGGCGCCCGTCAGGTCATGGCCCCCCCGTGCCGCGCAGCGGGTTACGGCGCCAGCTCCACCCGGTCGCGGCCGTTGGCCTTGGCCCGGTACAGCGCCGCGTCGGCGCGCGCCAGGGTCTGGTCGGTGGTTTCGCCGGCCTGATGCTGGGCCACGCCGATGCTGACCGTCACCGGGAAGCCCAGTGGCAGGTCGGCCACCGCCATGCGCAGGAACTCGCATTGCAGTTCGGCGGTGCGCAGGTCCACGTCCGGCATCAGCGCCACGAATTCCTCGCCGCCATAGCGCGCGGCCAGGCCGCGGCCGGCGAAGTGCGAACGCAGCAGCACGCCCAGTTCGGCCAGCACCCGGTCGCCGGTGGCATGGCCCTGGAAATCGTTGATGTGCTTGAAGTGGTCGATGTCCACCAGGGCCACGCAGGTCTGCCGCGGCTGGCCGTCGGCGCTGGCCACCGCGTCCTGCAGGGCAGCGGCCATCGCGCGCCGGTTCGGCAGCCCGGTCAGCGCATCGGTGCGGCTCTGTTCGGTCAGGTCGGCGTTCTGCGCCAGCAGCACGTCGTGGTACTCCGACAGCAGGCGCTCGTAGTCATCGCGCTGCACCATGTGGCTCTGGATATCCAGCGCGAAGCGGCGCAGTTCCATCACCAGCATGACCTGGCGTGACAGCGCGGCCAGCGCCTCGGCCTTGTCCGGGGCCAGGTGCTGCGGGGTGGGATCGAACACGCACAGCGTGCCCAGCGGCAGGCCGTCGCTGCTGATCAGCGGCGCACCGGCGTAGAAACGCACGTGCGGATCGCCGGTCACCACCGGGTTGTCGTGGAAGCGGATGTCCTGCCGCGCATCCTCCACCACCATGAGCTCGCGCGGCTGCAGGATGGCGTGGCCACACATCGATTCGCTGCGCAGGTTCTCGGCGGCATCGATGCCCTGGATCGACTTGAACCACTGCCGTTCAACGTCGATCAGGGTGACGGCGGCCATCGACGTGCCGCACACCGCCTTGGCGATGACCACCAGGTCATCGAAGGACTTCTCGCGCTCCGAATCGAGGATGCGGTAGCGGTACAGCGCGTCCAGGCGCTGGGCCTCGTTGGCAGGCTTGTCGGGCTTGATCATGCAGCGTCATGTTCCGGCAGGTCACTGCCGAGTCTAGCCGATGATGCCGCCCGCCAGCCGAGCATGGGCTCGGCTCTACAGGCGTCGCTTACCAGTCCTGCTGCTTGGGCAGCAGCCCGCGCAGTTCCTGCTCGGTCAGGTTGCGCCACTGGCCCGGCTTCAGCGCACCGATCTTGATGTTGTCGATGCGCACGCGGCGCAGCTGGGTGACGCGGTAATCGAACGCGGCGGCCATCAGGCGGATCTGCCGGTTCAGGCCCTGCTCCAGGGTGATGCGGAAGCCGAACTTGGCGATGCGCGAGGTGCGGCACGGCAGGGTCATCTGGTCGTGGACGCGCACGCCGCGGGCCATGCCGCGCAGGAATTCATCGGTGACCGGCTTGTTGACCGCCACCAGGTACTCCTTCTGGTGGCCGTTCTCGGCACGCAGGATCTGGTTGACGATGTCGCCGTTGCTGGTCATCAGGATCAGGCCCTCGGAATCCTTGTCCAGGCGGCCGATCGGGAAGATGCGCTGCTCGTGGCCGACGAAGTCGACGATGTTGCCCTTGACCGAGCTTTCGGTGGTGCAGGTCACGCCCACCGGCTTGTTGAGCACGATGTAGACGTGGCGGCGGGCGCCCGGCTTGCGGGCCACGCGCACCTGCAGCGGCTGGCCGTCGACCAGGACGGTATCGCCCTCGCCGACGACGGCGCCGGTACCGCCGGGGTGGCCGTTGACGGTGACCCGGCGGGCGGCGATCAGGCGATCGGCCTCGCGGCGGGAGCAGAAGCCGGTTTCGGCGATGTATTTGTTGAGTCGGGTGGTCATGGCCCCATTATCGGCCATCCCCGCCCCGCCCGGGTCACGCCGGCAGCAATGGATCGACGGTTTCGCCGTCGAAGACCCGGTTGCGGCCGCTGCGCTTGGCCACGTACATGGCATGGTCGGCCCGCCGCAGCAGCGCGGCCAGGTCGTCCTCGCCCGGGCGCCACTGCGCCAGGCCGATGCTGGCGGTCACCTCCAGGCCCGGCACCTGCAGGTCCTGGCAGAGCTGGGTGATGCGCTGGCGCAGCTGCTCCAGGCGGGCGGCGGCCGCGTCGCGCGGCATGCCCGGCAGCAGCAGCAGGAACTCCTCCCCGCCCATGCGCACCACTTCGTCCTGGTTGCGCACGGCCGCGCGCAGGGCCTGGGCCACGGCCACCAGCACCTGGTCCCCGACCGCATGGCCGTGGCGGTCGTTGATGTCCTTGAACAGATCGATGTCGAGGAAGCCGATCACCAGCGGGCCGCCGTCGCGCTGCACCCGTTCCAGCTGCTGGGCGAGCTGCTGCAGGCCGGCGCGGCGGTTGGGCAGGCCGGTCAGCATGTCCGTCTCGGCCAGCTGGCGCATCTCGTCCCGCTGCTGGCGCAGCCGGCCCAGGCGCAGGTTGAGCGCGTAGGCGGCCATCATCAGCAGCCAGGTGACCGCCAGCTGCAGTGCCTCCACACGGTACTCGAACAGCCATTGCGCGCGGGTCGCATCGGCCACCACCAGCACCAGCATCGGCGACAGCGACGCCAGCCCGGCCACGGCCCAGGCGTCCCCGCGCAGGCGCGCCCACACGCCCATGGCCAGCGACAGCAGGCAGCCACCGATGAAGCAGGCCTGCAGCACCCGCGCTACCGGCGCCAGGGTCTCCCGCTCCAGCCAGGGCACCATCACGGCCACGCCCATCAGGCCCCACAGCAGCAGCTGCTGGGCCAGCCGCGAGCGTGGCAGCACGCGGTCACCGCCGTTGAGCCGCCACAGCGCCGGCAACACCAGCGCCAGGGTGGCCGCGGTCAGCGACAGCAACCACCACGGGCCGCGCTGGCCAACCGGCAACCACGGCTCGGGGTAGCCACTGAGGCCGCCGAGGATGGACTGCCACAGCACCAGCACCACGGTGGCGGCGATGTAGAACAGGAAACTGCGATCACGCGTGGTCAGGTAGGCCATCAGCGCCGACAGTGCCAGGGCGATGGCCACCGCGATGCAGGCCGCGCGCACCAGCAGGCGCGCGGTGTCGTTCTGCTGCACGGGGCTGGGCGCGCCCAGCAGCAGCGTCGGCACCCAGCGTGCCTTCAATGGCCGCTGCCAGGACACCACGAACGGTTCATGGCTGCCGGCCGGCGGCACGGCGACCATGCCGATGCCGGCGCGGAAGCGCGAATCCCGGGTCCGCGCGTCATGCATGTTGCCGCAGATCTCGCGGTCGCCGTGCTTGAGGCGCACTTCGCCGGCAAACACGTTGAACACGTCCAGCGCCTGCGGCTCGCCGGACCACCCTCCGGGCGGCGCTTCGACGGTGACCTGCTGGCGGTCGCCGGACAGCATCTGCGGCGTGCAGGCACGATGGGGGGTGGGTTCATCGGTGGCGGCACCGACCAGCAGGTAATCGCGGCCGTTCTCGACCGTGCGCGCATGGCCGAGCCAGGGTGCGGCGAGCACCATCAGCAGGACGACCAGCACCGCCCCCGTTCCGTAACGCCACTGCCTGCCGACCACGCTACATCCTGTTTCTGCTCACGCCCGCGCCCGCTGCGCGTCGCCCCTGGCGGGCATTATCGCAGCGGAATGCGCCAGGAATGTGTAGGCCAATGGTGGTAGGTGGGGGGTGTTGGTTGGCAGGGCTTGCAGCCCTGCACCTGCGGAAGCAACAGCAAAAGCGCGCTATCCGTGGGATGGCGGGGTGGGTCCGGTTGAGGGGGACGCCGTAAATACGTCCATGTAGGCTTGGTCGCGGCATCCATGCCGCTCACACCCCCTCAACCGGACCCACCCCGCCTTCGACAGGTTCACGCGGCTGTTGGCACCCGCTGCTGTTGGTGGGTGCCGACCGTTGGTCGGCACGGCAGACGTCATG